>CASEWH010000067.1 GCA_949291575.1 uncultured bacterium
CTAGACTAGAACCATATGCAACTAAACCCTAACGAGAAACTCTTCCATAAGTAGGTTTTAATCCTACAATACCTGTATAATTAGAAGGATTTCTTATACTTCCACCTGTATCACTACCAATGGCAAGAGGAACAAGACCACCTGCAACAGAAACAGCACTACCACCAGAACTACCACCACTAACACGTTTTTTATCATGAGGGTTTAAAGGAGCACCAAAGTAACTAGTCTCACTAGTAGAACCCATAGCAAACTCATCCATGTTTGTTTTACCAATAATTAGCATTTTCTTATCTTTAAGTTTTTTTACAACAGTTGCATCATATATAGGTATAAAATTATCTAAGATATGTGAGGCACAGGTTGTTCTTAAGTCTTTAGTTACAATATTATCTTTAACAGCGATAGGAATACCAAAGAAAATATTATCAGGGTCTACTTCTCCTAAGTCTTCCGCTTCTTCTCTTACTTTATCATTTATGGTAATAAAAGCATTTAAATCTTTATTTTCTTCTATTCTTTTTAATGCTTCTTCTACTAAATCAAGAGGAGTTATTTTTTTCTCAACTAATAACTCATGTATTTCTTTAATACTTAAATCTAAATATTTACTCATTAATCATCACCGGCACTTCTATAAAACTTCCATTCTTTTTAGGAGCATTTATTGTCGCTTCTTTCGCACTTAACATATCTCCTACAACATCTTCTCTTAATCTAGTATTCTCTTCTATTGGTGTATACATCATTTCATCATCAAAGTCTTTTACATCTTTTATTTTATCTATATCATCCATTAGTACTTTAAGATCTCCTCTAAACTTCTCTATTTCTTCTTCAGTTAAAGAAATACGAGCTAGATGAGCAACATGTAGTACTTCTTCTCTACTTAATTTATCCATAATTCCTCCTTTTTCTTACTAGCTTAGTATACCACAGATTAAAAACAAAAAAAAGTAATAGTACTTATATTGCTATACTTTCCTACTACCTAATTTTAAAACTCTTTCATTCGCTTTCGCCATTTCCTCTTTTCTTTTATAATCATTTTCTAAAGCTATTTCAAGAAAATACTTTTGATCTAAGAAACGTTCAACTTTATAAAAATCTCTATTCTTCTCCAATTCATCTAACTCTCTTTTAATTATTTCATCTTTAACATAATTTTCTTTATATTCAAAATTAAATATTTGTAAATATTCTTCTAAAGCTTTTAAATAATCTGGACTATTGTTTTCCCTTAAAAATATATCTATTTCCTTAAAACTAATAATATCTTGGCCATAATTAATTGATGTTAATGGTTTAAGAAAAGGACTTTCTTGTAAATATATTTTATAAGTAGCAGGATAAACTTTCTTTCCTATCTTTCTTTTATCCTTTAATTTAATTTTTCTTAAATAATTATCATTAACTGGTATTAATCTATCAGTTATATCAACTACTCTATTACCAAAGCTTGTAGAGATTTTATCTGTAATAAGATTAAAATCACTTTCTAAATAACTAATGTTATATAAACTTAAAACTCCTTTATTAGGTAAATAAAATTCTTTTCTAATTTCCATAATTTTCTCCTTTTATTTATTAGTACAAACTAATTTTAAAATTCTTTCATTAGATTTCGCCATTTCCTGTTTTCTATGATACTCTTCTTCTATCTGTTTTTCAAGAGAATACTTATTACTAAATAGATTACTAAAATCACTCTTAATTATCCGATTTAACTCTTCTTTAATTAAATCTTCTTTAGAATAAACTTCTCTATATTCAAAATTAAAAACTTTTAAATATTCTCTTAGATATTTTTGATATTTATCTATATTATCACTATTTAAGAAACTAGCAATTTTATCAAAGGTAATAATATTAGTAGGAAATGTTAGTCCATATAGACTTTCTTGATAAGTTATAGAATTAGTATTAATTTGGTTAAATAACTGTAAATAAGACTGGTAATTATAATCAATAGGAGTTAAATATTCTATAAATTCATCTTCTATCATAGTATCTTTAAACATATAAAATGGTTTTTCCTTCTTTTCTTCACTTCTTGTTTTTAAATCAGAAAAAATCATTTTCAAATCATTATCTTTAAATGAAGGCAATTTACTACTAATAGAATTATAAAGTTCTTTAGAAGCCTCACATTTTAAACTATCAGAAATATTTTTTATAACTAAATTAAAATCACTTTCTAAATATCTTATATTATATAAACTTAAAACTCCTTTATTAGGTAAATAAAATTCTTTTCTAATTTCCATGATTTTCTCCTACAAAATAAACATTATCATAATTAAACTCTTTTTCATCTAAATTAAGACTATAACTAGAATTAATATGAGTACATCTTCCATCAAAGTAAGTTTTAAATTTATCATTTTTAACATTAACTAAAGTATAAGTAGTATCTTTATCTATATTTAGAATATTACCTTTAATAATCATCACTTCTACATAACCTTTAGTTTTAACTACTAAAGGAATATTACCGTGCTTTTTTCTAATAGATTCTATTAAGTCTTTTAACTCTATATTATTAAGTTCTACTGATAAAGCAACTGCTTTATACCCCAACTTATAAAGATAATAAGCGGTATATGAATTAAAGACATTTAAATGGTAGGAGCTGGTTACATCAGTAGTTGGTCTAAATAAATTACTAACAACACTTTTATCTTTTAAGACATCTTTAATATATAAAGGGTTTCTTTCTACTTCCCCGTAATTATCTAAATCTATTATCTCTTTAGTATTTATTTTATCAAAAGTTACTTCATTAATAATAGGTTCTTTATAATCATTAAGACGTTCCCCTATTAATCTTTCTGATAAAGTTCTTCTTGCAATATTTAAATCTCCTATTCTAATAAAAATATCTTCATCCATATCTATAGATATATGTTTAGAAACAAATGGAGTATTACCTAATTTTTCTAACTGACTAATTAATCTATCTTTAGATATAGGATTATTAATAGATTTCTCTACTACATTACCAGTATAAGTAACAGTATGAGATAAATCACTAAAACTTAAAGTAAATACTTCCCCAACCTTTGCTTTCACATCTATATTAATAGGAACTTTTCTTGTAATAGTAAAGTCAGTTATTTCAAGAGATTTATCAGTAGTCTTTCTAACTTCATCTAAACTAGTTAACTTAACTTTATTATCTACTTCAACTATTTGTTTAGGATTTCCTTTATTTATTAAATTATCTTTTAGATCATATAGATAATTAACAATCATTCCTTTATTACTTTCTCTAAATCTAATACCATCACCTTGTAATAGAGATCTATCAAGTTCTATTTTAATCCTCTCATCATTAACATCTATAACTTTACCCAAATGACTTCCTAAATGATTAGGACTTTTCTTATTAATTAAGTCTTCATCATTAAATAAATGACCTTTCGTAAAACCTCTATAAAACATACTCTTTAAGTCTTCTAAATCCTTAGTAGTTAATTCTTCGTCATCAAGTATTTTACGATAATATTTTGTAATAAAACCTACATAAGATGGACTTTTCATTCTTCCTTCTATCTTAAGACTAGTAATATTACTAGGCAATTTCTTAATATCAACGGAAGTATTTAACTCTTTCATTGATAAAAGGTATCCTTCATCTATTAGAGTTTTATCTTTATATAATTTATAAGGTAATCTACAACTACCAACACACTCTCCTCTATTACCACTTCTACCACCTAGCATAGAGCTAAAGAGACAATTACCTGAATAACTTACACATAAGGCTCCATGAATAAAGACTTCTATTTCAATAGGAATATCTATTTTCTTAATATCATCAATACTCATCTCTCTTGGTAGTACTACACGTTTTACACCCATCTCATATAGAAGTTTAATAGTCTCATAACTACTACTATTAACTTGAGTTGAAGCGTGTATTTCAAGATTAGGATACTTTTCTAAACATAAAGAAATCATCCCAAAGTCTTGCATAAGAATAGCATCTACTCCTAGACTATATAAAAACTCTACTTCTTTAAGAAAATTTTCTACTTCATTTTCCTTTACTAAAGTATTCATTGTTACATAAACCTTAACACCATATATTTTACCAAGTTTTAAAACAGTTTTTAATTCTTCTTCCGTAAAATTTTTAGCATAACTTCTTGCTCCAAACATTTTACCTGATAAATAGATAGCATCTGCCCCATTGTTTAATGCTGCATAAAATGAATTTATATCTCCTGCTGGTACTAATAGTTCCATAAATATCACCGTCTTTCATGTCTTATAAATATAATTTTGATATTAAATCATCTTGGTATGCTTGATATTTCTTTACAAACTCTTCTTTTTTACTAGATGGTAATTCTGCTATTTTAACACCTAACTTACTTCTAGGTCCTGTATATATCTTAGTTGTTTTAATTATAGACTCTCTTGCTAATCCTAATTCTTTCGCTAACTTTTTATCTAATAAGATATCATAAATACCACATTCTGCAGATGATGAAATAATTACATAATGAATATCTACATATTGTAACTGATTATTACTATCATCTCCAATTACTAAAACTGGTCTTACTTTCGCTTCACCTGTATTATTAGGTTTTGTCGCTAAATATGTCCAAATTTCTCCCTGCATTAATCCCACTCCTCATCATCTGGTTGTAATACATAACTAGTAAAATAGGCAGCGATATTAGATTTTGGTATGGTCTTATCACTTCTCTCATCCGGATCTAATCCCGTGCGTGATAATAACCATGGCTCTTCTTTATGAGTTCTCTCTTCTAAATATTTAGCATCATACTTTGCATAGTTTTTCTTTACATATTCTAACAAATCAATTACATCGTTACTAAATTCTTTTAGGTTATAATTTAAATCAATAGGATTATACTCATAGCTTTTATATTCATGATATATAGAAGGAATAACTGGTCCATGAACCCAAGCTTCAAAGTCATCATTAAATAGTTCTTTATCATAAAAAGCATAAGAAAAACCTTGAGCAAAATATAATAATTTTTGTAATTTTAAAGGTTCAGGATGTAGTTCATTTATAAAGTATTTAGCAATGTCCATAGCTTTATATTCATTTTCCATTAATTAATCTCCTCCTAACGTTTTATTAAATATAGAATAGCATAACCTAAACAAATATTCTAGTTATTTTATGAAAAAAAGTACTAAGAGTTATCTTAATACTTTTTATCAAAAAAATACTATTTCATTTTTCTTACTTTCTCTTCTGCTTTAGCTTGTGAGATTGCAACTGGAATAGATGCTAAAGCACCACTAGTTACTGCTGCACCAAGCCAAGTTTCTATAGTTCCATAAAAATTATTGACAAAATCACCAACAAAAGTAGCATCATCCATTCTAAAATTCATTCCAAAAACATTATTTGCTACAGCAAATCCCATAGGAATAGCAGCTAAAGCAACTCCTGCAACTGCTCCTTTAATAGCATAATTCTTCTTCAAATTTTTCTCATAGATTTCTAAATTAGAAACTTTATTTTCTTTAGCATTTTTCATAAATTATTCCCCCTTTACTAAAGTAGCTATATTATAATATTTTTTCTTATAAAAGTCAAATAATTTCTTGATCATCTTTAATTATTTGCATTTCATTATTTAACTTTAACATCTTTTGGTCTAGTGCATGAATATCCTCTGCACACTTATGCATACCTTCTTTTATTTCTTCTGGTATTTCTCCTTTAAATTTATAAGTTATTTTATGGTCTAAACTAGCCCAGAAGTCCATGGCAACGGTTCTAATCTGTATTTCTGCTTCTACCAAAGTAACACCATCTATTAAGTAAACTGGTACATAAACTAGTAAATGATAACTATAATATCCAGTATCTTTAGGATTACTTATATAATCTTTCTTATCACGAATTGTAATTTGATTACTATCTTCTATTATTTTTACTATTTCATATACATCTGATAAAAATGAACAAACTATTCTAAGTCCTACCATATCATGGACATGTTCTTCTATATTTTTAGTTGTTAATTCATAACCTCTAGAAATTAATTTTTTTGTAGCACTGTCATAACTTTTAATACGAGACTTTATATGTTCTACAGGATTATAATTATTTTTATGTTCATAATCTTGTAATAAAATACTAATTTGTGTTTCTAAGGTTTTTAGGGCTGCTGTATATTTTAAGATTAACCCTTCTAATTCTTTATCTTCTTCCATAAATCTCCTTTCCAAGATATAAGAACACTAGACTATTTATCTTCTAAGTCTAGTGTTTCTATTTCTTCTACTACAGCCATTTGTTGTTCTACAATAATTTTTAATTTGCGTTTAAATATCTTTACATTTTTCTCTAATCTATCCGCTTCATCTTCTATTTTTCTAGCTTTTAATAATGACTCTCCCACTATCCTTGAAGCATTATGTTTAGCATCACTAACTATAATATCAGCTTCTTCTCTTGCTAGTCTTTTAACATTATCAGCAGTCTTTTCAGCATTAATTAAAGATTGTTTTAAGGTATTCTCTAAATCCTCATAGTGACTTAATTTGTCTTTAAGATCTGCTATTTCTTTTTTTTGGTCTTTACACTTTTTTATTATACCTTCAGTCTCTTTAATTACATCTGTTACAAATTTATTAACTTCTGCACGATTATAACCATTCGCTTCATAGTTAAATTTGTCCATTAATATCACATCCCTTAGTACGGGTTATTACCAATCAAATTCGTCATCTTCTTGTTTTTTAGATTTTCTTGTAGTCTTAGGAGCAGCATCATCACTAATTTCTCCTTCTACATTAACATTATTCGGAGTACACAAAAATATTCCTCCTCCTAATTTTTGTAAGTCTCCTCCTATAGCATATAAAGTACCACTTAAAAAGTCTACTATTCTTTTCGCTTGATCTGGTGTTACACGTTTTAAATTAACAACAACAGCATTTCTTTCTTTTAGGTAATCTGCTATTTGTTGGCTCTCAGAATAAGCACGTGGTTCTAATAACATCATTTTACTGCCTGCAACACCATTTTCATCCATATAATCTTCTCTACTCACTTTATAATACTCCTCCTCTTTCACTTCTTCTTCATAATTACCATCATCACTACCTATTAATTTTTTTAATTTATCTAAAGCCATATCTTATCCTCCTATTAACTATATATTATACTAACATATTTTTTTAAATTAGAAAAGTATTTAATTACTTTTATACCAAATATTTTTAATATCAACGTTATTTGATAAAGGTTCAGGATCTGCTTTTTGAAATTGCATATTAATTGGAACTTTAAAAGCACTACCAAAGGCAATAGCATTACCTGGTTTTAAACTCTTAAGTTGGTTAGCAACTTCTAGAGTAATTGATGGTACCATATCTTTAATATAAGCCAAATCTTTTGGATGCAGTGTTCTTAAAATAACAAAGTTTGAACATTGAGATATAGCAGTATCGGAAAGTTCACTAGGTCTTTGCGTAATTAATCCTAATAGAACACCATATTTACGTCCTTCTTTAGTAATTCGATCAAAGATATTATAACCAAGTATTTCTGTATCTGTATCTTTTTGAACATATCTATGCGCTTCCTCAATAATTATATGATATGGAACACTACCTCTAGCCTCATTTGTAACCGCTGTGTCAAAAATTAGTTTTGATATTATTTTAGTTATAACTTTTGCAAGTCTATCTTCTATATAACTAATATTAAAGTTTACTATTTGACACCTATTTCCGTCCATATTAGTAAATAATCTATCTAAATAAGTTTCTTTATTTATATAAGAAGTTGAATCAAAGAAAACATGATTAGGACTATTAGCAAGAGTATGTAATCTAACACTTAGGACATTAGCATAGTCATAAACTTTATCACTTTTTAATATACCTTCACTAATAAGAGCGAAATCCATTGCGGTTTCTAAATCTTTTAGAGTATAGGCAATAAACTTCTCTGGTCTATCTTCTAAGTTAAAGTCATCCATTATAAATTGTTTTACAAAGTTAACTACTAACTCCATTTCCATTAGTTTACCAGTCTTATCTATATATAAACATTGTTTAAAAGTCCTAGTATAACCAGGTTGTACTATTTTAGCATCAAGACTTAAATCTTTGGTATTAAACTTAGTAAGTACTGCAATTACTTGATCTCTTATCTTTGTAGATTGATGTCCACTTAATAAAATATCAAGAACCGCTCTTGCAATGATATCATTTTTATATTTAATAACATCAGGATCATCTCCTGTTAAGATATTAACAAGACTTAAAGCTTTCTCAATAATAGGTATTTGATTAGGAGTTGTAACATCAAGAAGTAATGCTAAATCATCTACTCCAAGTAACCATAGAGGTATATTTAATATTTCACTCATAGCATTTTCAGGATTAGTTGTATAAGTTTTATAATGCATATTAGGATTTACTTTATCAATATTACCTAAAGCTCTTGTATACTCTCCATAAGCATCAAACATTATAACATGGGCACCAACTGGACTTTTTTTAGGATCTGCAAAAACATTTTGTAAAATACGACTAACTGAGAAAGATTTACCTGCTCCAGAGTTACCTAATATTGCAAAATGATTACTGAAAAATCCATTTATATCAACATTTATTTTATAGTTTTGATAAATATTAGAAAAGCCAAAAGTAACCTCTTTATCAGTTGGTTCCATCGGTCCTAATATTAAAGCAAGTTCATCCATTGTTACTATTCTAGTAGTAGATTTAAATGATGGTTTAGCACTAATACCTGGTAAAAATCTATTATCTTTTATTTCTCCTACGATATTTATTTTTAAAGTTGTTTTAGTACTATTAACAATCTCTCCTACTATTTTAGTTCCATTATCTTCAAAGATAACATGTAAATTCAATAGATTAGCTTGCTTAGTTATATCTATAGTCAAATCTAAAATAACATTGTTATCTACTATTTCTCTAATTGTACCTAACACGTTAACACCTTCTTATTCTATAGAAATTATACTATAAAATTCTATTCGTAACAAGTGTATTTTTAATAAGAATTTAGAAAAAGACACCTCGTAAAACTTGGTGTCAAAATAAAAGTTATAAAAATAATTATAGTATACCTTTTTATGTAAATATCTTTAGTATATTACTAAAAATAATAATATCTACTGGCGTCCCCAGAGGGAATTGATTTTCAATGATATTTAATAATATATTAAAAGAAAATCCTTTATTTTATAACAAATAGTAATATAAAAAAATATACAAAAGTATGTAATTATAGACTTTTAAGAGGTAAATAAGGGGTAAAATATAATAATATAATATTTTTCAAAAAAACTATTGACTGACTGACCGACTTATGCTATAATGAATATGTAATTTGAAAGGAAGAGAAATATGAAAATTAAAAATTTATTAAAACTTAATATTTTAAACGAAATGGCAAGTACTTGCCTAAACAAAAGAATTGATGATGACTTTTATGATTTTTACTTTGAAAAAAATGTAGAATGGTTAATAAAAAATAAAGATAAAATCATAAATGACTTTTATAGCCTAGATACTACATTTGAAAAAGAAAATGGTTTACTATTTCATACAAAAGATTTTAGTAAGCAAGATGTTATTGATATTTTGAAAGAAGATGAATAATATGTGGAAAAATATTGAAATTAACATACAAAATATTGAATACGATACTGGAAAAGCAACACTAATTAAAATGCCAAATAAAAGCAATTATGCAGGATATAAATTTTGGCATCCAAGTAAACTAATTAGATATGGTTCTAATTCTTATGCAAGAAGTTTAGGATATACAGATGATTTTACTTTTAAACTAAAAAAATATGGTAAGGGTAAATATAATTCACATGATATAATTGATGAAATTGACATATCTGCAGAAGAGTTCGAAGAAGCATTTGAATGTATGGAAAGCTGTACTAGAGCTAAATCTGACGAAACATATTTACATATAACTGAGCCAGAAAAAATTGAAAAAGATGTTAAAGTAAAGGAGGAATTAAAAAATGAAAGTAACAAGAGATGAAATGCTAAATGCACTTAAAAAAAATAGTGATTTACATTTATTTAATGGTTTTTATAGCAATAAAGGTAACGAATATATAGATATCGTCAATGGTTACCAAATTTTACAAGGATGGGGTGCAGAACACATATCTCAAAATAATAAATATTTTTATGTTGTAAATGGAGGCTTTGCTACAGAGTACATTTATAATAAAATATTTAAGAAAGAAAATAAAAATGAACAATACTCAACTATTAGCATTTGAACAATTTTCTAAATTAAAAGTTGGAGCATTGTTTATGAAAATGGGAACTGGGAAAACGAGAGTTGCATTAGAGCTAGTGAATTACAATAAAGTAGATCTACTAATATATGTAGCCCCTTTCTCTACCCTATCTAATATTAAAGAGGAAATAAATAAATGGGGCATAAATTGTGAATGCATTTTAATTGGTTATGAAACGATTTCTTCAAGTGATTCTAAATATTTAGAACTTTTAAAAAAGATAAAAAATAAAAAATGTTTTATAATAGCAGATGAAAGCATCTTTATAAAGAACGAAGAAACAAAAAGATTTAAAAGGCTCTGTAATATTCGTAAAGGATGTAGTTACGCATTAATTTTAAATGGTACACCACTTACTAAAAACGAATGGGACTTGTATAATCAAATGTACTTTTTAAGTCCCTTAATAATTGATATGAGCCGAGAACAATTTTTAAATACTTTCTTTAAGAAGATAACCTATAAAAAGTATCATCAAAGAGAACATACTTTTTATAAATTTAGTAATATTAATGCTAAGCTGTTATATAAAATGATTAAACCATATATATTTGAATGCGATTTAGATTTTTTTAAAGAAGAAGTGGAAAACTATGTATATATAGATTATGAAGATGATAATTATTATAATGAAAAAGAGAAAAGGCTAAATCACTATATAGAAACAAGAAATAGTGAATCAATTATTAATATGCTTACATCATTAAATGTAATTGCAAGTAATTATTCTAAAAAAAACGATAAAGTTATTGAATATGTAAAAGATAAGCAAATTATTGTTTTTTGTAGTTTTATTGAAGAAATAGAATATATAAGTGAAAAATTAGATTGTTATGTAATTACTGGTAATACAAAAAATAGAGATAAAATCATAAAAGCATTTAAAAACAATTCTAAACCGTTATTAATGACTTTTGGTGTAGGGTCATATTCTTTAAATCTACAATTTTGTAATGAAATAGTTTATACTAGTCTTACTTATGACTATTCTAAATTAGAACAAAGCAAATATAGAATCAAGCGAATAGGGCAAAATAAAGATATAAAATATACCTATTTTTTAACTAATTTAGGAATAACAAAATTAATAATCGAAAGTATAAAAAGAAAATGTACTTTAGAAAATTTAATAAAAGAAAAAATAATGGAAGGTGGTATTGAATGGCTAAAGTCTATTTAGAGAAAGATGTCTTAACAGCTTTTTTTGAAAGAACAGAAGAAGTTTTTAAAGAAGCAGATAATGTTATTTTTTCTGTAAGTGGTGGTAAAGACAGTGGTATAATGGTCCAACTTGCTAATATAGTAGCGAAAAAACTAAATAAAAAATATGATGTCATGTATATTGATTTTGAGGCACAATATAAAGCTACAATAGATTACATAAATAGATTAAAGAAATTGTCAAATGTAAGAACCTTTTATCATATAGCTTTACCAATGTACTTAAGAAATGCAGTATCTGTACTCCAACCCAAATGGATATGTTGGAATCCCGATGATGAAGATATATGGGTACGTAAATTACCTAAGGATAGCATAAATTTATCTAATAATATCTTTCCATTTTATAATAGACCTATTGAATTTGAAGAATTTGTACCATTATTTCAAGAATGGTACCAAAAAACTCATGGGGGTTTATGCTTTGTTGGTGTTGGAATTAGAGCAGATGAAAGTATAAACCGTTTTAGAACTATAGCTTTAATGCCGAATAAAGTTGAGTACAAAAGCCATCATTGGACGACAAAAGTTGGAGAGAATATGTACTCTTTTTACCCAATGTATGATTGGCGAACAGAAGATGACTGGGGTGCAACTACTAAATTTAATCTTGACATGAATAATATTTATGAATTAATGTATAAAAATGGATTATCAATTCATGAACAACGTCTGTGTCAACCATATGGAGATGACCAAAGAAATGGATTAGACCAATTTAAAGCACTAGAAAGTGAAACTTGGGAGAAAGTCTTAAACAGAGTTAATGGTGTTAATTTTGGTAATATCTATTGCAAAACATCTGCCTTAGGAAATATCACTTCTATGAAACCTGAGCATATGACATGGCAACAATATACAATTTATTTGTTAGAAAGTTTAGGATTATATAATAAAGATTTAGAATTGCATTATTATGGCAAGATTAAAAAGTTTATGAAATGGTATAAAGATAAAGAAGGAATTGATTTGAAAGATATTCCTGAAGAAGCAGATAAAAAAGAAGAAAGTATGAAAAAAGTTATTTCCTGGCGAAGAATTGCAAGAGCAATTGAAAAAAATGATTTTTATATGAAACGATTATCATTTTCAGAAAATAAGAGTGATTTTGAAAAGTTAAAAAAAATGATAAGTAAATGGGATAATTTATTAAATGAAACCACAGAAACTACTGATAAATCTTTAAGAAAAGCTAAGGAGGTATTAATAAATGAAAGAAATTAAAATGAAAGCTTTAGAAGCTAAATTAGTACCAATAGAAAAACTAAGTGCTAACAATTGGAATCCTAATAAGGTTGCTAAACCAGAAATGGATTTATTACAACGTTCAATTGAAGATAACGGTTTTTGTTTTCCTATTGCTACTATCTATGATAAAGAAAAAGATGAGTATATAATAATAGATGGATATCATAGGTATTTAGTTTCTAAAGACAGATTACATTTAAAAGAAATTCCAGTAGTAGTATTGGATTATGATGTTAAAATGCAAATGAGTGCGACTATCCAATTTAATAGAGCAAGAGGTACTCATCAGATACCTGATATGAGTAAAATTGTAATTAAATTATTAAATGAAGGATGGGGAGATAAGCAAATATGTGAACATTTAGGTATGGAACTTGACGAAGTTATAAGACTTAAACAAGTTAGTGGATTAAAAGAAGCTTTTGCTAATCATACTTTTAGCAAGAGTTGGGAAGAATTTGAAAGAAATTTATTGGAGGAAAATTATGAGAACTAAAGAATGGTTAAAAGAAAAAAGAATAAAATATTGTTACACGCAAAGGCAACTTGCTAAAGAAATTGGCTTATCGCCTTTTACAATTGAGCAAATAGAACAAGGAAAAAGGCTAGGCTCTGTTGAGACATGGGAAAAAATAGAAAACTTTTTTAAGAATGAAGATGAGATTGATATTATAGTGTCTTATGAAAGCGATGATTTAATAGTAGAACTAAAAGAAGACATTGAAGAATTTGGAGAAGATAATCCATGTATATTAGTATATAAAATAGTAGGAAATCACATTATTTTTACAAATTATGACTTTATCACAGAAGAAGACCCATTTAATCCTGATAAAGAACTAGAAGAAGATGAATATTACATAGAAACCACTTTTAAATATGCACTTGAGGTATTTGAAAGACAAAATAAAATATTATAAAATAAAAAAACAGGTAGAGCCAATTAAGACTCTACCTTTAATTATTAGATACTTCGTATAAAGGTCCACAATCACATCTGAATTGAACTCCATCAGCTTCAAGAATTGCTACACCATTTTTTAAATATTTAGTTGGTAGCTCAACACCTTTTACAGTAAAAGTATTATCACATTTCCAGTAATCACCAACATTTAATACTGCATTATAATTAGCATTACTACCATCAGAATTACATTTAGCAAGTGGACCACTAGGAATGTAATCATTTACTCCACATGGAGAACCATAGCAGGTATCGTAGCATCCAATAGCACCATTAGGGTATTTGCTGTTTGGAAGTATTATTTCATTTACTCTAAACACTCCATTGAATTTTACCTTTGACCCTACTTTAAGTATTTGATCACCTGCAGTTGATATAGAACTTCCATTATTTAATTTCTCTTGAACTTTAGCAACAAATGTATTCCAGTCATAAGGATTACCTCGTCTTATATCGTAAGGACAGTCTTTACCAGTCCAAGCATTATGTTGAAATAAGTAACCTATAACATTTGTAACACCATATCTTCTTAATATCTCTGCACATAGTTCTACTGCATTGTCAGTAGCTTTTCTAATATCTCCATCAGAATTATCACAGATTTCAATAGAGATAGTTTTCATGTTACCATCGCCACGTCCATCACCTTGACACCAAGCCACCTCGTTTTCTGGTACACATCTAACAGCTCTATCTTGATCTACTACGTAGTTCCAAGAGGTGGTTACATTCTTCCAAGAGCCTCTTAATAGATTTGCATGAGCTATTGCATTAGCACCTTTATTGTGATTTGACGTATTATGAATAGTAATACCTCTAAATCCAGTTCTTGATATACCTGGTCTACAACTATAGCCAAGTGGTGCTAGCATTTCAATTATTTCCATTATTCATCACTCCCTTTACCATCTTCAACTATTCCAGTTTCTACTTTATCTACATTAGCCTCTTCTTTTGAAAGAGTTTCTTCTTCTTTTATTGTTGCCATATTTTATTTCTCCTCTACTTATTTTTAATATTAATCAAATCTGCAATTCCACCTGCACCCATAGTCGCTACTAAACATAATACTAATGCCTGTAGTAAGTTAGGCTCTATGCCTGTGAAAAAGCAAATTAATGCACTTACAATACCAACTATAACATTCTGAATAGGAATATACTTGTTAGGTACTGTGTCTATAAATATTTTAGTAATAGCACCTAAGATATAGGCTACTATTGCTATGATTACTACATAAGTTATTTCCATAGTTAGTCATCTCCTTTCTTACTTTGAATTAATAAGATGCTCTTCAACATACCATACAAGTTGATTAATCACATCTTTATTTACTTTCATATTTTCTTTGTTAAACCAATGTATTGCAATAAAACCTATGGTGTTACCTTCTTTGTTGTGGATTGCTATATCACAGAAAGAATCTACATCTATACTCTTCTTAAAATTATAAGTACTTGGCATAGATGTTTTTAGTTCTTCTAAGTCTTTACATATAAACTTACCATCTTCTGTAATCCTATGTATAAACTGAGGCATACAGTTGGTAGGTAAGTTTATACATCTCTGTTGAACTGGTTGATTACCAGCTTTAAAAACTTCATATGTACATGAGAATTTATATGCTGACCTATAATCAGAATAATGTTCGCCGTTATGAAACTCATACACATGGATTCTATCAGCATTTAGAATCTCTTTTACATACTCTAGTTTATTAAGTATTTCTAAATCTAATTTGTTCTGTCTAGGTAACATCTTACCTACATTTGTCTTTTTAAAGTACTGATTTAGATATTGTTTACAAAAGAATAGACTTACTATAACTAATGCTATAAATTGTCCTATTTCTTTTGCAGAATTAATTATTTCATTCATTGTTCCTCCTTAAAATTTTATTCCAATACAATAAAGTGGTATTGCATTGTTATAGTCTTCGCCCCCAGGAGCATAACCAGCTGATACAGTATATTTAGTATCAGAAACATAATTTAATTGACGTCTTACTTGTGTGTTGCTAGATATTGTTGAAGTGTATAATATGCAATTATTCCCCTTCATACAAGCTGATAAGCAATTATTCTGTATTCCACTAACTGATGTTGAAAAAATCCAAAACAACATATCATAATCATCATTTGATAAATTTATTTCTGTTCCTTCAAGCATTGATGTTTTACTTGTATTTTCCCATAAGATCTTAAATCTTCTTTTTTCGTATCTAGGAATTATTAAATTTAATATATTTCCTAATTTATCTTTTAATACATTATTTATTGCCATATAATTGGCTATTTAATTCTCTCTCATTTATATGTAAAACTAATTTCGGCTTGAGCGCTAAAGTTTGATCGATCAATAGTAGTTTCAATTAATAAGTATAAAATATCATTTGTAACTTTAGTATTTAATCCAATATGAGCATTAGCCATACTTATAAATGGAATAGGTATGTATGTTCTGTCGCTACTTCTATAAGCTAAACATTTTATATATGTAACATTTATCTCGTCAATGTTTAATCCAGTATTTACCTCTAATGAACTTGCATTAGGCAATTGAAGTATGCTTATTTTTTCTACATATTCATCTTTTCCATCAATTTTACGTCCTGTTTTAATAGGCTCTTCGTTTGTATATAAATTGCATTCGTATCTTGGTATCTTAGGATTTAGTATTTTTCCTAATTTATCTTTTAATACTTCATTCACGTGTTTCGCTTATTAGCTTTAACTATGAGTTATGCTCATTCTTCGAATATGAAATACATAACACTATAATTATTTGAGTGTGGTTGAGAATTTATCCAAATTCTACATCCTGTTGTGCTTAAATTCTCTACTAATGTTTGAACAAACCCCATATTATCGACTTTTGTTCTAGGCTCTAAAACAACCTTAGGTATATTATTATAGGCTCTTTCAAATGTTAAATCATAATAAGCACCTGTTATACCTCCAATTTGACCATTAGTCATTTGATTAGTTAATATCTCACCACTTTCAAATTTTTTTTGGAATTTTTCGTATCTCGGTATCTTAGGGTTTAATATGTTTTCATCCTTGTCTTTAAGTACACTATTACTCATAGTTACACCTCTTTTGAGAGAGAGAATTAATTACTAGCCTCTCCCTCCTTTCATAAGAGGAGTTAAGCAGTAAGCTCCCCCCCCCATGTAACATATTGTAAACTTTCATTATTATCACTTTCCTTTCTTTAATCACTTTCTGCAATTGCTTGTTCTAGTTCTTCGTCCGTGCAAGTACCTTGATAGACACCTATTGCATTCATCTCATTAATTCTTTGATTTGTTGCATTTATATCATTTGATCCAAAATCATCACCTTCTATTTCATAGTCTGTTACATCTTCAAGAGATACAGTTCCATCAGAATTGTTAATCAAATTGAATTTTTTATTGCCTACATATGTATAATCTTGATAATCAGTTTTTAAATTTTGTTGCTCGTCCATCTTTAATTCCTCCTCCCAATTTACTAGATAATTTAAAAGCTAATTTATTTAAAGCTTTTTCATCTTTTGAAACTTTTACTTGTATAGAAAATGTATTGCCTTGATAAACTTTCTGTGGATTTAACCTTACTTCGTCTATTCTTATCAACTGTCATCACCTTCTATAATTTCATATTGGTCTTTAGATATCTTTTCTACACTATTTTCAGTTGCTATATAAATTTCTGCATCTTTAAATGTTGCTCCATTAACAGAAACCATAGCAAAAGTACCAGCTACTGTCTTAAAAGAAATTGTGTTACTAGAACCCCATATCTGATTACTCGCTTTTTTACCTCTTATTTGATATGTATAATTTGTATCATCAGACAAGTTAGATAAGGTAATAGGATTATTCATTGATATATTTTGCCAATTTCCACTATTTAATCTTCCTTGTAAACTGTCAAGAGTACTGTTTGTACTGTAATTAAATGTTGCTGTTTCTTCTGCAATAGATTTAGCAGATAGACTAATTGATGGTGCATTTCTATCAATTTTTGGCAAATATATTGTTCCGCCACAATTACCACTCATTACAAAAGAAGTATTAATAGAGCCACCAACATATATAGAAGCATCTCCGTTAGAATCATGATATACTGTTATATCTTGACTATTAACAACTGTTTCGCCTCGATAATAAGTATTAGCCAGTCCAAAAGAAGTGTTATAAAGGGAAGCAGAACCACTAGACCAACTAATATTATTAGCACCTACATAAATACTGGCTTGAACTCTAATCGTTGACCTATTATTTATTTGGTCTTGACTCAATAATTGCCATTTTAAAATATAAGCATAATAAAAAGAGCCATAATTAAATCCAGCTCTTGCAAATTCATTCATACATCACTACCCCTTTGGTTTAATCCAGACTATTGTCTTGTTTACTATTGGTGAAGGTTGTGTATCAGAAACAACTAATATAGGATTACTATTAAGTTCTTCTACTGTTTCTTTAACTGGATTAAATTCATTTTTAGTAACATATAGACCATTATCTTCTATCATCTCTATTTGACTTTCTATATACTCAAAAATTGAATTATAATCTAAGAAAGTTCTGTTATCTACAAAATCTGATATTCCAGTCGCTAATGCTCTAAATCTAGCAAATTCATACTGATAAATACCAGCATTTTCAGTTAGTTTCTGTTGTGTTAAAGCTGGATAGGAACTTTGGCCAGTTAAAACTCTAAATTGACCTTGAGTAAAACTTGTGTCAGTATTATCTTTTGACATATCTAATTCATATACTAAAATACAATAAGAACCATCTAAAATTACTGATAATGTTTCTGAGTTAACAACTTCAGTAAGTCCTCCTTGTACAATAAAAAAACCATTACTAACAGTAACAGTATTATTTGTATAAGATAAAGCACATCCAGCACCCTCATTTTCAAATATTCCATTTGAACCATTTAAAAACGTATTATTAATTATTCTATCAGCAGCTGAATAATATATTTGTTTATCGTAAGAATGTCCTTTTAACATCTTAATTTCTCCTTTCTTGTAAAACCTTATCAATATAATCAATTCTTATATTTCCACAACTTAATGTTAAATAATTGTGATTATTATCCACAATTTTAGAAATATAAGTATCTTGAATAATATTGTTTTGAGTTTTTATTAAAATTGGTGTTCCTAAATTAATTTTAGAAACATCGTATAGTTTAGATTTCTTTAGAATATCAAATGTTATATTATGTTCATAAGAATTTCCTTTAAATACATCAATAGAAGCTTGTTCTGCATCTTCTTCATTTTCTACAGTTATCTTTTGTGTTTTTCCATTTACTCTATTAGGAGCGTTTTTATTAGTTGTCGTTGTTCTATCATTTAGAAGATATCTATAATATTTTGTTTTAGTAGTATTAATATAGCATTCTACTTTTGCAGTATAATTTAATGAAAAAACCTCAGTATAATTTGAAATATCTGAGGTAGTAGCATCAATTAACATTTTATCTTCTGTTTTAGAAGCAATTTGAAGTTTAATTGTATCTTTATTTAAGATAAAGTTAAAATCAAGATCATAATTTTTTATAGCATTGTTAATAAAAGTTAATAAATTATACATATTACTCGAAACAGTTACAATACTACTTATACTGATGTTCTTCTTGCTATGTGTTAAAGCTTCTACTGAAAGAAATTCTCTATTAACAAATGTATCAGTATTATTTATAAATTCACTTTCTATTGTTTGTTTAATAAAGTCTTCTATTCCTGTAGATGATATTACTTCTTCATTCTCAACAAACATAGAAATATCAAATAACGATAAAATGTCTTTGCAAGTTATTGTATATAAAACACTATCTGAGGATTTTTCTTGACTTACTACAACACCAAGAAAATTAGTTTTATCATTTTTCTTTAAATATATAAAGTCACCTTCCTCAATATTTAACTTTTTAATGCTTGTGAATAAAGAATTACCATTTGTTTCTAAATCCCTATTTATCTCCTCAATACTTAATTGAATAACTTCTAATATTTCAAGAGTCATTTTATCAAGAAAATAAGCAATAGTTTCTTCTGAAGGTATTTCTCTCTCTTCTAATTTTAAAACTATCAAGTCAATATCATCTATAGCAGTATCATCACCTGATGTATAAGATACTTCTATGTTGTGTACACCAGTTTGAAGTGGAGCTTCTAAAGATAACTCATACAAGTCAGTTTGTTCATTGTAAACTAATTCATACTCTTCATTGTCTAATATTATTTTTACACTATCTTCCATAAACCACCTCTAAATTGATTTATAATATGGATAAATATTTAATTTAGCAGATACTATCTCGTTATCAGCTTGTATTGTAATATTAGATGTTCCAAGTGGTAGTTTGAAAATATTATTGTTTTCTATGTCAATATAATCTTGTTTAAATAAATTTTCATAAGTACCATCTACATTTTGTTTAAGTATCTTTATATCTCCATCTACAGAACTATATATGAATTTTTCATATTGAGCTATAGTAATATTGATTAGTAAATTAAATAATGTTGTCCCGTTGGAATCGGTAACAATGATTTCAGGATTAGTTACAGCACCATCTATTTCTAGATAAATAGGTGCTAGTGTATGTCCAGTATTATTAAACTCTAGCTTCCTAGAGTTATAGTTAGCAAATCTACTACCCCATCTAAAATCCCAACGAACCTCATTATCTTCTGCAGACATATCATAAGTATATTCTTTTTGTTCATACCAAAGAGATGTCATATCAAAAGAAATAGGACAACTTAATATTCCATTTTCTTCTTTTTCTGTTTTCCCTAAAGATTGTATTTCAATGTTTTTAAAATATTCTATTTGTGAACCATCTTTCAAAGGAATTTTATAACTTAATCTAAGACTTTCTGAACTTTCAATAAAATTAACAAGATTAGTATAGTTTTCATAATATAAAAAGTTACATATCCCAGTTATTTGTACTTGTTCTTGTTCTTTTATATTATTAATGAAAACTTCTCCTACTTTTGTATAAGATGTTGAATATGAGTATCCTAATCCGTCAGGCTCAGTTAATAAAGCATAGTCTTTTATATCCATCAATGAATACGTTTGTCCTTTTTCATTTACAAGTTTAAATTCTCTTACCTTATTTGCCATATAACCACCTCTAATACTGACTTCCAAATTTCTTGTTAATATAATTGAAAGCTAGATCTAAATTTTCTTTATTTAAAGTCTGAACATTAAATTGAATATTAGGAGTTGTAAAAATAGTTTTAGTAGCATCTGTTATTTGTTTATTAATATTAGCATCAATAGAACCAGTAGCAAATTTATTTGAATAATCTAACTCATTCAGAACTTTATTACCCAAATCTTTAGCTGCCTTTATAGCATTTTTTTCTTCGTCTAAAATACCTAGCGTAAATCCTTTAGTATAATTAATACCAGATGCTCTAGCTTTTTTAGATGGACTATGCTCTCCTAAAGCCTTTCGCATACTTTCTAAAGTTTTGTTAGCCATGTCAACTGCTGCACCTACTGCAGCATTAACTGCTTCTCTATCTCCAACTCCTAGTGCAAATCCTTTAGTTAAATTAACACCAGCTACTTCTGCTTCACCTTGCCTATTTAATTCATTAACAACATTATCAGCAAGTGTTTTAGCTTCATCAGTAACCTCGCCACCATTTTCATTAATGATAGAAACTAAGTTTAAAATTTGTTCCTGCATATCAGGGCTTAACATAGAAATATTATTTTTAAACTCTTGTTCTGAAGTAATAGCCATATTAGCCCATGCAAGAGCAACTGCTTCTGTTTGATTATAAGCAACACCAGTCATTTTTACTACTGTATTTCTAACATCTTCAGGTAATGTTGCTAAAGTTGCTTGATATTGTCCTTTAGATGTTTCTGCTAATGTCTTCCAAGCTTGTACTACAGCAGGAGAATTTTCATTTATAGCAGATGTTTGTGAAACTAAAGTTGTAATTGTATCATTTAATACTTGTTGATACATTCTATTATTAGATTCTAGGACTTGTTTTTCATACTCATCTGCATCTTTAATCCTTTTCTTATACTCATTCTTTATAGTTTCAGTTTGTCTTAACTGACTTGCTAATTCATTAGAAAAGGCTTTCTTTTTTATTTTGCCATTTTCATCAACAATTCTAGTATTAGTAGAAATTATTTTGTTAAGTTCATTTATATCATCTGTTTGCATTCTTAATGAATTAGTTTCATATGTGGTTATTGCCCCCATAGCAGAATCGTAATTAGATTGAGCATCTTTTAAACTTTTATTAGCTTCATCTAACTCCTTGCGTAATCCTTCAACTTGCCCCTCTAACTTAGCATTATTAGGAGCTACATTTTCTTGGTATTCTTTAAGTTCTTCGACAGCATTATTATATTTTTTTTGTGCATCTTCTTGTGCTTTTTCAGCTTCTGTTAAACTCTTAGTATATTCGTCTATGTTTTCTTTAGCATCTTTATAATCTTGTTCTTGTGAACCTAAAATAACTTCTGCTCTTTTTTTTGCAAGGACTAAATCTAAAGTATCATTTAACTCATCATACTTTTTAATCACACCATCAACTAAAGAATATTCAGTTCCCATCGCAGAATTAAATTCATTTAAAATAAAATTTACTCTTTCTTCATAACCTTCTTTTACTTTACCATTAGCATCAACTAATAAATTAAGTTCATTCATTAATCCCGCAATACTATCTATTTCTCTTAAAGATGATTCTACCTCTTTTTGCCTTTCGTTATATAGTTCTTTTCTTGCAGTAGTTTGCTCTTTTATTTTATTATTTAAAGCTTCAATTCTTTTTTCTTCTTCTGTTTGCCTTGTAGAAAGAACTAAAGTTGTAGCTGCTAAACCTGCCAATGCTATTGTTAATATTCCTACTGGGCTTGCCGCTGCACTTAATACTTTTGCTAATGTTGCAGCAGAACCTGTAGCAGTCCCTATACCATTTTGCATTAATACTATAGCTTGAGTAAATGTCCCTACTCCTTTAGTTGCAGTTCCTAATACCTTTCCTAAATTACCAACTATTTTAATAGCTGGACCTATACCTGCAACTAATGCAGCAGTCTTTAGTACTGCCTGTTGTTCTTCATCAGTCATATCAGCAAAGCTTTCTGCTAAATCTCCTAAGAAGTCTAATAAATCGTTAATATGAGGTAATAGTTCATCACCCATAGTAATTGCTAAGGCTTTAGCTTTATTTTGAGCCATATTTAATTGTGATTCTGATGTTTTATATCTTTCGTTTGCTTCCTTAGTTAAAGCCGTATTTTCTTGCCAAGCTTTAGAACCTATTTCTAATGACTGATTAAATAAATCTGCAGCACCACTAGCACGTAATAATGTATCTCTAACTCTTATTTCACTTAAGCCCATTTCATCAAGTACACCAATTGCAGATTTACCAGTTCCATCTAAATTAGACAAGCCATTTATAAATGCTATAATAGCACCTGCAGCATCCTCCTTAAACGCTACTTTAAACTGGTCTGCACTCATTCCTGCAACTTCTGCAAATTGGCTTAATTGTTCATTGCCCTTTTCTACAGCTAATTGCATTTGAACCATAACTCTAGAAAATGCAGAACCTCCAGCTTCTGCCTCTATTCCAACTGATGATAAAGCACCCGCAAAAGATAATATTTGATCTTCTGTCATTCCTACTTGAGCACCAGCACCTGCTAGTCTTAATCCCATTTCTACTATTTCAGATTCAGTAGATGCTAATTTATTACCTAAATCAGTAACAACAGCACCTAGATTAGAAAATTCACTTTGGTCCATCTGAGTAATATTTGCAAATCTTGCTAATGCTGTAGCAGCTTCATCAGAAGTCATGTTTGAAGCTTCTCCTAAATCAACCATAGTACGAGTAAAACTTAATATAGCACTTTTTTGAATGCCTAATTGTCCTGCAGCTTCTGCAACTGCTGCTATCTCTTCTGCACTTGCAGGAAGCACTTTAGACATTTCAAGAATACCTTCTCTAAATTCGCTATACTCTTCTTCAGTCGCATCAACTGTTTTCCTTACACCTGCAAAAGCACTTTCAAAATCCATTGCAGATTTAACTGAATAAGTACCTAAAGCAACTATAGGCAAAGTTAGTCCTGTTGTTACTTTACTTCCAACATTATCAACTGTATTACCTAAATTGTATATTGTAGTACCTACTTTTTCTATCTCTTTACCTGCTTTAGTAAAATTACTTGTTTCATTTTTTAAATTAGTTAATTTCTGAGTGGTAGATTCTATTTCTCTTTGTAAATCTCTATATTCTGCACTGTGTTTATCAACACCTGCATCATCTAATTTCTGTTGTGCTTGTTGTAATGCAGTTAATCTGTTTTCAGTTTCCTTTAATGTTTCTGATAAGACCTCTGTCTTCTGATTTAATAATGTTGTATTAGAGGGATCAAATTTTAGTAAAGTATTAATACCTCTTAATTCTTTGCTAAGACTATTAGTAGTTTTATCTACATCTTTTAAAGCTGTTTGAAGTTTAGTAGTATCTCCTCCAATTTCAACCAATAAACCTCTTACTTTTTTACTGCTTGCCATTGTAACCCTCCTAACTCATAAATTTATCAATATCTTTTTGAGTAGCCATCTTCGTTCCCTCTTTTTTATTAGATTTTAAAAAAGAGAAGAGAACTTTCATGATTGAAACATAAGTCCTCTTCTCTAAATCACTTAATGATATTCCTGCTCTTAAGCATGAGGCTTCAAAAGTATGGGCAGGAAAATAAACGGGTTCATTTGAATCATTATTTTCAATAGTTTTTAATGCTTCTATTAATTTCTCGTCAACAAAAGCAATTGGCACAAAGTGCCATCACCTCCGTAATCCATTTGTCTGATAAAGATAATCTTTCTAATGAGGCATACCACTCATCATAACAAGTGATATCTTTATTATTATCATAAATACATATCCAACACATTTTAGTAATACATTCAATAAAGTCATTTAAATCATCTGCAGTTTCTTCAAAAATCAATTCATGAATTTCTTGCTCTGAAGCATTTGGCATATCTTCTTTATGCTTTTCTAAAGACTTTATTTGTTTTCTAAAAAAATTTTGTGTAGTATTTAAATCTTTCATGATATTTCTATCAAAAATATCTGCATAATCTCTATATGTAGATGCATGACAAGAAATCTTAAACTCTTGTGAACCTATTTTAATTGTCTTCATTTAAAACCTATACTGATGGAATAGTAGATGGCTCATAAACATTTGAAAAGAAACTATTAAATGCTGTTGTATTAGTATCAGATAATGTCATTACTGCTTTACCATTCTTATTGTCTTCTCTTGGTGTTGCTGTAATACTTAATGTATCAGTTTGTGGTGTTCTTGTATCTTCTGTAGTAGAAGCTTCTGTAGATGGTCTTGTTACCATACAATTGTAAAGTACAGACCTTCTAGGTTTCTCATCTCCTGTTACTTCAAACAATAATGCAAATGGTTTAATTGTAGCATCTGCATTTTCAATTAAAGCACCATTATTATCAACAATATAACCTAATACATCTTTTTGAAATGATTCAGGAATATCTGCTATTTCTAGATCACCACTATAACCATTATTATTACTTGCAGAATAATAAGTAATATTATCTGCATAAAATGGTGTTATTTCTCCTTCTTGGTCTAATGAAAGATTAACAGCACCTGGAATTCTTACAGGTGTTGCATAAGATACTTCTCCCTCTGGTGAAGTTGTTTTAACTGCATAATATACATTGCTTAATCCAAATTTTACTTTATTCATTTTTTATTCCTCCTCTATATTAAAAAAATAAGAGATGTTATAAACACCCTCATCTGCTATTTGATTTTCTGTTTTATCCCAATAAATGTCTTTAAGTAGTTCATTTTCAACTTTACTTTCAAGACTTAAATCCTTTTTTATGGTTGTAAGCTCTAATCTAAAATTACAATTCTTATACCAGACCTTATTATCAGCACCGAAATTATCTGTATCTAT
Source organism: uncultured bacterium (assembly GCA_949291575.1). Taxonomy (GTDB): domain Bacteria; phylum Bacillota_I; class Bacilli_A; order RF39; family UBA660; genus Onthousia. The sequence continues at coordinate 25,776 of CASEWH010000067.1, forward strand.
AACAGTTCCTATTAGGTGCGGTGGACTTATAGGTTCTGTAGACTTTCCATAAGCATAAGGAATATTAATCTCTTTGCATAAATCGTCTAATTCACTTAACTTCATCTTTTAACTTTCCTTTCAAACTCATCAACAAATTTTTCTTTATATTTTTGTTCTGTAGGTCGTATATGAGGTTGAGCAATAGTATGACCACCATTTTTAGTAGCATGACCAAATTCTAGTAAGTGAGTTAATCTATAATGCTTTTTATTCCATACTGCTTTTGAAAAGAAACTTATACCTTTTTGCTTTACTGTTATAGTCCAGCCATCTCTATACTCTCCAGTTTCTCCAACTGGACTTATAGTTTTTAATTCATTCTTTGCTTCTTTAGTTACCTCATCAGTTATATCTACAACTAAATCATCAATGTCGTCTTTATATTCAGTAAGAATATCAGCTATTTCATTAGCAAGACTATTGACTGTTACTTTCTTTGACGTTGCCAACTCTATGCTCACAAATTAAAGAAACTTCATCTGGATTAGTAGATGTAGTTCTTACAATTTTGTATCTTTCTCCCATATACTCTAATTCTTGCTCTCTATTGTAGTTTAATGATGAAATAACAAACCTAACTTCTGGTCTAATACCTTGTTCATTAGCTTCATAGAACTCCTCAAACATAATAGAATTTTGCTTTATTATTGGAACATCTTTTCTGATTTCATTTTTTATCTCTTGTCCTATTTCATCTTTTGAAATAGAAAAAGAAAGAAGAGTTAATTCTACAGCTATCATAGATTATCACTCTTCTTTCTATATCCATCTGATAAAGATAGACTTTGCTCTAAAGTGTTAAAAGTTCTTAAGGCATATTCTTTTTCTTTAATATCTACATTACCAAATGTTGATTTAACATAAAACATAATAGCAGTAGTAATCAAACTATCAAATTGTTCTGTTTCAATAGAATAATTATATTTAGTATCTATTCCACTTCGTTCAAGCTCTAAAATAGCTGAACGTATTAGAAGTTTTATCTCTTCATCTTTTAATGTAGATGTTTCTACTATGCTTAAGAACTGTTTAGCTTGTTTTAACAAATTATTCATAGCCTACCTCCTTCTAACTTACTATACTGATGGAATTGAACTTACTTTACCTTTAGCGAAAGCTTTAGGATAAGGTGCACCATCATAAATAGCATAAGTTGAATAAATTGTTCTTCTAGGTGTTACTTTAACCTCTTTATTTACTTCCATACCTTTTACAGTATTAAGTACATAATTTTGAGCATTACCTACAAGCATATCTTCTGCATCCAAGAATGGATCAACTTCAATTTTAAATAGCGCAGTAGCATCTAATCCTCTTAGATATGGATAATTACCATTATTATCTTTATAACCTACAATTTGTACTGCATAAGCATTAGATATATAAGCTTTAGCACCTATTTTCATTTCATTAGATAATGAATCATAAGTTTTAATCATTGTAGCGATTACTTCATCTCCATTTACTGCAGATAATCCATGTAATGCACCTGTAGGCTTTTTATCTCCATCACCATAAATAACATTTTTGGCAAGAGCTCTACCCATTTTATTAGCAAGTTCTAAACTTATAAAACTAATAAATGCATCAACAGCCATTGCTTCTAACTTCCAAGTAACTTCTACTTGTTTAGCAAGTTCATGACCAGTTAAGCTAATAGTCTTATACTCTTGTCCCTCGTTTTTAGTATCAGTAAGTTCTGCATACCAATTTGCATCATCTGAAGCATTTAGATAAGGCATTGTAATATTACCAGCAACAGCAATTTTTCTTACATCTCTTAAAAATGGTGAACTTTCATCTATGATTCTTAACATATCTAATCTAACTGATGTTGGAATAAATAAACCTCCATTGTTGATACCTTGAGTACTTGCATTACTTTCTACAAATGTAGTAGATGTAGTAGTAATTGCATCTCCTAAAGCTCTTTTTTCTGCTTCAGTAAAATCAGTTCTATTCATTAACTTTTTAGCCCAAGCAGAACGATACTCTTCTGATTTAAGCACTTCTTCAAGACTTCTTTTCTCTTCTTTCATATCATCATTTCCTTTCTTTTCTACTTTTACAAATTTTCTTTCTTCTTTCTCATTTGAGTCTGTTTCTCTAATGAGTTTTCTTTCTTCTTCTTTAGAAATAGAACTATCATCAGACAACTCTTTTTCTAGTTCTTCCTTTTTCTTTTCAACTTCTAAAGCTTCAACTTGTGAACGTAGTTCTTCTACTTCTTCCATTGTTTTAGCTTCTTTAATTTTTTTCATTAATTCTTCTTTATTCATTATTTTTTCCTCCTATTTTTTTGATTTATACTGCCTCTCGCAGTTCTATAACTAGCCCTATTTTTCTCTCACAGAAAAAAAGACATTCTCTCACAGAAATGTCCTTGTCAGGATTATATACATTTAAGTATTGTAGATAGCTTTTCTTTTTCAAGCTTCAACTCATCATACTTCTTCTTACCTTCTAAAAATCTAGATTCACTTTTTTCTAGGTTTCTAGCAAATACTTCTGTTGTATCATAAAATGGTACATCTACAATAGAAACATCAAAAATCTTATCAAACTGTAATATTCTTCTAGTATCAGTTTCATAGTCATTTTCTTCTGCTTCTACTGTAAATGCAAAACTCATCTTATCTAAGAGTTTAGCTTGAATAGATTTATAAATATCTCTATTACTTGTTGTATCAATTAATTCAGCATGAATAAATAACCCTTTATCATCTATTGTTAATTGTAAAGAATTATTACGTGTCCTTGCCAATAACAGATGGCTATCATCATGATTATATCTTAAGATAACATCTTTCATATCTGCTCCGTTAAAAGCATTTTTATCTATAATTTCTGTATAGCCATGAGTAGCTGGACTTTCAAATACTACTGCATAACCTTCAATTATCATTCTATCGTCAATATTTCTACATTCTAAATTAGTATTAAATAACCTAACTTCTTTTTCTTTCTTAATCATCATTTCCATCTCCTTCCTTTAATTTTTGCCCTAACTGATATACATCTGCAATTTCTGCATTAATATAGTTAAGAGACTGCATTCTTTTCTTTCCTTCTTCTCCTCCAATAGGAGCTAAATCTAAAATCATTAATGCTTGATCTACTGTTAATAGTCCCATTGCACCAACTTCTTTGACTAATTTTACTTTTTCTTCTAAAGAAGCATATTGAACCCTGTTAACAGAAAATGAAATACTATTGCCATCTCTAATAGCTTTTTTAGAAAATATTTTCATTTTAAAAGACTGTTCTAAATAAATAGCCAAAGGCTCTAAAACAGTCTCGTAGAAAGCATTCCATTGAGCAGGAGTAAAATCTCCAGAAATTATAGATTTATTAAGATTAAAATAATTAAGAACTCGTTGGTCAACGTGTTCTAACTGGTCTTTATCTAAAGTTATCGGCTTTATATTTAATTCATTAAATTCTGTCTTATTGTCTATTGCTGCAATACCATCATTATCTGTTGCATTAATAAATGAATCAACAAACTCTTTTTTATTCTTCTCTATATCTTCTTTCTTTAAATTCTGTGTAAATTTTAATACACCTCTTAAAGAATTAGAAACCTTTATAGCATTACTTATTCCCTCTTCTGCAGTAACTTGATTCTGTAACGCAGGCATTAAAACTCTATTGCTACTACCTATCAAATCATCATCATTATAAAATCTTCTTAAATGGATTAAATCGCCATAAGGTAATATATAACACTTGCCATTAGATAACCAAAATTTTAAATATAAATTGTTACTATCATCTTTAAGCCATTCTGCTGTACTATAATTAATCGGATAAAATCCTATAATGAATCCTTTCTCATCTTTATCAATATATATAAAAACATTATTTTGAAGATATAGCAAAGAGATAGTTTTATAAATAAAATCATAAGTTGTCATAATAGGATTAGGCTGATTTGCTAACAAGTAATTTATATCGCCTTTTATATAAACTCTTTGTCCATTTTTTATCTTATAATGTTTAGGTTCAAATTTAGCACAATGTTTTGCAATAGTGTCAACACATACTGCTACTGTATCATTTAAACTTATATTCTTATTCACTGTACTAAATGTTGGATTAAATGTATTCATAAGCTTTAAAAGAGTCCTTTGAACAAAGCCTTCGTTACTCTTCCCATTTAATAATTTATCAAAAAAACTTCTTTTTTCTTTTGCCATACTATCCCTCCACTATTGCCATATAATCATTATATTTTTCATACATTACACAATAAGCAATTATTAAACTAACTGCTCCATCTATTCTTGCTCTTTGTTTTTGACCTTTAACTGGTCTAATATTATCATTATCATCTCTTTTAACTGATGTATTTAACAAACACCACTCAAGAATAGGATTATTATTATAATTAACAATTTTATCCATTAAATCAGCTTCAAGTTGTTTCATTGGATTACTCATAGTCTTAGCACCTTGCCTTACCTCATACATTTCAAATCCATAGTTTTTCATTTCTTCTACCCAGTATTGAGTATTCCACGGATCATATCCTACCCATAAAGTATTTATCTTTAAATCATCTTGCATTTTTAAAAACCACTGTGTTACATCACAGTAGTCTATTTTTGCACCATCACATAGAGTAACTAACCCTCTTTTTTCCCATTTGTCATAAGGAATTTTATCATCATTAATTTTGTACTCTAATTTTTGTGTAGGAATAAAATATTGCTGTTTTACATATCTTATTCCATTTTTTACAACTATTAATGTTGCACAAGTTAAATCAGTAGTACTCGATAAATCTACACCACCTATAGCATAGGTATCATATATTTCGTTATCACTAAATGTTGCAGTATTATGTATAACTTCATAAGTTAACCATTTATCTTGGTCATTTTGTCTAATATTAAAGTCTTTACATAATAAATTAGGTAATTCATTAGGATTATTACTTGCAGTTTTTACTTTATCCCTTAATATATTGACATTTTTTATCGTTCCTAATCCTGGATTAGGTTTATACCAACATTCCTCTTTTTCTATTTCTTTAGGATTATCTAATTCATAAATAATAAACAATATTCTCTCATCTTTCATTACTCCAGTTTTTTCAAATGTTTCTATTAAATCAGAGCCATATTCATACTCATTATCAAAAACATTTTCTCTAACTGTACCCATTGTAGAAAATTCTGAAAATATTGGTTCTTCTCTACCACTCATAGAATCATACATAACATCAATTAAGTTTTTATCTTTCCATGCATGAATTTCATCTGCTATTACGTAAAATGAATTTAAGCCATCTAATGAATTGCTATCACTTGCTAGAGCCTTGAAAAAACTTTCTGTATTATAATAGAAAAGTCCATTTATAAGTGTACGTATTCTTTTAAATAATGCAGGGGATTTTTTGACCATACGTCTAGCTTCTTCCCAGACTATTTTGGCTTGTTCTTTTTTAGTAGCAACAGAATAAACTTCTGCTCCACCTTCTCCAGCACTTGTTAGCATATATAAACCTATACCTGCTGCAAGAGTTGATTTACCATTTTTTCTAGCAACAAATAATATAGACTTCTGATATTTTCTTAATCCAGTTTCATTATCAACAAAGCCAAATAATGCTTGAATAAAAGCTTTTTGCCATAATTCTAGGATTACAGGTTTACCAGCCCATTTACCTTTAGAATGCTTACAAAATCTTTCAATAAATTCTATTGGTCTGTTGGCTTTATTTTCATCAAAAATGTAAGTATGAGTTTCTTCCTCTTCTGTTAATTCATTAAAAAATGATATTGTTTTAGGATTTACAATATCATCTACAAGCTTATTATATATTATTTTGATTTTTTTATTAACTTTATTAGGATTAGCTTTTATCCAATTATTATATTCTTCAATATATGTCATGATAAATTATTAAATTGATCAAACTCATCTTCTGGATTTATTTTTTTATTTTTAGGTAACTCATCATTAAGTTGTTTTATAACAGCAATGTAATTTTTAATCATAGCATTATATGTCTTAGATTCAACAGAGTCTTTATAGCCATACTGGTTATTACCATTTACATACTTTTCCTTGACACCATTTTTATTAATAAATTCCTTTAAGTGTTTTAGGGTTACAAACATAAAGCTAGCTTCGTCAATTAAATTTGATAAAAGCGTATTATCATCTTTTTTAAAATCAACATCAGGAAATAAACTTCTTAATTTCTTCCGTTGTTTTTTTATTTCTTTTTCTCTTTCTTTAGATTGTTTTTCTGCTAACTGTCTCTCTCTTTGCTTTTGAATTTCTTCAAGATTTTCTCTCGTTAGCTCTATAGAAGTATCTTCTAATTTTTCATCTGGCATGATTACACCTCCTAACACTACACCCCTCACGCAAAACGACCTGTGCGATTTTCGAAGGCCCAGCACCCGTTGTTCCTATAGGAAGGCTTTAGGGCTAATATGGGGGGGACTTTTTTTGCATATAACAATTAAAAAATGCTGTTTTTTTTGACTGTTTTTTCTGTTTTTTTGATTTTTTTGTTAAAAAATATAATAATTTAATATAAACTTACACTATTTATTTAACTAAAACTATACTTATTTGTATCTTATATTCTCTTCTCTTTTATTACTATATTCCCATCTTCATCAAAATAATAATTATCTTCTTGTTTAAAATGTTCTTTATTATGACAATCAATACATAAAGCTTCTAAGTTGTCCCAGTTTAAGGTAATATCTGGGTTATCTACGTTATCTATAGTTACATATTCTTTATGATGACAAATAGTTGCCGAGTTGTTACATCTTTCACATATATAATATTTACTACTCATGTATGCTTTGCTTGTATCTTTCCAAGCCTTACTATGATAAAGCTTATCAACTTTAGGATTACTTCTTTGCATTATTTTTAACTTTATCAGTTTTAATAGTTGCTTTCTCAACATTATTGTCTAACATAGCTGTCTCTACTACTTCTTTTACATAATTATTTTCAAGAAGTACTTTAGCTCTTTTTTGAGATACATTAAATACTTCATTTATTTCTCTAATCTTATTAGATTCTAAATCTTTAAACTTTTCAATAACAATTACTTTCATATATAATCCTCCATTTAATAGTAGTCTTAAAGTATGGGACATCTAGGTCTTCAGTTATTCCCTCAGTTGGAAGACTCCACGCTACACGCTAGTTGACATTCATAATACTAAATAAGTTAATTACTCTCATCTACTAGTATGTTTCGATTGTAGTCAGCAATCTCATCAGGCGTGTACTGAGGCTAGATGTTTGGATGTCAATGCCCCTGCCAAACCCACGCTTTAAAACTACTATTGTAATATAAACAAAAAGAATATATTTCTATATTCTTATGTGTGCAATAAATTAGTTTTTTCGCTAATTATCCAACTGCACTATAACACATTTTACTGGACATTGTCTGGACATTTTAATTATTTTCTTTAGTTTCTTCTTCAACTGATTTATTTTCATTAATATCTTTTATTATTCTTTGTATTGTTTTTTCGGAACAGTCAAATTTAGCAGCAATATCAGCATGAGATAGACCATATAAATATTTTGCCTTAAAAACTTTCTTTTCCATCTCGTCCATTTCCTCTATACTTCTGTCTACTTCATTAAAATAATCATTGATCTTATCTAATTCTTTTTTTATTAAAGTTCTTTCTTTATCTAATTCCTCTATTTCTGCAAAAGTTGCTGTAAACCTATCAGGATGTTTTTCATTTTGGACTTTAACTTCATCAAAGGTAAATCCATGTAATCCTAATTTTTCATCTATTTTTAATTGTATTCTTTCGTTTAGAATCTTATAAGTCTTTTCATATAATGTACGATCATTTTTTAGTTTTCTTATAACACTATATTTCATTTTCCCTCCTTAATCTTTTCTACTTTTACATATCCTGTATCTAGTAACTCTCTAGCCCTTTCGTTGTCATATAAATAATAAATATTATTTTTTCTTATTATAGCATTTCCAATATCATTATGCTCGAATATATCATCAATTATGAGTTCTGGTCTTTTATCAATGTAATCTTTTAAGGCCCTAATTTTATATTTTATTTTAGGGACAGATACTCTCTTATTGAATAATTTATCCCAGTCTTTTATAGTACCTTTTTCTTTATACACAAAGTTTTTTGGAATATTGTTTACTATTTTATTTATATCTAAATTAGATAAATCCATATCTAATAAATAGCCATTAACACCATCTTCAATCGATTCATAACTACTTGGATAATTTGTGGAAATAACTGGCGTCCCATATTGTAAGCACTCATTAACAAAATAACAATAACCTTCTGTATCTGATAATTGCACCCCATAATCTGCTTCTGCTATATAATCAAATATATCGTGTGAAGGTTTTAAATAAACGATTTCTTCCATATCAAAAGGTTTCTGTTGATATAATTTTAAATCGGTAAAAATAATCCATCTAAATTTTATATTATTTGCTTTTAAAACTTGAGCTAATTTTAGCATTCTACTGTACCCTTTTTCCTTTGAAACTCTAGTTGCTGATATTAATTTTAAAATATGATGAGTATCTTGTTTATCATCTAATATATTATAAATGGTTGTTACTTTTTCATTTGGATATAGATTTTTAAAAACAGATGTTATATGTTTACCGACTGCAACATGTTCTGTTGTTTTATTCCATTTTTCATAGACAAAACCTGTATCTTTAGCTTTTATATAATCAGCATGAATCATCTGTATATATCTTCCAGTTTTAGCAATAACAGTTTCAGGATATCCTCCCCAAGCACTTGCCAAAAGACAAATGTCACATATATATTTCTTATTTTCTTTATATTTCTCTACTGAAATATTCAATTTCTTTAGTCTGTTTATAGTATCTAAATGTCCTTCTTTATATAAAAATAAAATATTGTATTTATCTCTCATTTTCTTACAAAAGTTATAATCAAATGTATCAATGCCTCCAATCTGTAATGGATTAGTATGATATAGAATTATATTCTTTTTTCTCATGGTACCTCCAACAAATGTATCTTTCATCAATATTTTTCTTTTCTTTTAACTAATAATTATATTTCTTTACACATATTTACCACTTTTTAAAACCATCATATTTTTTTAGATATTCTTCTAATTCGTCAAGAGTTGTTTTTGAACTATCTAATATTGGCCTATTATAATTTGATAAATAATCTTCTACATTTGGATTATACAAAAATAATATCCATCTATAATCATCATCTAAATTTGTTTGAATGCATAAATGAAACATATTTTTGTTTAATAAATTTTGTATTTTAAATAATCGTTCTATTTCTTTACTCATATTATCTATTCTCCTTTATTCAAGATTTCCTTTACAAACTCATCAGTTGTTTCTTTTATTATTTTTTCAGTTTCTTCTTTTCCTAAATGTTTTTCACATATTTTAATTAGTTTTTCTAATAATATATCTTTCATATTATCTATTCTCCTCTATCAAAATGCTCTCTTAACTTGCCATTTTTCATCCTTACATATTTAGTAACATTGTTTTTATAATTTATAACAAACCCCTCCACACTTCTGTTCACTTTATTACAATATTTTTCATAAATACTATCTAAATGTTCTTTAGTTGGTAAAATATTTAACTCTATTACTTCTGGTACTATCCCTAAACATTTCGGTAATTCTTGACTTTGAAATGGATATATAAACAAATTGTGGTCATAAATTAAATTATATAGATTAAAGTCATCATCAATATTTGCCTTTGCAAACATATACCACCTTTTATCAAATTCATTAACGGCATATTTTAAACATCCCATTCCTAACCATTCTCCACATATAACACTACCTTCGTGTAAATCATTTAAAACTTCTTTATTATCATTTAACCATTGATATAATCCTTTGTATAGTTTATCTTTTACTTCTTCTAATTCACTAATTTTAAATATATTGTTTCTTTGAGCAAAATATACTTCTCCATCCTTTTTAAAGAATACTAAATTACTTCCATCTAATTTTTCAGTAATATATACTTTATCTCCTGCACTACTAACTCTTTTAGTTTTAGGATATATTTCTTTTTTTATCATATTATCTATTCTCCTTTATCTATATCTAACTTGCTGATTATATTTTCTGCTTGTTCTTCCCAACTAAATTCATGTGGTAATAATTGTAAACATTCTTTTAATATTTTAATAGCTTCTTTTCTTGCTCTTTCACTAACTTCTAATTGCTCTTTTAATTCTTGTTTTTCTTTAATTAATTTTTCAATATAAGCACCAATAGGTTTTGCTTCTTCGATAGGAACATTGTTTTTAAATAAAATAGACGATACCATTAACATATTTTTCTTTTCTTCAATCATTACTTATCACTCCTTATTATTTCTTTATATTTAGATAATATTTCCTCACGCAATTCGTTTCTATCGTGATAAGACATATCATCTCCGTCTGCATATTTTCCCTCAAAATATTTGCATTTCTCTATTTCTTTATCTAAATAATCTATAAACTCTTTTTGTTGTTCTTTTAATTGTTGATTTTCTTCAACCAATCCCATTGTATTGTCATATTCTGCTTGACATAAACCAGCCTTATAACTTTCTTGTATCATTTCTAAAATTATTGGTATTAATTCATCATTTTCTGCTAAACCAGTTTTTTCTCTAATATATTTTATGTTCAAATCTTCTTCAGTCATTACTCATCACTCTTTTCTTAATTCTAAAAGCACTTCTTCAAAAGCACTTATTCTTCCTTTTAACCAAGTTTCACTTTCTTTTGGATTAGGAAATTTATCATTATCTTTATTTATTTGAAATTCGCAAAAAGTTTTAATATTGTTTAATTGCTCTTTTAGTTTTTGATTTTCTTTTCTTAAACAAACTTCAGCAAGAATTAATCCTCTTATTTCAATATTTAATTCTTTAGGAAGTTCCTCTATTTTATCTAACAACTTTAGTTCTTCTTCAGTCATTACTTATCACTCCTTTTTGTAAATAAATTTATTTACTTACTTTGATATCATGATATCACTTATTTTTATTCCACAAGTTGGGCAATAATTTAAATCGTACGCCTTACTGGTATATTCTCCCTTTTGTTTGCCTTTAACTTTTCTTTCTCCTTTAAACCACCTATATTCACATATTTTTGCATATAATTTTGTATCACATATTTCATGTTCCAATAATTTCATATATTTAATAAATTCACAAGTCTTGCATTTTTTCATTATTCATCACTTTCTTTTCCTAAAACACTTTGTAACTCTAGTTTCATCACTGTTAAGATAATTTATAAAATCTATGTATTCTTGTTCTTTCCCATAATAAACGAATACTGGGAACTCTATATTATCTTTGTAATTGTGTTCTATTACTAATATTTTTTCTTTTGTCTGTTCCTCTAATATTAACCAATTTAGACAATATTCAGTTTCTTCCTTGGTGTATTCTCCTAAATCATAAAGTCCAGCAGATCCAGTTACATATATCTTATATTTCATTTATCATGCATTCCTTAATTTCTCTTTTTTCACTTATTGGAATACTGCTACAATAATCATCAATTAAATCTTCTTTTATTACCTCAATTATCCCACTTGTTAAAACCCCGTATATAAATACAACCATTACTACTCCTGCTAAAGTACATAGTACACTAATTAGTGCTACTCTCCAGCTTTCCATTTGTTCTTTACTATCCATTTTTACCTCCCACTTACAATTATATTTTTTATTTCTACATGGTAATCTCTTATGATATTTTGTATGTTTCGTAAATCTTTTACAAGAATAGGCTTACGAATAATCAAAGTCTTAGTCCCCCAATTAAAGTACATATCATATTTTTTGTATCTTTCTAAGATAGAATTAATTCTTATTATTTTCATTCTTCCTCCACAAAATAATCTCTTCTGATATAAACGAATTTATTTGTATTTTTATTTTTTATACATTTACTAACCTTTTTCTTAGATTTAGATAAATAACTTTGAATACAGTCTATACTAGTCCCTAAATAGTTGGAAATTTCTTTATAATTATCAAACTGAGCTATTAATTCAAACTTCTCATTATATACCGATAAAGTCATTTTTCTCCTTCTAATCATTTGCAATATAACCTGATATTATATTGCATAAATCTAATTGCTATTTTCCCTTTATTCTATAAGTATTAAATCAATATTTTCTTCTTAAAATACTTTTGATATTTTTTGACTCGTTTTTTAATGGTATAATTGACCTCGAAAGGAGTTATCATGAACCAAAAATATACCAAAGAAAAGTTAGAACTAGAAGCCGATATTTTAGCAGGACAATTAATCAAATATCTATATTCTGCTAAAACAAAATCTCGACCAGAAGTCCTAAAAAAACAAATCAAAGAAGATATTTATAAGTTCTTATTAAATCTATTTAAATAAATGATTAATACTTTTATATTTATCTTTTACTTCTTTCAAAGCAATGTCTATTTCAGAAAACAAGTTATCTAGTTCTTCTGATGTCATTGCTTTTTTTAAATTAAATGTAATATATGAAAGATTATTAATAACGTATTCTTTTTCATTATCCAATTCTAATTGAAATGTAATATCAACATCATCTAACTCTTTAGTTAGTGACATTAGTGGATTTCCCATATATTGAATCTTAAACCCATTAGATTCTAACTCTTTAATTAATTCATTTTCCATTATTCCATGCTTCCTTTGCCATTTTATCTATCGTATAAGTCTCAACTATTGAAATCATTTCTATTATTAAAAATAAAACTGAATTTAATAAACTATCAAAAAATATAGAATAAATCATAAAGCAAGTAATAACCATTGTGGTTGATAAAGAAATATACTTCATAATACTTAAAAAATATTTCATGCTATTTATCCTCCTTCACTAATTTTGCTAATTCTTCTAGATCAACTACTCCACTTTTAAATAATTGCTCTATCCTTTGTAACTTATTTTCTCGTTTAGTTAAAAATTTATTTAATTCTTCCAATTTTGGACTATCTTTTACCGCTATAACTTTTGCATTAATATTATCTAAAATAATATCTACTGTCTCAGAAGATATTCTCATAGCAAAAGTTTTTGATAATGTTACCCTTACTACTTCTTTTTTACCTTCATTTTCTATTAAATCAAAACTAGTTACAAATAAATTTCCTATTTTTAAAATATAAGTCATTACTATTCCTCCTTCTAAAACTTAATATTTCTTATTTTTAACTCTTTTTCTTTGTTAGTTAACTTTGTATATATCCTAGTCGTTTCTAATGAATTATGACCAAGTATATCTGCTAAACCCGCTATATCATTTGGATAAGTCTCTAAATAACATCTAGCGAAATAATGTCTAAAAGCATGAGGGTGTACTGCATCTTTACTTATTCTTGCTCTTCCTGCCAATTTCTTTAATCTTCTCCAAATAGTAGAATCAGCATAAGCTTTACCAGTCTTAGGATTAAATATAATTAGTCCCTCTTTAATTTTTCTATCTCTACAATATTTTCTTATTTCCCTTAATAAATCTAACTTTACAGGTATTTCTCTTACTTTACCTTTCTTTTTTATTTTCATAGTCTTATCTAAATCTTCAATTTTAAAAAAAGCTAACTCAGAAATACGAATACCTGTTTCTGCTAATATTCTTAAAATAATGTAATTATCATATTCTTCATACTTTTTAGTTGTTCTTAATAACCTATGATAATCAGATTTGCTTAAAGAGTATTCTAAAGAGAATTTCTTTTGTTGCTTTATGACTTTTACACATAAATCTTTTTTTCCAATAAAATTTAAAAACTTATTAATTACAACTAAATAGTTATTAGTTGTATTAGGCAAATATTCATCTACTTGATCTAATTTCTCTTTAAACTCTATAACTGTTCTTTTAGTAAGCTCTTTATCTTTAGAAAATTCTATAAAAGCTTTTATGTTAGTTTTATACTTTTCAATTGTTTTTTCTGCTTTCTCATCTTCTTTTAAAAATAATTCAAACTCTTCTAACTTCGCTTCTAAATTCATTATTTTCCCCTTTCATAAAATTTAACAATGCCAAACTCAGTAAGAACAAACTCGCATTGCTAAAACAAAATAAAATACAAGAAGGGAGGCGATTAAAGATATTCAAGGAGTGTTATTATTCTTACTTTTTTATAAAAACTAGCCATTATATTTATCTAAAATTGCTTTTTCAATAGCTTTTCTTAATTCAGATACTATCGGATGCACATAATCGTGATAAGCTTCATTCTTATCTTTATAACTTGGAAAAGCAATAAATAGTCTTTCTTTCCCTTCAATTAATCTAATATTATGAATTGCTAGACTATCATCTAAAATAATAGTTGCATATGCCTTTACAGCTCCGTTTTCTTCTACTTTCTTTAAATTTACATTTGTTACTTTCATTATTTATTCTTCCTTTCTTCTCTTCTTAAATAATCTTTAACTTTCTTTTTACTTGATAATACTTTATTTTTTTCGTTAAGTTGAATAACTGATGTTTGTAATTTACTTTTCTCTATATTAACTTGGTTTAATTCTCCATGTAGCTTAGTTTTGTCTTCTTCTAAAAGTCTAATTGTTTTACTTAGTTTCATATTACTCTCTTTTATCATTTCCCTATCAGCAGAAATTTCTTCTATTCTATTTTTTAACTTTTTATTCTCTTTTTTTAGCCCACCAATAGAACCATTAGCTTTTCTTAAATTATCTTTAAGCTGTTTTACTTTATTTAATAATTTTAACTTTTCATTAGAAATAGTCTCAGATGCCTCTTGTATTGTTTCTTTTACTCTTCTTTCATTCATCAGCTCTTGTTGTTTTTTATCTAATCTTTTGCTTAAATCAAAGACTCTACGTTCATATGTCTCCAATTCATCCATAATTGCTTCATACCTTTTTCTACTCAATAACTTCATATAATTTCAACCTCCTTATTATTTAGTTTTAAGAGCAAATTAGTTGCTAGTTCTTCCAGCTGTTTATTCTTAAGTTTTTCTTTTCTTAATTCTTCATGCAATTTTATATTTTCTAAAGCAGTATCAGTATTTGAAAATACTAATTTAACTAATTCTATAGGTAATCTTACAGAATTTTTAGTCATATAAACGTTATAAGTATTACCTGTTATTTCTTCTAACCTACTAACCCTTTTTTCTAATTCTTTCAATTCTGTTTCCACTTCTTATTCCTTTCTCCAATTATTTGGTTCATTATAAATTTTATTGGTTCCTTTAACATCAAATCTTTGAGTTTGTTGATTATATTCAAGAGTAAGAATCCCAGTTTGACCATTTCTATTTTTGCCAATTATTACCTCTACTTCTTCAACTTTCATTTCAATTCCTTTGTAATAATTTTCATTATGGAGCATTAGAACTGTTGTAGCAGACTGCTCTAATTCTCCAGTTTCTTTAAGATCACTAATTTTAGGTCTCTTATCTTTTGTGTTTTCAGAATTTCTATTAATCTGAGCGACTAAAAAGATAGTACAGTCATAATCTAATGATATTTGTCTCAACTCTTTAACAATAGCAGTTGTCTTCTCATATAAAGATTTAGTCTTATCATTACTCCCTATTAATCCTACATAGTCAATAAATGCTAATGTATGCCCTTGTTTACTTTCTTCGATAATTCTCTTTCTAATGCTAGAAATAGTCTGACTTCTACTAATTACTTTAATGTTCTTATTAGCAATAGCTTTACTGCCTTTAATCAGTTGTTCTTTCTGATAATCAGTTGCAGGATTAACTTGATAACTAATTGGAATCTTTGTATTTATTCCAACTAATCTCTGGTATACTTGTTTATCACTCATTTCCATGTTGAATAAAATACAATTATATCTATCTGCTAAATCTTCCATTAAATTCAATACGAATCCTGTCTTACCAATACCTGGTCTAGCTGAAACCACAACTAAATCATGTTCTTGTATGTTCGCATATTTAGATAATTTTTCAAATCTAAAATTAATCCCTTTATTTTTAGAATTTATTATCTTAAATACTTCTTCGCCAGTTAATTTATTAGCTGATGTTTTAATGCTTAAAGCTTCGTACTTATGAATAGACGTTAATAGTTCTTCCTGTGATATTTGATTATTTTTAAACTTGTCAATAGCACCTAAAATCAAATCATTTACATATCTTTCAAATAATAATTCCTGATAGTAATCAAACCTATTACCAAACGAGTTTGTCATAATATTAACCATTTTGGTAATTATTACTTCTTGATTAAATCTCTGATTAAATAAATGCTTATATTTCTCTCCTAAAGCTATTAAATCTATGTTTCTGATATCTTGATACTGTTGCTTTAAAAGCTTAACTATAAATCTATTTTCTTGATTTTTAAAACAGTCATCTGGAATAACTAATTTTGCAATATTTTCAGGATGTAATATCAAGCAACCTATTACTTCATCTTCTAAATCTAGCATTATTCTAGCCTCCGATAATGATATCCTTCATTATCTTCACTTTGTTGTTCTTTACGTTTCTTTAAGTGCTTTTTAATAGAATTAACATCTTTTAAATTAGCTTTCTCCCACTCATAAAGAATTTTATCAGTATATTTAACATTATAAACTTGATTAAGAACTGTTTCTTTAATAGCCAGTTTTATGATTTCAGGATTATATTCCCATGAATTAATAAATTCAACTTCAGATGAAGATAATGTTCTTCCAAATTCTTTTTCTGCAAATTCTAATACATTAACATTAGCATTAACATTAGCATTAACATTTACATTATCATTTACATTAGGTTTTTTATTTTTTAACCTATGGTTTTTATTTTCAAAACCACTGGTTTTTTTATAGTTTTCTTCTTCTGAAACTATAGTTTCTTCATAGTTATTAGATACGTTTTCATCATCCTTTTTAGATGGTCTTCCACCCTTTTTACCATCCTTTTTTCTCTTAGTGTTAGCATCTAATTGAGGCTTAACTAGCTTGAACATTCTTGTTAATTCTTTAGATAATTCATTAGGTGGTTTACCATCTAATGAATAGTTAATAATCGCCTCATAGAAAGCTAATCTATCTTTATCATCCATATCTTCAACCGAATCCCTGAAACTGTCATAAAAAACAAAACTATTTTGTACCATAAGTCCTCCCTGCTCGATTAATTTGCATTTATCTTACTTATCTTTTTTAGATAAGATATATTTATACGATAGTAATCAACTACCCTTTCCATTGGAACTAAATTATTAGGTAGTTCAAAACCTTCTTCTTTTATTTGCTTTCTCAGTTCATTAAAATCATCTCTTGCATATTGCATACACTTGCCACTAAGCTTTTGCATATCACTTCTTGTAGCCCAATGCTTATTTAATATTTCTAACATTTCAGAGGCATTAAGTTGTTTAAATTTAGACATACTACTTACCACCTCTTAGCATATAGTTTCTAACTTCGTAATAACTACAGATAGAGCCTTTATCTTGATCACACATATTTGCATACTTAATAAAGTCATCACTTTTATTAAATAATAAATGAGTTAAAATAAAGACAATAGAAATCAAAGCAATTACTACTATCAGAATCTTAACCCACTTTCTTAATCTTAATTTTTTCATAATATCAAATCCCTTCTTAGTCTTGACCGACTTTTATATTTTTTTATTGTTGATTTTATACTTTACCTCATTTACAATAAATTAATTGAAAGGAGGTGTAAGTTTGAAACATTATTTAACCTCTAGAGACCATTCTAATTCACATATTGTTTGCGATTATCCAAATATCTGCCCTATATGTAATAACAAAATTTCCCCAATAAATGAGTTTGAAAAATGTAATAAAGATATTAATTTAGTATCTATACTCTTTACCTGTCCAGCTTGTGGGAAAGGATTTATTACTCATTACGAATATGACGAAAACAAAGGTGTAAATAGAGGAACATATAGTTATAAAAATTTAACTCTTTTACAATCATTTCCAGTTAAACCTAAAGAAACAATATTTGAAGAGTGCATTCGTAATTTATCTCCTACATTTTGTAACATATATAACCAGGCTGTTGCATCAGAAACATATGGATTAGATCAACTATCTGGAATTGGTTATCGAAAATCCATTGAATTTCTAATTAAAGATTTTTGCATTTATAAGCACCCTAATGATGAAGAAAAAATTAAATCTACATTATTAGGTCAAGTCATCAATACTTATATAGATGAAACATCAAAAATTCGAACATTAGCTAAAGCCTCTGTATGGCTCGGAAATGATGAAACACATTATATTAAAAAATTTGATGACAAAGATATAAATGATTTAAAACGATTTATTAGAGCAACTGTAAGTTATATAACCTATGAACTTGTATCTGATGAAGCTGAAGAATTAGTTAATTCATAATCATCAACAGTAGCTAATAAATTTCCTTTTAAGTCCCAGTATTGAGTTATTACTCTTACTGGATTTTCTTTTGTCCCTTCGCCTATGATAGCAGTTGTTTTAATTACCTTTATTTCTTTCACACTTTCTATGCTCATATAACCTCCTATTTATTCTCTTTTTCATATTCAAGAATAATTTTAAGTAGTTCTACTTTATCTTTACCATTTAATATTTTTATCTTATCAATTAAATCTTTAATCAATACTTCTTTTAATTCTTCCATTTATAAATCCTCCTTTCTTCTCCTTGACCGACTTTTTTACTCCTTTATATGAGTATTCTCATACATTGATTTAAAAAAAATATATAAATCTGTATTATACGCATCTTTTAAGATTTTCTCTAATGTACATACTTTAATTTTTATTTTATTATTTTCGTATTCTGATAAGGTTTGAGCATATATACCAGTTTTTTCTTCAACTTCTTTCAAGCTCAAATTATTTCTACTTCTAATAGCTCTTAATTCATTACCTACGAAATTTGAATACATATATTTTTCCCTCCTATCTAATTTCATTTTATATGAGTATTCTCATAATGTCAATAGCAAATATGAGTATTTTCATTTTTTTATTGTATTTTACATTAGTTTGGGTTATACTTTTAATTAAGAAAAGGAGAATAATATGAGTTATTTTAATAGTAATCTTCCCTTCATAAGAAAGAAGAAAGGGATTTCTCAAACCGAGTTAGCTGAAAAAATAGGTGTAGATCAATCAACAATTTCTCTTTGGGAAAAAGGAATGGATACTACAGTAGATAATGCAATTAAGGTTGCCGAAGTACTAAATGTATCTATACCAGATTTTTTAGGTAAAGATTTAAGATTTGACAATGCAAAAGTAATAGATGTAAATTCTGACATAATTAAAATACCTGTATATGGCACCATCAAAGCTGGAATACCGATAGAAAGCCAAACTGATATTATTGATTATGTAGATATACCTAGAAGTTGGACTAAAGGTGGTAAAGAGTTTTATGGTCTTAAAGTTAGTGGTGATTCTATGTTTCCTAAGTATCAAGATGAAGATATAGTTATTTTTGAAAAAACTGATGACACTACATTGTATAATGGTAAAGATTGTGCTGTTATGATAAATGGAACTGAATCAACATTTAAAAAGGTATTAATTAATGACCAAGGAATCGTATTACAAGCCTATAATATGGCTTATGGTATTAAAATGTATTCAAAAGAAGATGTTATAAATAAACCTATTAAAATTGTAGGTATTGCTCGTGAAAAGAGAACTAAAATTGATTAAGGGTATGCTAGTATAGGTACTTTTAATAAATTTAGCATAGGAAAGGAGGTAAACTTATGGTTTGGTTTTTATTAATAATTTCAATTGTTGCACTTATTGCTTTTATCATAAGAGTAACTACTACTTCTGATGATTCTGATGAAAATAATAACAATTCAAATAATAGCGATGAAAACGACAATAAACCTAAAATTAAAAGAATGCTTTTTGAATGTGTTGGGGAAATGGCTGACAACGATAATGGAAAAAACAGACAAGATATAATAAAAAGAATAACAAAGAATTATAAAAAAGAGATTTTAAGTAGTGCGGATTTATTCAATGGTTATTCTACAGCTGAAATAAAAGAAATGTATGGTTCTGTAAGTGAATTTGAAGATGTAGAATTTGATGGAATATACAAAAAAGTTGAATACAAGGGTAAGCCTGCTTATATAATCCTTATGAAAGATACTGATGACAATTATTATGAAGTAGCTAATATAGCAAAGGATGATATAAGTAAATTTGAAGATATAGTTAATAATAATGAAGTATTAAATACAGTTATTTATGTAACTGGTGGAAAAACAAAAGAAGGAACTTATAATGACTATGGAAAAGAAATTGTTGAAACAACAGAGTTAAACTATGGAATAGATTTAAGAATTTCTTTTAAAAATAAAGACGAAAAATAAAAAAAGTCTCGTGCGGGAACACGAGACGATGAAAAACCACAAAAAGTCGGTCAAGACTAAGAAACAAAATACCAATAGAATTGATATAATGCTTTTGGATTTTTCTATTACATTATATCAATTCTGATATTAAAAATCAATAGAAAGAGATGATATAATGCCAGTTTATAGAGAAAAAAATAAAAAGAAATGGACTAAAGATGGAAGATCATATTACTTTAGATGTTACTATACAGATATGTATGGTAATAGAAAACAAAAAGAAAGTAAATTATATAAATTAAGTAGTGAAGCGAAAGAAGCTGAAAGAGAATTTT
The DNA here is from genome assembly GCA_949291575.1 of uncultured bacterium. Classification (GTDB taxonomy): domain Bacteria; phylum Bacillota_I; class Bacilli_A; order RF39; family UBA660; genus Onthousia. The sequence continues at coordinate 46,549 of CASEWH010000067.1, forward strand.
TAAATAGTATTGAAAAGAAAGATATAACAGATAATAATATTAGCTTTGAAGATGTATATAATGAGTGGTTACTAATTAAAAAACGAGTTATTAAATGTACTACTTTTTATCGGCTAAAAAAATGTTTAAATAAGCAAGTATTAAGTTTTTTTAAAAAATATAAACTTCATACAATAAAAATGGATACAATTAACAAATGGTATTCATATTTAGAAAGTACAAATACAAGTGAAGAGTATCAGAACTCTCTAATTGGCTCTTTTAAAGAGATTTTAACATATGCTAAGGATAATTATGAGTTTGACCCTAAAATAATATCTAAAGTGCAAAAAAAACGCATTTCAAGAGAAATTAAGACTATTAGGGAAGCAGAATGGAACTTTTGGACAAATGAAGAATTTGACACTTTTATAAAATGTGTTGATAATTCTCTTTATTATACAATTTTTAACTTTCTATATTATACTGGACTACGAATAGGTGAAATGATTGCTTTAACATGGAAAGATATAAATCTAGAAAAAAAAGAACTTTATATAAGAAATAATTTTACAGATAAGATAGAAGATAAAGTATATGATATTGTAGATCCAAAATCAAAAAATTCTATTAGAATAGTTGATTTAGATGATTATACATATGAATTACTTACAGAGCATTATATAAAAGAAAAAAATATATATAATTTTTCTAAAGAAATGTTTGTGTTTGGTAATGTTAAATATATTGCACCTACAACTTTTAGAAGAAAATTAAACAAATATATAGATATATCAAAAGTAAAAAGAATAACACCACATGGTTTCAGACATTCTCATGCTTCCTTATTAATTCATTTAGGATGTGATAGTAGAGAGGTAGCAAAAAGATTAGGAGATACTGTTCAAGTAATAGAAAGTACTTATTATCATATGTTCCCTGAAAAAGAAAAACATACAATAACAGTATTAAATAATTTTAAAAAAAGAGGTAAATAAGGGGTAAAATGCAATTTAAATAATAAAACCCTTATAAAATAAGGGTAAAAATCTAACTGGCGTCCCCAGAGGGAATCGAACCTTCATCTAAGCCTTAGGAGGGCCTTGTTCTATCCGTTGAACTATGGGGACAAATTAAAAAGATAACTATATTTTAGCATATCTTTTAATATTTGTTAAGCCATAGTAGGATTTAATAAAATATTTAAATTACCATTAACCTCTTCACTATCATTAATCCACATAGTAATAGTATAAGTTTTAGTCTCATTTTTACCTAAATTATTTTCTAGAATATACCCATCAAGTGATAGATTTCTAATATCACTTTGATATCCTTCATTATCAGTTAAAACATAACTAATGTAGTTATTATTATCATTAGCTAAATTATTAAAATTAATAATAAAACTTATCTCTTCATCACTATCATTAGTAACTGTCAAATCTTTTGTAATTTTATTAGAAGAGAGTTCTAAGTAATCAAAACCTGTATAGGCAATATCTTTATTAAAGTCAATATTATTAGTTTTTAAAGACTCCCTTATTCTCACCTTATGTTGATACGGACCAAACCAAAACCAAGTAAGTAATGATATAACTACTACTACAAAAATTATATCTATAATATATTTTCTAATTAATGAATCTCTTGTATTAGTCATATTAGTACCCCCCTTTAATTAAGGCATATTATAACATATTATCTTTAATTAGACAAGACTATCTATAATTTTATCTAACTCTTCTCTTTCTTCTTCATTAGTATTATCAGTATCTAATTCTTTACCAAACCAGTCTGGTAATATTTCTTCTTTCGCTATTTTTTTAGATACAGTTTTATTTTTAGTGGTATTAGTGGCAAGTTTTTTCATCTTTTTATATTCCTTTTCTGTTAACTTCATCGCTTCTTCTACTGTTTCAATATTAAGTCGTTTCCACTGTCCTGCAATTGTTTCTAAGTAATTACGGTTTAACTTCTGATTATTTATCTTCAAAGCATAAGAAATTAAAACATTAACTACACCTGCACTTAATTTTTGATCTAGCATCAAGTCTTCTATTAGATTTAAATCCCTTTTAGTAGGTTCTGCTCCTTTCATTTTACTTTTTAGATAATCATAAGGACTAGTATTTTCAAAAGTATAAGCCATTTTAGCCCATTTAGAAGTGTCCCCTGCAGGTTTCTTTAGATAATCTGGTTGTGTTTGATAAACAAGAGTTGGAAGACTTCCTACATTTTCAAAAGAATAATAGTTACGACAATTCTTTCTTAAGAGAGTTTTATCAATTAAACCTTTCTCATTTAAAGAAGTCCTAACAAGTCCACTCATTCTTTCTGTATCAATGTTATAGACTAGAGCAAGGTTATTAATTAGTTTTTTAGTCTCTTTATCAAAACATCTATTACTAACAAGACCACTAGGAATAGAAGATATTAAAAGATTAAAGTCTATCATATCATCTAGAATTATAGAAGAAGTTTCTTTCTTTTCTACATCTTCTATTACTTCAAATGGTTTTAAGTTACTACTTTTAAACACTTCATTAAATTTATGAGAGATATCTTCATAATCAGTTAATCTAACTCTTGGTACTTTAAACATTTCTAAACGTTTATCATATTCTTTTTTACCAATATTATTGTATAGGACGATATTTAATATTGGATGATTAAAAAACTCATTAGCACTGATAGGAGAATATAGAAGATAAACATAGTTATTGACACTTCCTTTTTTTAAATAGGTTTTTAAAAGTCCTACTGCTTCTAATTTCTCTCTTGCTATCATAATATCTTCAAGTCTAAGTTGCATTATACTCATTAAATGATGATGATTTAAATCATCACTGAGACGATTAAACTCATCTAAATCATCTATTAAAGTAAAGTAAAGACTAACAGCAGTATAACCTATTATAGGTTGATAAAGCATAGTTAAAAGCCGTCTATCTTCTTCATGAAGGACTGTTTTATTAACTACTATATAAGTATCTGCTGGTAATAAGGTAATATTCTTCATAGTCTTCACCTCTAGAAATAGTATAGAGGAAAATAAAAAAAAAGACTAGAACTTTTTCTAATCTTTTTTATTTTTCTTTTTCTTATCAATTGGTACTATCTTAACAGTATAACCAATTGGTTCTAATATTTTGATAAGTGTATTGACTTGTGGAGATGTTATTAAATTTTCAATTCTTGTAATAGTTAATCTAATAACTCCAGATTGATTAGCCATTGCTTCTTGAGTTAGATGATTATCCTTTCTTAATTTAATAAAATCTTGTACAAAATCATACTCTAATTCTTTTAACTTATCTTCTTTATTTTTATCCATGAGTATCCCTCCTGCTAATAATGTAACATAGCATATACGGTTAATCAATAGTTTTTTGAAAAAAATTACGAAAATTCGTAAATTTTGTTGTTTTATGGGGCTAAATCAAGGGTAAAAGGATTTTGTAAAGTACCATTTCCTCCTGTTATTATAACATTAGATTTAAGGTTTAGAGATGGTTTGATACCAACACTAGAAGAAGGGGCGTAACTATATGCCTGACCAAATTGAATCATATTCCAAATATTTGCACTATTAATTGGTGTTAAATAAGTACAATTTGCATTATTACTACTATTATTATATTGGCCACCCATCAATTCTCCTAATCTTAACAAACCTACCTTAGAAATAGTGATATTTGAAGTTAAATTACTCATATTTATATCACCATATTTTGCTAATCTATAACTAGCACCACTTCCTACTGTTCCTAAATACCAAGTTGTATTATCTTCTATCATATTAACTTGTTCGCTTGTTAAATAATTACCACTATCTAAGTATTCTCCATTAAGAAAACTTCCTACTTCATTTGTATTGGAGTAATATACACCATCTCCAAAAGCCATAGTTTTAAATTTCCCATTTTCTTTTAAAGGTTCGGCACTTGTTATTTTAGTCAATCCTTCTGTTTCATGACTTACTATTCTGTATAGATTATTCTCTCCCGTTCCAAAGCTTATATACTCTCCACTGTATCTTGTATTTAGTTTTACTCCATTTAAATCTTTATCATTGTCTCCCATTAATCTATATGGATTATCTTCTGTTCCATTTCCACTCACTACTTTTATTTCAGGTTTTAAATTTATTGATGGACGAATACCATTAGCAGCACTAACATCATTTCCCCCTATCCCACCATTTATTCCAACAGTTATAACTCCACCTGTAGGATTAGGCGTCAAAGTCCACCATTGTAAACTATTATTCAAATAACTTGATAACTTACCAACAGCATTATATTCATAACTATTTAGTAGCCCTACCGAACTTTCTACTTCTAAAGCAGTTTCTGCCCCATCTGCTTTAGGATCCCATTTACTATCCATCTTAATAAAATCTTCCGGACTCCTTAAATTTCCAAGAAAACCATCTACTGTTGTATCGTTTAGCCATTCTTCCATATAACTTCCTTCAAAAGAACTACTATTATCATCATATGATATTGAACTTATATTCCACTGAGTTACTAACTTAACACTATTATCACTTGTATCTATGCTTACTACTCTCCATAATTTTCCACTATACCATATATAATTATAAGGATTACTCCCCGTTACAAAGGTCTGTTCAGAGTCATCATAATTTAACCTATTCATGATATCATCTTCTATTACTTCTTTAACTGTTCCAGTTGATGTTATTTTTCTTAATAGATGGCCATTTTCAGGTAACTCTAAATCATTATAATCTAATCCGACACTTACTCCTAATCCTATACTTATTTTACTTTCTGTAGTATTTGATACTCTTACTAAATATGTATTACTACTTCCTGTTGTATCTACTTTCTCTAAATTTATTCCAGTCTCAGTTGGAGGAACATTAAATTCATCTTTTTCTATATATCCTATATCTACTCCATCAGGTAAACTTTCTTCATAATAAAAGTTAAATCTTCCTACTCTATTATTAGGGTTAGATAAAGTTACTATAAAATCTTTTCTACTATTAGATGGTACTGTTAAAGTATTTCCTTCTTCTCCATCTACTTTTAATTCATAAGTTAAATTACCTGTTACTATACTTATAGCATTTTCTTTTTCTTTTGTTACTGTAAACATAGCATAAGAAAAGTATCCTCCTAATATTAATAGAGTTACTATAATCATCACTATCATATATATCTTACTAAAACTTGTTTCTAATAATATCTTTTTCATCATCTTACTCCTTCCATTATTACACTCAAAAAAGAATAGAATTATACTCTATTCTTTTAAGGCACGATGAAAGAAAGTAATGATTAAACTACCATTCTGGTAATTTAAGCACCCCCCCCCCAGGTAACAAATTGTAAACGGGTGTTAGTATATGTAGATTGACGAATTATTTTACCCTGATAAATTGAATTAGCCATATAATCACTCTCTTTCTTATCTTTGTTACCTTAATATTACCATAATTATAAGTTATATAGCAAGTAAATTAATTATTATTATTTTAATTTATCTAATAGATTGTGTAAAATTCCTTTGTCTTCTATCTTAGTAATAGAAAAACAATTCTTACCTAAATCTTTAAAACTTGCTCCAGAGTGATATAGAACTTTCTTATCTAAAATAATAAATCTATCATGAAAAGAATTATCAATTACTAATGTTACATTATTATATTGTTCTCTATACTTTTCATAGTCTTGTATTTTATATTTATTAGTAATTAAAGTTACTTGTTTATTAGTCTTAGATAATATATCTAAAATATTCTTATCTATATAATTATCTATTATAATGATACTAGTTTCAGCATTATCAAATATCTTTAACATAAGAGAATAAGCATCATAAATTTGTCCTTCAAAAAATATATGATTATTTTTCTCTTTAAAATTATCAAAGGTATTTTCTAATAAAGTAAGTCTATTTTCATGACTAATTAGCATTTTACTATGTTCCATTAAATCACTCGATATATATTTTCTCATTGCCACAAAAGCATTAATAATTCTAATACTAGCATTTATGGCAACTTTTGTATTTATAATTGCTGATAGCATAGCGACTCCTTGCTCTGTAAATACATAAGGAGCTCTTCTAAGACCCATTTTATCTGAATTGGACATCACAATTTGTGATTTCCAATTTTCAAACTCTAGTTCTGTCATTTGAAAGCAAAAATCTTTAGGAAATCTTTCTATATTTCTTTTTACTTTTTGAATAAGAACTCTTGTTTCAACATGATATAATTTTGCTAAATCTCTAGCTATCATTACTTGTTTACCTCTAATCTCATATATCATATTTTCTACTTCTATATCTTCTTTTTCTACTAAATCATTAATAACAATTACCTCCTTTCGTTTTAGTAAATACACTCTAACATAAGGAGATAATTAATGCAAAGAGGCAATTTTGTAAATTCCAAAAAAAATTAAGGTCAATATTTTAAATTCGTCTAGAGAAAATTAAAAATTGACCCCAAATTTAAGGCCAATTTACAATATTCATACTTTTTTATTTTTTAGTCTAACTTCTGTTGTAGCTCTTTTAACTTAGATAAAAACTCATTAGTTTTTCTAATCTCTTCATCAAACTTATCATAATTAGCAGTATTTTCGAGTTCTAAAGTTGTATTTTTCTTAACTGGTTCCTCTTCAATACCATATATAGGACTAATAATAGGACTTGGATGATAAGTACTCTTCTTTTCACTATAAGCTTCTTTTAATGATGTAACTTTCTCTTTAGCACTTAAGAAGTCATCAATAGAAAGTTTAGGCTTTTCTTCTTTAGGTTCTTCCTCTACTTCTAGTACTTCAACTTGTTCTTTTTCTTTTCTATATCTTTCTTCTAATTCTTGAATACTTATAGGTTCATTACCATCATCTTGATATTGTGTTACTTCATTTTGTTCTGTAATTGTTTTACCTTTAGCGATTAGTTCATCTAAACTAATAATAGCATTTTCTTCTTGTTCTGTTTCAAATTTAGTAAGTTCAATATTTTCTTCTTTTTCTTCATTCTCAAGTTTCTTTAACTCTTCTGTAATTCTTTCAAGTTCAGCTTTCGCTTCACTTTCAGTATAAACTTCATCTTTATATTTAATTACTTCTTCTTCATTTTTAGGACTTTCAACAGGTGTAATAACAGTAGGCTCTACTACCTCTACCTTTTCTTCAAACTGATTATTTAACATAATACTGTCATTTATATTAACAGGATTTTCTTTAACACTAACAACTACTGGTTCTACTTCAATAGGACTAGAGGCAACACTTTCTATAACAACTTCAGGAGTTGGTGTGACTTCTACTACTTCAACTTTTTCTTCAGGGACAATGGCTGGATTAACTATAGTAATATTGCTAACTAGAGGAACTTCTATTTTTTCTTCTTTTATTTCTTCCATTTTAGGTTCTTCTTTAGTAATAGGAGTATTTTTTTGAACATTTTCTTCCTTATTCGCTCTTGCAACTTCTTCTACTAATTTATTTAGTTGCATAGTATTATTTTGTAATTTTTTCTTCTCTTCATGTTTTTTCATAAATTCATGGAACCATAGGATAAAATAAACAAATAAAATAAGTCCAATAATTGCTAGAACTATTAAAACCTCCTTAGTTGCTAAAAAATCTATTATATTTTTCATTAATCGACACCTCTTTACTACACTGATAAATTCAGTTTAGCATAGTCTTAAATATTAAAAAAGTAGTTACATAAAATTTTACAGAAAAATTACACAGACTTTACAAAAGATATTTACATTTATTTACGAACATATTTTTACATATTTTTTAAGTTTTACAGTCATATATATAATTAGGAGGAGTACTATATGCGAAAAGAGACTTTTATAAAATCGACAATTATTCTAATTATTGGAGGCTTCTTAACTAAAGCATTAGGAATGATTATAAAGATAGTTATGAGTAGACTAATGGGTAGTGAAGGAATTGGATTATATATGTTAGTCTTACCTACTTTCTCTTTATTAATTGGTCTATGTCAATTTGGTATTCCCACTGCTTTATCAAAACTCATTGCAGAAGACTCTAAAAATAATAAAAGACTTCTCTTTTCTCTGTTACCTATTTCTTTAATAATTAATATTATAATAATTTCTTTTGTTATTGTTATTGCCCCTACTCTTGCCTTTAACTTTTTACATGAAGAGCGAGCCCTACTTCCTATTCTTGCAATATGTGTAGTTTTACCATTAACTAGTACTTCTAGTATCTTAAGAAGTTATTTCTTTGGTAAACAACAGATGCTTCCTCATGTTACTTCTAATGTTTTAGAAGATATTATAAGACTTATTTTAATTATTATAGGTGTTCCTATTTTTATAAATAAAGGTTTAGAAGTTGCCGTTACTTTTGTAATATTAACTAATATTATTAGTGAACTCTCATCTATTTTAGTATTATTTTTCTTCTTACCAAAGAATCTAACTATAAAGAAAAAAGATCTTGCTTTTTCAAAGGGGTATGCAAAAGAAGCGATGAATATAAGTATTCCATCTACTGCAAGTAGACTTATTGGTTCTTTTGGTTACTTTTTAGAGCCGATAATATTAACTAATGCTCTAACTTATGTAGGATATAGTTCTAAATTTATTGTAACAGAATATGGTGTTATCAGTGGTTTTGTTATGCCCCTACTTCTATTACCATCTTTCTTTACAATGGCGATAAGTCAAGCCTTACTACCAGTTATATCAAAAGCGACTAGTAATAAGCATTATGACTATGCTAAAAAGAAATTAAAACAAGCAATTGGAATATCTCTTTTAATAGGAGTTCCTGCTTCTCTTCTTCTTGCTATATTCCCAGAGTTCTTTCTAGGTTTAATTTATAATACTCATGAAGGAGTCGCTTATATGAGATTTCTTGCCCCTATTTGTATTTTACAGTATATCCAAGCACCACTCTCCGCTTGTTTAGATGCTATGGGATTAACTAAGTTAGGACTTAAGGCAACTATTATAGGTACTTTAATTAGAACTATCTTCCTACTTATTTTCTCTTTATTAAAAATTGGAATGTGGGGACTTATCTTCTCAACAAGTTTAAATGTAATATTTACAACTTTCTATAACTTATATCAAGTTAAAACAAGCCTAAAAAAATAGTTAGTAATACAAGTCAACTAACTACAATATAAATAAATATTTTTATCTTCCTCTACCTCTATAAGTTATTTCCTTTACAATACTACCTTTTTCATCTCTATGCTCTTTATGCCCAAAATCACAACTTGGTAATATAGCATCCGGATGCTCTTCATAGTATTTTTTTATAGCTTCTAAATGTTCAATCTCAATTCTACGTCTTTCACTATCTTCAAAACTAAGCGTTGTAATAGCTAACTTACTTTTTCCTGCTTCTGGATAATCTATTGTATCTAATCCAAATGCTCCTAAACCAAAATTATCTTTCATCTTTTTTTTCCTTCCTCGTTTTGTTTTGTCATATTATAACAAAATAGGAGCATTTTGTAAAGAAACAAGCAAAACTCACTTTGCAAAATCGAAAAAAATTACTTTTTGCGAAGTGAAAGGCTTATGTAGGAAGAATGGGGTTTTTATTCTATTCTTTTCACTTTATCATTCTCTAACTCTTTCATCTCTTTATGATTTGCATAAATAAACTTTGCCATTAAGACTCCATAAATTAGACTTGTCGCAAAAAATTCTTCTTTATTATTAAGAGAAATATTATTCTCTACTATACTGACATTATATAAAGTGTTAACTGTATAGGCTCCACTTATTAGTCCTAAAACTGTATTATTAAACTTTATATTCTTTACTATACTTTTAATTTTTTTCATTTCTTCACCTTTTACTTATGCTATAATATATGCCAAAGAGGTGGTAGTTTTGCAGAAAGTAAAAATTCTAATCGTAGATGATGAGAAGAATATTAGGGAGGTTATTAAAGAATACTCTACTTTAGAAGGTTATGCAGTTAAGGAAGCAGACTCTGGTGTTAAAGCTTTAGAACTATTAAATAGTGAAAAGTTTGATTTAATGATTTTAGATATTATGATGCCTATTATGGATGGATTTACTCTACTTAATAGTATTCCTAAAGAAAAAAGAATACCTACAATAATATTATCAGCTAGGGACGATGAAATTGATAAATTAGAAGGTTTTGATAGAGGTATAGATGATTATTTATGTAAGCCTTTCTCTCCTCGTGAATTAATGGCTAGAGTAAAAGCTATATTAAAGAGGACTAAAGGAGATGTTGATAGTTATTCTTATGATAAGTTGGTTGTTAATTTCTTAGAACATACTGTTAAAATAGATGATAAAGAGATTAATGTTACTCCTAAAGAGTTTCTTATATTAAAGTTCTTTATTCATAATAAAAGAATGGCTATTTCAAGAGAACAGCTTTTAAATAAAATATGGGGTTATGACTTTTATGGAGATGATAGAACTGTTGATACTCATATAAAGATGCTTAGAAATAATTTAGGTAGATATAGAGATTTGATTATTACTGTTAGAGGTATAGGATATAAATTTGATGATGAAAAATAAACTTGCTACTAAAATATTTATGTACTTGGCTATATTTTCTCTATTTATTTTAATATTTCTTTTCTTTTTCCAAGTTATATTTATAGATACTTTCTATGAATGGACTAAGACTAAAACTATTAAAAATCTATCTAAAGATATTTTAGTTACTGAGAGAGATACTTCTTTATACGATAA
>CASEWH010000068.1 GCA_949291575.1 uncultured bacterium
CTCAGACAAGTAATGCTACTATAGAACAAGTACAAAGTCTTTTAGGGGAAGCGACCGAATCTATTAATCCTTTGGTTGCCAAAAGTTATAGAGAGTATCGTGATTATAAAAAAGATATTGATCAAATATTAAGTAAAGTCTATAAGAAAGCACAGTATATTACTAGTGTTGGTGATAAAGATTGTTCTAATACTGATAGTGCTTTAGTTACTTTTCAAAGATGTTTAATATATAATAGTCTTAATAAAGAATTATATAAGAAGTTTTTCTTAACTCCTTTAGAAATAGAAGCTTGTAAAGATGGGTATATTTATATCCATGATATGAGTGCAAGGTTTGATACTATGAATTGTTGTTTGTTTGATATTGGTAATGTCTTAAAAGATGGTTTTCTTATGAGTAATATTTGGTATACAGAACCTAAAACATTAGGAACGGCTTTTAATGTAATAGGGGATGTTACTATTAATACTACGGCTATGCAGTATGGGGGATTTACTTTACCTGAGATTGATAGTGTTTTATCTAAGTATGCTAAGAAAAGTTATGATATGTATTATAAAGAGTATCTTAATATTAAAGGTAAAGAATATGTTAAGGAAGCAGAGGATTATGCATGGAAGAAAACAATTAGAGACTGTGAACAAGGTTATCAAGGACTTGAATATAAATTAAATACAGTTTCATCTAGTAGAGGAGATTATCCTTTTGTTACTCTTACTTTTGGAGTAGATACTGATAAGTTTGCTGTTATGATTACAAAGACGATATTAGATGTTCATAGAAAAGGTCAAGGTAAGAAAGGGTTTAAGCGACCTACTGTTTTTCCTAAACTTGTGTTCTTATATGATAAGAAAGTACATGGTGAAGGGGGAGAGTTAAGGGATAGTTTTCTAAAAGCTATTAAATGTAGTGAAAAGACAATGTATCCTGATTATTTATCTTTAAGTGGGGAAGGGTATGTATGTGAGATGTATAAAAAATATAAGAGAATTGTTAGTCCAATGGGATGCCGTGCTTTTTTATCTCCTTGGTATGAACGTGGGGGAATGGAACCTGTTGATGAAAAAGATAAACCTGTCTTTATTGGTAGATTTAATATAGGGGCGATATCATTGCATTTACCTATGATACTTGCTAAGGCAAGGGAAGAACAGAAAGATTTTTATGAAGTACTTGATTATTACTTAGAAATGATTCGTAGGATTCATATTCGTACTTATCGATATCTATCTAAACGTAAAGCTTCTACTAATCCTCTAGCTTACTGTCAAGGTGGTTTTTATGGAGGTAATTTGAAACCTGAAGAGCCTATTGAACCTATTTTGAAAAGCTCTACAGCATCTTTTGGTATTACGGCTTTAAATGAACTACAAGTTCTATATAATGGCAAGAGTATTGTTGAAGATGGATCTTTTGCTCTTGAAGTTATGAAATATATTAATAAGAAGACTACTGAGTTTAAAAAAGAAGATAATATTCTATATGCTATATATGGTACACCAGCGGAAAGTTTGTGTGGTCTTCAAATAAAACAATTTCGTAAAAAATATGGTATTATTCCAGGAGTTAGTTCTCGTGAATATGTTTCTAACAGCTTCCATTGTGGAGTTTGGGAAGATATTAGTGGTATAGAAAAACAAGATTTGGAAGATAGATTTTGGGAACTATTTAAAGGGGGCAGAATACAATATGTTCGTTATAATTTAAGTTATAATACTAAAGCAATGCTTACTTATGTAGAAAGAGCGATGGATAAAGGTTTTTATGAAGGGGTTAATCTTTCACTTGCTTACTGTAATAACTGTGGTCATGAAGAATTGGATATGGATGTTTGTCCTAAATGTGGAAGTAGTGATTTAACAAAGATAGATAGAATGAATGGGTATCTTTCTTACTCAAGAGTTCATGGCGATACGATGCTTGGTAATGCAAAGATGGTAGAAATATCTGAAAGGAAGTCTATGTAATGAAGTATCATAATATAACAAAGGCAGATATGCTTAATGGTGAAGGACTTAGAGTTGTTTTGTGGGTATCAGGCTGTTCTCATCATTGCCATGCTTGTCAAAATGCTATGACTTGGGATCCTAATGATGGTTTAGTCTTTGATGAAGATGCTAAAAAAGAAATCTTTGATGAGTTAGAGAAAGAATGGTGTAGTGGTATAACTTTATCTGGAGGAGATCCTTTATTTTTAGGAAACAGAGAAGAAATATCTAAATTAGTTAAAGAGATTAGAGAAAAGTTTAAAGATAAAACTATTTGGCTTTATACAGGTTATACATGGGATGAGTTATTAGAACAGAAGAAGACTGATAAATTTTTAGATACTATTTTAAATAATATAGATGTATTACTTGATGGGAGATTTGTTTTGAAACTAGCTTCAGAGAAAATACATTATGTAGGTAGTAGTAATCAGTGTATTATTGATGTTCCTAATAGTTTAAAAAAGAATAAGAAGGTTTTATATATAGATAATAGTAAAATATTAGAGGAGGAACTAGTATGATTAAGAAATTAGAACAGGGTTATACCTTAGGAATTAGTGGTGAGTATGGAAATATTTCTGGAGGGTATTTAAAGACTACAGAAGATGGAGTTTATCCTATTTGTTTAGATGGTGATGAGATAGAATTGTTGAAGTCTTATTCTGAAGTTTTTAGTAATTTAGAAGAACAGAAAATATTACAATTATATTCTGTTAATAATGGTATTGTAGGAATGTTAGGAGAAAGATGCTATGATAAAGATGTAGATATGGAATACTTAAATGTTTTAGAGACATCTTTTGGAACAAGTGTTTTTCTTAGTTTAGATGAACTTAATAAAAAGTTAGAAAATAAAAAAGATAAAGGTTATAGAAAAGCTTATAAACTTTCTCATAGTGATAAATATCAGTTTTATACAAGAGAGTTTATAAAGAAAAATATGGGAGGTTCGCAATGAAAAATAATTATCCAATAAAGTATGCAGTTATGCCTATTATAGAACAAACTGAATGGTACCCTGGTCTTCATGAGTTAGAAAGAGAATACGGGATAGTTTGTTATATAGTATCTAAATGTTATGTAGTAGGTAGGGAAGAAAAATATAATAGATATGGTAATACTCTTTGCGAATATAAAGTTGTTTTTTCTTATGGAAAAGATAATCAATATGGAGACTTATCTAGAGTAGAACCAGAGTTTTGTTTAATGAATGGGAGATGCAATAATTCTACCAATGTAGATAAAGTCTTTGATAGTTTCGAGGAAGCGAAAGAGGAAACTGAAAAGAAAAATAAAGAAATATTATCTAAGGAACTCTCTTATATAAGAGTAGATGATAATTTTCACCAAAATGTTTCTTTAGTTAGAGAAAAACATGAAGAAGTAGTTAGTTATTATCAAAAAATAGAAAATATGATAGAAGAAAATTCTACTGATTTAGTAGTTAATGATAAAGTAAAAGAACAATCTGTTATTTTTGAACGTAATAATAGTTGGAAGGAAAAAGAGTATTCGTTATACGATATGATAAGACTATATTCTGATGAAGATTTTATCGCTTATAATGTGTCTTTAGATGATTTTAAAAAAATAGAAGAACAACTAAAAAATGGTCAAGAGGTAGATATAGAAGGTATTAAGAGAAATCGCTTGTTAACAAGTTATAGTGATGATAAGAAAGTTTTTGTTATTAGCAATAATTCAATAGAAAAAAGTTGTTTTTATATAGAGAATGGTTCATTGTATTATTATGATAGAATCAATTATTTTTTAAATGCTATTAGTAGAGAATCACTTGTTATTTATACAATAGAGACTTATGATGATGTGATTAATTCTTATATAACTGATGCTGTTATAAATGAAGATATGCCTAAAAATGAAGATACAGAAAAAGTGTTTAGAAAAGTGATTAAATTAAGATAGAAAGAAGGAGTTTAAGATGATGAGAAAAAGAGGATTTGAAGTAGTAAAAGGGTATGAAGATAATGGGATTAATTTACCAGTTAGGAAGACAAAATATGCAGCGGCATATGATATAGAAGCGGCAGAGGAAGTGGTTTTGCCTAGTTTTAAGCAAGGAATGAAGCCAACTTTAATTCCAACAGGACTTAAAGCTTATATGCAAAGTGATGAGGTTTTATTAATTGTTCCAAGAAGTTCTGGACCTAAAAAACAAGGGATTAGTTTTCCACATAATGTTGGAGTAATTGATTCTGATTACTATAATAATTCTGATAATGAAGGACATATTTTTGTACAGTGTATCAATTTAAAAGATGAAGATGTTGTAATAAAAAAAGGGGAAGCAGTGGCACAAGCAATATTTCAAAAGTATTTAACAGTAGATGATGATAATGCAGAAGGAGAGAGGACTGGAGGATTTGGTTCTACTGATAAGAAGGATAAATAATAATGGCTAAATTTCATTTTAGATATGGAGCGATGAATGCAGGAAAGTCTACTATTCTTTTACAGACTGCTTATAATTATGAAGAAAAAGGTAAGAAAGTGATACTCTTAAAGCCTAGTGTTGATACTAAAGGTGATGAAAAAATAGTTTCTCGTATTGGTCTTGAAAGAAAAGTTGATTATTTAATTGGTGATAATGATAGTATTATTTCAATATTAGGGGATAATATTATATCTATTGATTGTATTTTAGTTGATGAAGCACAATTTTTAAAAAGTAACCAAGTAGATGAGCTATTTTATATCTCTAAAATGATGGATATTCCTGTTATTGCTTTTGGACTTAGAACTGATTTTAAATCTAATGGATTTGAGGGTTCAATACGTTTGTTAGAACTTGCTGATGCTTTAGAAGAAATGCCAACAATTTGTCGGTGTGGAAAGAAAGCACGATTTAATGCTAGGAAAGTTGATGGTAAATTTACTTTTGATGGAGATAGTATTGTTATTGATGATAATAGTGAGGTTATATATGAATCTTTATGTGGCACTTGTTATATAGAAGAACAAGAAAAAGTTTTAAAAAGAAAAAAATAATTGATAAGAAGTAAATCCAACTAGAACAAACGTTTTCTCAAAATGTAAAATAAAATTTGCTTTTTTTGTAAAATAATGATATACTTATTTTGTAAAAAAGGAGGATGCTATGAAATATTTACCAAGAATTGTGGATAAAGAAATAGATGAACTTATGGAGATTATGGGTGCTGTATTAATTGAAGGTTGTAAATGGTGTGGTAAGTCTACAACTGGTTTATATCATGCTAAGAGTGTTATTGAATTTCAAAATCCAGATAGAAAGCAAGAGTATGATAATATAAGAAATACTAAACCATCACTATTTCTAAATGGCGAAAAACCAAGGATGTTTGATGAATGGCAAATGTATCCTGTTGTTTGGGATTCTGTTCGTACAGATGTTGATCATACTGGATTAAAAGGACAATACATACTTACAGGGTCGGCTAAACCTAGTGAAGGAGAAACAATGCATACTGGGACTGGTAGGATATCAAGAGTATTAATGCGTCCAATGAGTTTATTTGAATCAAAAGAATCGACGGGTGAGGTTTCTTTTGGTGATATACTTGCAGGTAAAGATATATCTGGAGTATCAAAATTATCACTTGAAGATATAGCAAGTATTATTGTAAGAGGTGGTTGGCCTGCTTCTATTTCCATTAAAAGTGATGCTAAATATAGAATTGCTAAAGAATATGTTAAATCATTAATACATGAAGAGGTAAGAAGTGTTGATGGTGTAGAAAGAAATACAGAAAAAATGCAGAATGTTTTAAGAAGTCTTGCTAGAAATATATCAACACAAGTTTCTAATTCAACTATAGAAGCTGATATTAAAAATAGTTTTGATGATGATATATCTAGGCCTACGTTAACAGATTATTTAAACACTTTAGAGAAATTATTTGTTATTGAAGATGTTAAGGCTACTAATTTAAATCTTAGAAGTAAGTATGCATTAAGAACAAAACCTAAAAAATATTTTGTAGACCCTTCTATTGCAACTGCTATTCTTGATTTGAAACCTATGGATTTAATTAATGACTTAAACACATTTGGTTTTATGTTTGAATCACTTTGCATTAGAGATTTAAAAATATATACAGAAAGTTTAGGTGGAGATGTAACATTTTATCGTGATGAAAGAGGATTTGAAGTGGATGCAATTCTTAGAATGCCTAGTGGTAAGTGGGGAGCAATAGAGGTAAAACTTGGAGCAGGTTATATTGATGAGGCTGCTAATAATCTTTTAAAATTTAAGGAACATGTTGATATTAAAAAGTGTGGTGAGCCATCTTTCTTATTGGTATTAACAGGTACTAATTACTCTTATAAACGTGATGATGGTGTTTATGTAGTGTCTATTGGGACTTTAAAGAACTAGTTAATTTTTTTGATATTTTAAATAATCATTTTTTCAAAAAAAATCAAAAATGATTATTTTTTTTTGCGTATAATTATTGAAAAATAAGAAAAATGATGTTTTTGAAATTTATTTTTTTTTCAAAAAATAAAAAAATGATTTTTAGAAAAAACACAAAAATGTATATAAATGTAAATTGTCGTAAATCGAACAAATTAAATTTTTTTAGGAAAACTATATATATCAATGCTTTTATAAAAATCATGATTTTTTTCTTAAAATTACCTATTGATTTTTGAAATTGCAGCTTTTACAATTGACTTAAATAGGAGGTAAAAATATGACAGGAGTAAATGAATTAAACGACCAATTAGAAGGGGTTACAGTAATTAAAAGAAATGGTAAAAAAGTAGATTTTGATGGTGCTAAAATTGCTTTAGCGATTAAAAAAGGTTTTGATAGTGTTGAAGTAGATGATGATGAGAGTGAAAAAGAAAAGAAATATAACTCTTCTGATATTCAAAAAGTATATGGGGCAGTTTTAAAGAAAATAAAGAAAGATGCAGAAGAAAAAAATAATCGTTTTAAAATAGAAGAGATTCAAGACTATATAGAAACAGAATTATCTAGTAAAGGGTATGAAGATGTATATAAATCATTTTCAGAATATAGAGAAAGAAGAAATCAATCAAGAGAATCTTTCTTTGGAGATAATAAGACTCATAAGTTCTTAAAATCATTAGAAAACCTTGGACTTAAGTCTGCTAATGAAGAAGATGCTAAAAGAGAGAATGCTAATATCGATGGAAATAGTCCAATGGGTACGATGTTACAATATGGGGCGACTGTATCTAAAGAATTTTCTAAAGCATATTTAATGAAAAAAGAATATGCAGAAGCTCATGATAATGGTACTATACATATTCATGATATGGATTTCTTAGCAATGGGTACTACTACTTGTTGTCAGATAGATTTAGCAAGACTATTTAAAAATGGTTTTGATACAGGACATGGATATGTTAGACCACCTCAAGATATTTCAACTTATGCATCACTTGCTTGTATCGTTATTCAAGCTAATCAAAATGATCAACATGGTGGACAAGCAATACCGGCACTTGATTATTATCTTGCACCAGGTGTACTTAAAACATTTAAAAAACAATTTAAACAAACAATTTATGATTTCCTTGATTTAGAAGGATTTATTCCAGGTATTAATATAGATAGAATTGTTAGAGAGATAGATAAACAAGAATCAATAGAGTTTGATGTATCTATATTTAGTGACTACCAAAAAGGTTCTAGTAGAGTTCATGAAATATTTGAGAAGAGTTATCTTAAAGCAATGCAGAAGACAGATAGAGCGACACAGCAAGCGATGGAAGCATTTATTCATAATTTAAATACAATGCATTCTAGAGCAGGAGCACAGGTTCCATTTTCATCAGTTAACTTTGGAACAGATACAACTCCAGAAGGTAGAATGGTAGTTAAGAATTTCTTGCTTTCTTTAGATAGAGGTCTTGGGAAAGGAGAAACACCAATATTCCCAGTATCAATATTTAAAGTAAAAGAAGGGGTTAACTATAATGTAGATGATCCTAACTATGATTTATTTAAACTTGCTTGTAAGGTATCTGCTAAAAGACTTTTCCCTAACTTTGCTTTTGTAGATGCTTCATTTAATAAGCAATATTATAAAGAAGGAGACTTCAATACAGAGATTGCTTATATGGGATGTAGAACAAGAGTAATAGGGGACGTTACTAGTCCAGATAATGAGATAGTAACTGGTCGTGGTAATTTATCTTTTACTACTATTAACTTACCTAGACTTGGAATAAAATATGGTATTGCTTTAAAAGAAAGAGATAAGGCAGATATGGATGGGTTCTATAAAGAGCTTGAGAGTATTATGGATATGGTTAAAGATCAATTACTTGAAAGATTTGAAGTACAATGTAGTAAACATAGTTATAACTTTCCATTTTTACTTGGACAAGGTATTTGGACTAATGGTGAGAAGTTAAAACCAACTGATAGACTTAGAAAAGTATGGAAACATGGTACTTTATCTACAGGATTTATTGGACTTGCAGAATGTTTAAAGGCTTTAACTGGTAAACATCATGGTGAAAGTGAAGATAGTGAAAAGTTAGGTTTAGAAATCATTACTTTCATGAGAAAACGCTGTGATGAGTATTCTCGTAAATATAACTTAAATTTTACTTGTCTTGCTACTCCTGCAGAAGGATTAAGTGGTAGATTTACTGGTATTGACAGAGCGATATATGGAAAGATTAAAGGTGTTACTGATAGGGAATATTATACAAATTCATTCCATGTACCAGTTTATTATAATATAAGTATTACTGATAAGATTGAGAAAGAGGCACCTTTCCATGGACTTACTAATGGAGGACATATTTCTTATATTGAGTTAGATGGTGATGCTGCTTCTAATGTTGAGGCATTTGAGAAAGTAATTCGCGTTATGAAAGAAGCAGGTATTGGCTATGGTGCGATTAACCATCCAGTTGATAGAGATCCTGTTTGTGGATATGTTGGAGTAATTAATGATGTTTGTCCTAAATGTGGACGTCATGAATTTGAAGGGGTTCCAATGGAAGTAATAACTTCATTAGATAATAATTGTTGTGAATAATAAAAAATAAGAAGGAGGAATTATATATGAAAAAAATAGTTGGAGAAGGACAAAAATTTGAAAGGATTAGACGTATTACAGGTTATTTAGTAGGTGATGTTGATAGATTTAATAATGGTAAACGTGCTGAAGAGGCTGACCGTGTTAAACATAGTGGTTTAAATGATGTTGTAAAAAATAAAAAAGAAGGTAAGTAGGATGAAAATAAGACTAGCGGCATCCTTACAACCTGATTCTATTGTAGATGGAGAAGGAGTAAGAACTGTTATTTGGACACAAGGATGTCCTCATGCATGTCCAGGATGCCAAAATCCGGGGACTCATGACTTTGATGGTGGTGCTTTGTTTGATGTTAGTGAAGTAATAGATGAGTTAAAGACTATTAAAAATCAAGATGGTATTACCTTATCTGGAGGAGATCCAGTATGTCAAGCGGAAGCTTGTTATGAAATTAGTAAAGCTGCACATGAGATGGGACTTAATGTATGGTGTTATACAGGATATACTTATGAAGCGATGCTTAAAAATCCTAAGATGAAGAAGTTACTAAGTGAAGTTGATGTCTTAGTAGATGGTAAATTCATTTTAGAAGAGAGAAGCTTAGACATTTATTTTAGAGGTTCAAGGAATCAAAGAGTTATAGATGTTCCTAAAAGTCTAGAACAAGAAGAGATAGTTCTTGTAGATAAATATATGAAAGATAAGAGTTATGAAGAACCTTATAAAAAGCCAGATTATATGTTTATATAATCTAGCTTTTTTCTTGCATATTTTTAGAAATCGTTTATACTAATTAACTGTTAAGACGAAAGTGGTGGGTTTATGTATGCGATTATAATGGAAAAATATGTTTTATCTAATGAGTTAGTGTTATATAATCCTATAAAAATTATAGAAGGAAAATTAGATAATAATAAATTTATAGATATTGAGAATAATGAATATTATGATGCTAGTAATTTTTTAGTTGTTAATGAAGAGACTGAGCATTTTGCCTTTGCTTATCCAATATCTTCAGAAGATTTACTTGCTAGATATTCTACAAGAGATTTAGAGAAAGCAGTTAAGTCTTATTATGAAAATGTAAAGAATAGTTTTAATTTTGCTTTTAAAAATAATAATCAATATAAAATGCGTCAAATATATTTTGATGAATTAGAAGAACTTTTAGTAAATCCGGAGCTTCTTTTTGATTGTATTTATGAAGGTTTTGTTAAAATTCCTATAAAGAAACTTTATATGTTGACACAAATAGATAGTAAAAGTGAGCTTAGAAAGTTTATTGAAGTGTGGATAAGAAAGAGTAGAGAATTAGAAAAAATAAATAAAACTGTATCTAAATCAAATGAAGGTGTTGAAGAGATAGATTCTGGTGCTCAAAATTCCAGTAAAAATCTAGATGAGTGTTATGTTAATATTCAAGTTAAAGATAAGGAAGAGGAACAAGTTAATAAAAATATTAGAAGAGATATTGATACAGAAGAATTAGAAGCTTATTTAAAAACGAGAATAATAGGTCAAGATAATCAAATAGAAAGACTTGTTACGGTTATTGCAGATAATTATAAAACTACTAATCGTTATTTAATTCAAAGACCTTTAATAATAGGACCATCTGGAGTGGGAAAGACGGAAACTTTAAAACTTATTGCAGAGTATTTAAAAATTCCTTTTACGAGGTATTCGGTACCAACTTTATCAGGGACTGGCTATAGAGGAAAAGATATAGAAAGTATCTTAAGAATGGTTTATCAAAATGCAGGTAAAAAAATAGATGCCTGTAATGAATCTTTGATATTTTTAGATGAGATTGATAAGATTGCAGAAAGAGGTAGAGATGTATCTGATGAAGCGGTACAGAATCTTTTACTTAATTTCCTTGATGGTACTGTTTATGATGTTGAAATTGATTATGGAAGAACTGTTAATATTGATACTACATTAATGAATATAGTTTTTGGTGGAGCATTTGAAGAAATGTTTAATAATAAAACTAAAAGCTTTGGGTTTAATTTTTTTAATAATAGTCTTGATAATATGGACGTTACTACTAAAGATATAAAAGATTATGGTTTTATAACTGAATTTATTGGTAGATGTAGTCCTAAAATTATTTATAATAGGCTTTCTAGAGAAGATTTGAGAAATATTTTAGTTGAAGGGAAATTAAGTCCTATTTTTTTAAAACAACAATTTTATAAAGAAGTCTATGATGTAGATTTAACTTATGATGATAGTTATATTGAAGAGGTACTTAATAGAGCGATACTTGATGATACAGGTGCTAGAGAGTTGAAACAGATAGTTTTTTCATCTTTGGAAGACGTTAGTCATACTTTACAGGGAAAAAGTAATAGGGGTAAATATAGTGAGGTTGTTGTTGATAAAGAGATATTATCTGATAATAAAGTTTATACTTTAAAGAAAAGATAATATTTCTTTTTTTTAATCTTTATGATAATATATTTATATAAGATAAAAGGAGTTGAAACTATGGAAGATACAAAATTTAAAATTGAAGTAGACGGTGAAGTTAAGGAAGCAGAAATGTTAAAGACTGTTAGTCTTGATGGTAATAATTATGCAATTTATGCTATTGATAAAGGTGATGAGACTAGTGATATTTTAGCTTCTCGTATTGTTAAAGATAATGAAGGCAAAGATACTTTAGTTGATTTAGAGACTGATGAAGAAAGAAATAAGATAAGAGATATAGTAAATGCAATGTTTTCATAAGGGGATGCGATATTTATGACTTTAGAAGAATTAGATAGAGGGCTTTTGTCTGATGAAGAGAGATTAGTTTCTAGTTTAGAGGAATATAAGAATGCAAAGGCAATGCTTAGGAAGGCTAGAATTACTTCTATTTCTAATAAACTTCTTGCACCGTTTAGACGTTTTAGAATAGAACAGGCAATTGCTAAATATGATGCCATGATAGAAAAGTTAGAGAAGAAACGTGAGAAAGAGATTAGAAGAGCAGAGAAATTACAAGAGAAAGAAGTAAGATTAGAAAGAAAACAAGCTAAAGCAGATTTTAAAGCAGCTATTAGAGATAAAAGAAAAGAAGATATAGTTAATTTTGTTGACGAGAAAAAAAGTAATGCTATTAACTTTGGTAGAGAGATTGGTAGTGAAGTTAGTGATACTTTTGATTATATAAAAGAAATTGGAACTAGTAGAGTTAGTAGTGCAACATCTTTTGCTATTAATGTTAAAAACTCTGCTATTAAAAAAGTAAAAGAAAATACTACTATAGATTTAACTATTAAGAATGCTATAGAAGAAGTTAGATTAAAATATGCTACTAATAAACTTAATAGAGCAGTAGAGCAAAAGAAAAAAGAAGAAGAGCAAGCTAGATTAGAAGAGTTAAATAATGCTATTAATTTTGATGAAGGAGTTAAAATAGAACTTAAGAGTCGTGATGTTCCTTTTTCTAATATAAATGAAAAAATACAAAAGGCAAGTAGACAAAGTAGTTATATGGGTAAAGCTACTAATAGAGTTGTTAGATATTTTAAGAGTAAGAAAGATAAGTTAGTTAGTGATATTAGTGATAAAGTATATGAATCAGGTTTTAATATAAGAGTAAGTGCTTATGAGACGATGGGTAAGGTCTCTAAGGCTATGTCTGAAATAAAGACTGTATTTAATAATGAGTTATCTGATTTGAAAGCTAATGTTAATGATAGATATAATGATATTAAACGAGATATAAAAAGTAATATTGATAGTGTTTCTTATGCTTATCAGGAAGCGAAAGAGAAAAAAGAAGCTGAAAGAGTTAACAAAGAACAGGAGCTTGCAATTAAAAGAACTCAGTTAGATAGTATGAGAGAAGCATTGGAAGCAGTTAATAATACTGGAGATATATTTAGTAACGCACCTTCACTTGATGTTGGAAAAACTAGATAATTTCTACATATTTCTACATAATCTCCTTATTTTTCATGAAAATATGTTGACATATACATAAAAAATGTGTTATTATGTTGACAAGAAAGGAGATGATTATTATATGTCTAATTTAACTAGTGCTATTAATGTGAATGTTCCTTTAGAAGTTAAAGAAGAAGCTACTGCTCTTTTTAATAATTTAGGTTTAAATATGAGTGTTGCTATAAATATGTTTTTAAAAAGAGCAATTTACGAAAGAGGAATACCATTTGAGGTTAAAGAACCTAGACCAAGTAGAGAATTTTTAGCAGCCCTTAATGAACTTGATTATATGGAGAAACATCCAAATGAATATAAAGCTTATGATAATATTGCAGATTTAAAAGAGGCTTTAGAGTCTGATGAATAATTACAAAGTTAAGTTTACAAAAAGTTTTAAAAAACAACTTAAGAAAGTTACTAAACAAGGCAAAAATATTGATAAGCTTTTAAATGTAGTTGATATGTTATCTAAGAAAAAAGAGTTAGATTCCAAGTATAGAGATCATGCTCTTATTGATAATAAATATTATAGTAATTGTCGGGAGTGCCATATTGAACCAGATTGGTTATTAGTTTATAAATATGATGAAGATATATTAATTTTATATTTAGTAGAAACTGGTAGTCATAGTGATTTGTTTAATAAATGATTTATAATTTGATAAGAGATTTAAGTGAGAGTTTAGTTCTTGCTTTTTTCTTTCCATTGGTATATAATAAGTCTTACTCGAAGGGGGTATATTATGATTGCTAGAATAACTAGTTTTGCAAAGAAAGAAAATCAAATTGTTGATTGGCTTAATATTGTAGGAGTGTATGATATTGGTTATTTAGAAAATTTAAAAGGACTAATATCAGATGTTGGTAGAGAAGAGTTAGATAGACTTTTAAGACAATTAGAAATATTGTTAAGGAAATATCCTGAGGCTTTAAATGAAGAGAATATTTTGAAAAGGTCTAGAGCTTTGATAGAATATGTTAAGGATAGAAATCTTACTTTAAATGATTGTTATTCTTATATTAATGGACAAAAAGGTGAAATATATGAGGATACAAAAATAGGTGAAGTTAATCGAAGTATTTATGGCATTAGAGTTTTTCATAATCTTACTTTGGGCGGTGATGATATTGTTATTACTGGATATGACAGTACAACTTCAGGAAATATATGGCAAAAAAATCAATTGAATTTACGACTTGTTAAAGATAAGTTAGTTTATGTTAACATGCTACATGCTAATATCTATAGAACGGTTTTTTATTCTGCTGATTGTTTAGAACATATAAGGCCTAATATTTTAACAAAACATTTATAAAAATAGTTGCATAAACTATATAAATTGTGATATAGTTTGTTTAGTTTTATTTAAAACAAGTGCGAAAGACGGGAATAAGGAAATTTTATAGAGAGTTAATGGTTGGTGTAAATTAACAAAGGAACTTATTTTGGATCACTTTCAAGTTGTGCTTTAAGGATAAGTTAAAGCCGGGTAAAACCGTTAAATAATCAAGATAGATTAAATCTATGAACCAAGGTGGTACAGTGTTATTTTTAACGCCCTTGTGATTCATAGATTTTTTTGTTTAGGAGGAGATAATTATGGCATTTAAAGAACTTGAAAAAGGTAATACTCATGAAGTCGAGATGAATATTTTAAAGACTTGGGAGAAGATGGATATCTTAAAACAATGTATTGATAATAGAGAAGGTAAGGAAAACTTTGTTTTCTATGATGGACCTGCCACTGCTAACGGTAAACCAGGACTTCATCATATGATGGCTAAGTTTTTAAAAGATACTTTCTGTAAATATAAGACTATGCAAGGATATAGAGTTCTTCGTAAAGTAGGTTGGGATACTCATGGACTTCCTGTAGAGTTACAAGTAGAAAAAGAACTTGGTTTTAGTAGTAAGAAAGATATTGAAGAGTATGGTATAAAAGAGTTTAATCAGAAGTGTCGTGAGAGTGTTTGGGAAAATGAGAAGGCTTTTTCTGATTTAACTAAAGAAATGGGACAGTTTATTGATTTAGAGCATCCTTATGTTACTTATGATAATAACTATATAGAAACAGAATGGTGGATTTTAAAGAAATTCTTTGATGAAGGATTATTTTATGAAGGACATAAGATACTTCCATACTGTACTAGATGTGGTACTGGACTTGCTTCTCATGAAGTTGCCCAGGGTTATAAAGAAGTAACTGCAAATACTGTTATTGTGCCTATGAAGAAAAAGGATGAAGATGTATATTTTCTTGTTTGGACTACTACTCCTTGGACTTTAATTAGTAATGTAGCACTTTGTGTTAATCCAAGAGAAGAGTATGTGCTTGTTGAGTCACAAGGTAATAAATTTATTGTAGGTAAAAAACTAGCTTCTAAAGTATTAGGAGATGACTATACAGTATTTGAAGAATATAGTGGTAAGAATCTAGAATATATGGAATATGAACAGTTAATACCTAGTCTAAAAGTAGATAAGAAAGCTTTCTTTGTTACAGTAGATGACTATGTAACTATGGAAGATGGTACTGGTATTGTTCATATTGCACCTGCTTTTGGACAAGATGATTATAATGTAGGAAAGAAATATAATTTACCTGTCTTAAATCCTGTAGGTGAAGATGGTAAATATACTGAAGGATTATGGAAAGGTATGTTTGTTTTCGATGCTGATATAGAAGTTATTAAATACTTAAAAGAGAATGGTAAATTATTTAAGAAAATAAAAATGGCTCATAACTATCCTCATTGTTGGAGATGTGATACACCACTTTTATATTATGCTAAACCTTCATATTATTTAGAAGTAACTAAGATAAAAGATGCTGTTGTTAAAAATAATAATGGTGTTAATTGGTATCCATCTTTTGTTGGAGAGAAAAGATTTGGTAACTGGTTATTAAATATGAATGACTGGGCAATATCTCGTAATAGATATTGGGGTACACCACTTCCTCTTTGGAAATGTAGTTGTGGACATCAAGAGATGATAGGTTCAAGAAAAGAACTTGTGGAAAAAGCAATTGAAGATATAGATGAGACTATAGAGTTACATCGTCCATATGTTGATGATATTCATATTAAGTGTCCAGTGTGTGGTAAAACTATGAGCCGTGTTAGTGAAGTAATTGACTGTTGGTTTGATTCTGGTTCTATGCCTTTTGCACAATATCATTATCCATTTGAAAATAAAGAGTTATTTGAAGACCAATTTCCAGCAGACTTTATTAGTGAAGGAATTGATCAGACTAGAGGATGGTTCTATACTTTAATGTTAATATCTACTTTTGTTACAGGTAAAAGTCCTTATAAAAATGTATTAGTTAATGACTTATTACTTGATAAATATGGTAAGAAGATGAGTAAAAGTAAAGGTAATATCGTTAAACCATTTGATTTAATGAATGAGTTTGGTAGTGATGTTATTAGATTCTATCTGCCTTATGTATCTCCTGTATGGACTCCTATTAAGTTTGATAATGATGGATTAAAAGAAGTTAATTCTAAGTACTTATCAACTCTTAAGAATGCTTATTCATTCTTCGAGATGTATGCTAATGCAGATAAGATAGATCCAAGAGTTTATAATGTTCCTGTTAGTGATAGAGATATTACTGATAAGTGGTTACTATCTCGTTTAAATAATACTTTAGATTTAGTTACTAAAGCATATGATGAGTATGACTTAAATAAAGTAGTTCATTACATTGTTGATTTCTTAAATGATGATTTTTCTAATTGGTATATTAGAAGTAATAGAAAGAGATTCTGGGATAGTGAACTTACTCTTAGTAAGAAAGCAGTATATCAAACTACTTATGAAGTTTTACTTGCACTTTGTGAGATGGCAGCACCTATTACACCATTTGTTACTGAAGAGATTTATCGTAATTTGACTGATGGTAAGAGTGTTCATTTGAGAGATTTCCCTAAAGTGGATGAAACTTTAATATCTAGTGAACTTGAAAATAGAATGAGCTTAGTTCGTGATATTTGTAGTTTAGGACGTAATGCCAGAGAAGATGTATCTATTAAAGTTAGACAACCTCTTAACTTTATAATTGTTCCTAAAGTATTTGAAAGCGTAGTAGGAGAACTTGAATCTATAATCTTAGAAGAGTTAAATGTTAAAGAAGTGGTTTATGAAGATGATATGAGTCTTTATATGGATTATATTGTTAAACCTAACTTTAGAGTTGTTGGTAAGATGTTTGGTTCTAATATTAAAGCTTTCCAAGAGTTAGTTAGTAAGTTTGATATTAATGATGTTAATCAGATTAAATCAGGTTATTATACTACGGAGTTCTTAGGTAGTGAGTTAAAAATAACAGAAGATATGATTGTTACAACCCTTAAAAATAAAGAAGGATATTGTGCATCTAGTAATGGTAATATTAGTGTTGTGTTAGATACTACTTTAACAGATGATTTGATTCTTGAAGGACTTGCTCGTGAAGTAGTTAGAAAAGTACAAAGTCTAAGAAAAGAAGCTGATTTTGTTATTACTGATAGAATTAATCTTTACTATAATGGAGAGGATATTGTTGATGTAATGCTTGAAAAGTATATGAATTATGTTAAAGAAGAGACTTTATCACTTGAAGTTATTAAAGATGAGAATCTTGATAAAAATATTCCAGTTAATGATTTAATGATGGGATTAAAGGTGGAAAGAAGAAAAAAATAAAATTTATATGAATTTTTAAAATTCAAGTAAATTTATGAGTGAATATTGAAGAAAACAGGTGTTTTGAAGTAATTTTCCACCTGTTTTTCTTTTGAATTTTCAATTTTCTCTTTTTGATTTAATTATTTTCTTGTGATAGAGTTTAATCACTTTCTAGAAAGTATGTAATTAAGAAAGGAGAAATTGTAATGTACACAGGATATAATGAAGAACTATTAGAAAAAATGATAAATTTAAAAGAAGCGATAAAATTAAGAGACGAACTCATAAGAAAAGGAGAAGTATTACCTGCAACAGAAGACGTTGTCTTTAAGAATTTGATTATGGAAAGTCGTGAATTTTTAATTATAATATTAGAACATTTTTTAGGTATTAATAAAGAAGTAATAAGAAAAAATATGCATTTGGAAAATACAGTGTTACCTGTAAGTAATGTTAAAGAAAAGAAGAAAGTTACAGATATAATTGTTAGAGTAGAAAATAAAGTAGTTAATTTAGAGATGAATGCTAGTTATTATAAAGGATTAATAAATAGGAATATTGATTATATATTAAAAGGTAAGACTGAAGCGAATTTTAGTGGAGAAAACTATGATAATAATTATATAGGTATTCAGATAAACTTTGATTTAGATTGGCAGTATGATGATAGAGAAATAATAAAATTTGTATTAATGGATCCTGAACGAGGGATAGTGCTTTCAGAAAATCTTATAATATACAATATTAATCTTTTAAAATTCAAGGAAAAATATTATAATAATCTTGAGTTAAGTGAGTTTGAGAGGGCTATAACTTTACTAACTTTAACAAAAAGAGAAGATATAGAAAAGATTAGTGAAGGAGTTGAAGGATTAATGGAAGCGAAAGAAGAGATAAAAAAACTATC
>CASEWH010000069.1 GCA_949291575.1 uncultured bacterium
ATAGAGTAGAGTTTTATAAAAATTAAAGAGTTAGTTTTTTAAATAAACTAACTCTTCTTTGATATTCTCTAAACATAACCATTTAGTTATTAAATTTATCATGTTAAAATTCGTATTAAAACCATTATAATAGATATACTATTAAAGGATGGTGATAATATGGAGATAAAAAGAGAAATGCTTGAAGAAATAAGTAATAACTATATACAAGGTATTGAAAATAAAGCAGTAAGATGTGCCCTTGTAAACAACAATATAAGAGATATTATGAGAAATAAAGAAAGAGAAGGACAACTACTATTTAATTTTTCTATTAATCTTGATACTCTAAATGCTGTAAATCAAAAGAATGCAAATAATTCTTTTATATATGCAGGATGTAATGTATTAAGAGAATCTATATGTAAAAAATATGATTTAGAAAATTTTGAAATTTCTCAAAGTTATATATCCTTTTATGATAAATTAGAAAAATGTAATTATATTATGGAAAGTTTAGCCCAACTTAAAGATAGAGAAGCAGATGATAGAGAAAGATACTTTTTATTAACAAAAGGTATTGAGGACGGTGGAGTTTGGGATTTCTTTTCTAATATTATTAACAAATATGGTTTTGTTCCTAAAACAGCGATGAGTGATACGTATCAAAGTCTTAATCCAGATGAAATGAATCATCTACTTAACAGAAAATTAAGGCAATTTAATGCAAGATTACTTACTAGTAATGAGAATTTAGATTATTTAAAAAGTTTATATTTAGATGATATTTATAGAATACTAGCTTGTTGTTATGGTGTTCCACCAAAACAATTTGATTTTGAATATACAGATAAAGATAAAAAATATCACATTATTAAAGGAATAACTCCTTTAGAATTTTATCATGAATATACTGATATAAATATAAATAACTATGTATGTATTACTAATGTACCAACTAAGGATAAAACTTTTAATAGAACTTACGTAGTTAAATATTTAAATAATGTTATAGAAGGAAAAACACCTATATTTCTTAATCTTCCTATTGAAGAGTTAAAAAAACTTGTTATTAAACAATTACAAGCAAAAGAAGTAGTTTGGTTAGGTTGTGATTTTAAAAAAACAATAGATAAAAAAGATGGAGTATTTGATGATATGAGTTTTAATTATTATGATACATTTAAAACTGATTTCTTTATGACTAAAGAAGAGGCACTTGATAATTATGAAAGTTCAATGAATCATGCTATGGTAGTTACTGGAGTAAATTTAGAAGATAATAAATCAACTAAATGGAAACTTGAGAATAGTTGGGGTGAAGATGTAGGTAATAAAGGATATTTTGTCGCAAGTGATTCTTGGTTTGAAAAGTATGTATATCAAGTTGTTATTAATAAGAAATATTTAACTCAAGAACAATTAGATGAAATGGCATATGAACCAATCGAATTAAAACCATGGGATCCTTTAGGAATGCTTGCTAGATAATAAACTTTTTGTTGTGATTATTAATAAGTTGATATAAAATAAAAATATAGATAATATGAAACTTTTTGTTGACACTAGAATACTTGTTCGTTATAATATATAACTAAACAAATCATATTATCGAAGATTGGAGGCGCTTCTTTATGAAAGAAGAGAAAAAAAGCTTAAAATTTCCTAATGGCTTTTTTACTAAAATAAGACCAGAAGCAACACCTAGTAAAGATAAAGATGATACGATTATACCAATTAAATGGTCTAAAAAAGTTCTTACTAAAAAGAAAAAAGCTATAGTAAATAAAATGGATGTGTAGGTGAATAATATGTGCAAAGTTGGTGATGTTATAGTAATAGACAAATATATTAGTGATGATGGGACAGTGTTATCACGTCATTCCTTTGTCGTAATTGATGATAATGCTGATGAAATTAAAGGTTTAAAATATGATTTTGTTGCTAATGTTATGTCAAGTTTTAAAGATGAAAAACATAAACATAGAAAATTAAAGTATAAAGAAAATGTTGGAGTCACTAGCGATAATATAATTTCAGATAATAAAAATAATAAGGAAGGTTATATAAAAGCAGACCAATTATTTTACTTTAATAAAAAGAAAATAAAATATTATGTTTTAGCAACTATTAGCGATGATTTATTAGATGAATTAATTAGATTAATTGTTGAATTAGAAGTAGAAAATAAATTAAAACAAAATACAAAAAATATTGAAGCCATTGCATAATGTTTTTAATGATGTAGAAAGAAGGAAGTAATATGAGAGATGAATTAATGTACCCTAGAGCTTTTGCTATCCAAAAAATGGTAAAAGAAGCATGTATAAATTATAATAGTTTTGATGAAATATTAGGTTATGTAGTTTCTCCATGCTATTTGATAGAAGACCACTTATTATATGATAAAGATGGTAATAGTCGTAAAGAATATAAGGTTGTATTTCCTAGGAGTGTAGATAGTATATACTATGATTATATTGATAGAGATTATATACCAGATATTACTAGTTATGGAGAATGTAAAAATGCAGTTACAGTTGACTTTATAACATATGATTACGAAGAAGCGATTAAATTAAGAGATGAAAAGATAAAAGATAGGGTATTTAATGGAACAAATTTATTTTTACCACTAGAACCTATTGAAACTTATAATGATAGATGTACTGAATATATGGATAAAATTGAAAAATATCAACAAAGGCTTAATGAAGCAGAACCTAAAGAACAAGTTAAGAGAAAAATAAAAACACCTACAAATTAGTAGGTGTTAAATACTTTATTGGTAGCCTGTACGGGTTTCGAACCCGTGAATACGAGCTTGAGAGGCGCGCGTGTTAAACCACTTCACCAACAGGCCATAACAAGTTACTAATAAATTTTAGCACACTTTTTTTTAACATGCAATACTTGTCAAGAATAAAAATATGTGGTATAATACTCTTCCTATGGAAAGGCAGTGATTTATATGATAAGTTTACCATTAATGATAAATGATGTAATACTAAAAGTTACTATTAACTTCAAAGATTTAGAGGTAAAAAAAGATATATTAGATTCAGGGGCAAAAGATGTAAAAGAAAGTGACATAATTATTGGTAAAACTCATCTTAAAGCCTATGAAGATAACAAAAAAACTATTACAGATCCTAAAGCCATTACAGATTTTATTAGGAGAAATATTAATCATGGAAGTGAGAATGCTAATTATATCGAAGTAAATACTAAAAGATATAAAGATAGAGATTTCTATGATACTTATATAGTTCCTGCTCCATCATATAAACCTAATGAAGTCAATGATTATATTTATGGTACACTTGTTAATAATATTAGACTTAGTAGTCCAGATAAAATAAAGAAAACAAATATATCACTTGCTAGTATTGGTTTTGATGAGTTATTTAATGGAGAATTTTATAATAAAATTGCAAGCATAAAAAACAATAATCCTAATCCACTATATATTAGAAATAGTTTAATGAATGCTGGATGTGAAAAACAATTAGAAATATTAGATTTTCTTAATACTTTAGATTATGAGAATAGTAAAAATAGTGATGTTTTATTAACTGAGGAATTAGATACAGTTAATGCTTTCTTTAACGATTCTAACAAGATAAATAACTTTTTAACAAATTATAAAAATACTGCTATAAATAATTATGATAGTTATATGTATCTAGCTACTTTAAATACCATAGTAAATGGAAGAAATTTAGAGTGGCCAGTACTTTCAGAAGAACAACAAAAAATACTTATCAAAAAATTAAATTCTAATAGTAGGGCTGTTTAATTATGAAGTTTAATAGATTAGAGAACTTAATAGGTTCTTTTTCTTTAGAAAAGTTAAAAAGCTCTACTGTTCTAATTGTTGGCCTTGGAGGAGTAGGGGGATATGTTGTTGAAGCACTTACAAGAAGTGGTATTGGAACATTAATATTAGTTGACTATGATAAAGTCGATATTACAAACTTCAATAGACAAATAATCGCTGTTAATAAAAATATTGATAAGTATAAAGTAGATTGCTTTAAAGAAAGAATAGAAAACATTAACGAAGAGTGTAATGTTATTTCCTATAACTTAAGAATAGATAATGATAATATTAAAGATATTTTTAATACTAAAATAGATTTTGTTGTAGACGCAGTTGATGATGTAAGAGCAAAGGTATCTATTATTAACTATTGTTTAGAACATAACATAGACTTTATTAGTTCTATGGGTACAGGTAATAGATTAGATCCGAGCAAACTAACTATTACAACACTAGATAAGACTTATAATGATCCACTTGCAAGAATCATTCGTGCTAAGTTTGATAAAAGGATACAGAAAAAAATAACCGTTTGCACATCAACTGAATTACCTTTAAAAGTTAAAGATAAAACTGTTATTGGATCAAACGCCTTTGTACCTAGTAGTGCAGGACTTTTAATAGCAAGTTATATAGTTAGAAAAATAAACGAGACTAAATTTAATTAGCCTCGTTTTAAAATTTTCTATATAGTCCTACAACTTTACCAAGTATTGTTACTTCATCTAATATTATAGGATCCATTGTATCATTTTCTGGTTGTAATCTAAAATGTCCATTTTCTTTATAAAATGTTTTGACAGTCGCTTCATTATTATTATTCATAGCAACAACAGTTTCACCATTTCTAGCAGTACTTTGTCTTTCAACTATTAAGATATCTCCATCATATATACCTACATTAATCATAGATTCACCACTTACTTTTAAAGTAAATATTTCTTTTTGATTACCAAATAATTCAGTAGGTAAAGCGAAAGTCTCATCAGGACGTTCTATCGCCTCAATTGGTGTTCCTGCAGTAACTTTACCAAGTAAAGGTACTTTAACGACATCATCATCATTATCTAAGTATTCATTATCAACTAATACTTCAATAGTTCTATTAGTACCACTACCTTTCTTAATATATCCCTTTTTAACTAGTTGTTTAATATGAAAATGAATAGTAGCAGGACTAGATAATTTCGCTTCATCTCCTATTTCTCTTACAGTAGGTGGATAACCATTTTTCGCAATTAATTTCTTAATAATCTGTAATATATCATACTGTCTATCAGTTAGTTTTTCCATTTGACACACTTCCTCCTTTATTTGTATCTAGTTTAGCATATAGAGTGTAAAATGTCAAACAAATCTTCGAAAATATATTGACATAAACATCTGTTCGATATAAAATGATATCAGAAAGAAGGAGTGATAGATATGTTAAATTTAAAAAATATTTTAAAAACTGCAATTGGTGTTAGCCTAATTTATATAATGGCTGTTGTTCTTACTTTATTTATGTGTGATAGAGTTAATGAGTTAGAGAGTAGTGAAGAGGAAATAATCAACACTACAGTTGCTTTATCTTTAAAATAATTTTAAAAACTCCCTAGTAGTGTGGTACAATAAATAAAGAAAGAGTGGTTAGATATGAAAAAAATAATATTAGTTGATGGAAATAATCTTTTATTTAGGAGTTACTATGCTACTAGTTATAGTGGGGTTATTATGAGAAATTCTAAAGGTTTTCCTACTAATGGTTTATATGGTTTTATTAATATGATGAATAAAATTATTGAAGAAGAGAAACCTAGTTACATTATGGTAGCTTTCGATAAAGGTAAGACTTTTAGACATGATAAATATGATTCATATAAAGCAGGACGTAAAGAAATGCCTGATGATTTAAGAAGCCAATTTCCTAAAGCTAAGGAAGTTCTTGATGCTTTAGGTATTAAACATTTTGAAATAGATAATTATGAAGCGGATGATATTATTGGTACTCTTACAAAAAGAGTAGATGAAGAAGATGAGTTTATCGCTACTATTATCTCTAGTGATAAAGATTTATTACAGTTAATCAGTGATGAAGTAGATGTAAAATTATTAAAGACTAAAGGCTCTATTAGATTTAATAGAGAAGTATTTAAAGAATTTTACAAAGTAGAACCAATTAATATGATTGATCTTAAAGCTTTAATGGGAGATATGTCTGATCATATACCTGGTGTTAGAGGAATTGGTGAGAAGACTGCTATTAATCTATTGGAAAAATATAAGACTTTAGATAATTTATATGCTCATGTAGATGAATTAACTCCAAAGACTAAAGAGAAATTAGTAAATGATAAAGATAATGCTTATATGAGTTATGATCTTGCAACTATATATAGAGATGTAGATATTCCATTTAGTTTAGAAGATTGTAAATACAAAGGATTTAATAGAAAAGAGTATATAGAAATTCTAGAAGAATTAGAGTTTAAATCTTTACTTAAAAAAGTTAATAGTATAGATAGTAACACTTCAGAAGATAATGACAGTAATAGTGACGATAAAAGAATAGAAGTAAAAGAAATAGACGTTAAAGACTTTGATAGTAGTAAAGAATATTCCTTTTATATAGAAATGGATGCTTATAACTATAATGAGTCAGTTATCATAGGAGTTAGTTTTACAAATGATAGTGGTACTTGTTTTATAAAAGGAGAAGATGTTGTTAACTATAAAGAATTATTTGAAAATGATACTCTTAAATCTACATATGATGTTAAGAAGTGTTATATTCTATTAAATAAACTAGGTATAAAATTAAATAACTGTAACTACGATGCCATGATTGCATCCTATCTATTAGATTATAAAATGAATGATGATATTACTACTTTAATGAATGATTTAAATGTAGAAATTAAGCCTTTTGAAGATACTTACGGAACACTCAAAAGAAGAAAGAAAGTAGAACTTGAAGAGACAATTAGACAGTGTAATTTAAAGAGTAGTTTTATCTATAATACAAAGAGTGATTTCTTACTTAAAATAGATGAATATGGAGAGACTAAATTATTTAGTGAAATAGAGATGCCTTTAGCATATGTTCTTATCGATATGGAATTAACTGGTATTAGAGTAGATAAAGATTATTTACTAAAACTAAAAGATGAGTTAGAAGTCAAGATAAAAGACATGGAAGAAGATATATATAAAGATGCTGGATGTGAATTTAATATAAGTTCTCCTAAACAGTTAGGTGAAGTTTTATTTATAAAGTTAGAACTACCTTATCCTAAAAAGAGAAAAAAAGATGAGACTAATTACTCTACTAGTAGAGATATTCTAGATAAAGTAAGTCCATATCACCCTATAGTAAATAAAGTATTAGAATATAGAATGCTTACTAAGTTATATGCTAATTATGTTGTTGGACTTTTAGATAAAATAAAAGAAGACGGTAAGGTTCATACTATATTTAATCAGTGCTTAACTAGGACAGGAAGACTTTCATCAACTGAACCTAACTTACAAAATATTCCTATTAGAAGTGATTATTCAAGATTAATTAGAAAAGCTTTTATACCAGAAGATAACTCTATTATTATGAGTTCTGATTATTCACAAATAGAACTAAGAGTCTTTGCTTCACTTTCTAAAGCGACTAATTTAATACAAGCTTTTATAGAAGATAAAGATATCCATTCTAAGACCGCTAGCGATATCTTTAAAGTAGATATTAAAGATGTAGATAAATCTATGAGAAGAACTGCAAAAGCCGTTAATTTTGGAATTCTTTATGGTATTAGTAGTTTTGGTCTATCAGAAGATTTAAAAATAGATGTAGGTAGTGCTAAGAAGTTTATGGATAACTATTTAGAGACTTATCCTGGTATTAGTGAATATATGGATAAAGAAAAAAGAGATGCTTATAAAAATGGTTACGTTACTACTATTATGAATAGAAGAAGAGTTATTGATGAGTTAAAGAGTAGTAACTATATGGTAAGAAGTGGAGGAGAGAGAATGGCTCTTAATACTCCAATTCAAGGTAGTGCTGCCGATATACTTAAAAAAGCGATGGTAGACTTATATAGTGAGATGACTAAAAGAAATTTAAAGAGTAAAATACTTATTCAAGTACACGATGAACTTGTTTTAAATGTTTATAAAGATGAGTTAGAGGAAGTTAAAGAGTTAGTTAGAGATAAGATGGAAAATGTTATTAAGTTAGATGTTCCTT
Source organism: uncultured bacterium (assembly GCA_949291575.1). GTDB lineage: Bacteria > Bacillota_I > Bacilli_A > RF39 > UBA660 > Onthousia. Next base: position 8,025 of record CASEWH010000069.1, read on the forward strand.
TAAAAGTAGATATTGAAACAGGTAATGACTGGTATGAAGCTAAGTAGTAAGGAGTGATAATATGCCTGAAAAACCAGAAGTGATTACAGTAAGTAAGACACTAGAAAAGATTATTATAGGTAAAACTATTAAGAAAGTAGATGTATACTGGGATAATATAATTATAGGTAATATAGATGAGTTTAAAAAGAATTTAGAGGGCGAGAGGATAGAATCTATTACAACAAGAGGTAAATGGATAGTAATGTTTCTTACAACTAAAGCTTTGATATGCCATTTAAGAATGGAAGGAAAGTTTTTCTTTAGAGACCCTAGTGTTCCTAAAGAAAAACATGAACATGTTATTATCACTTTTACTGATAATACAGATATGAGATTTAATGATGTTAGAAGGTTTGGGAAGATGGCATGTCTTCCTAAAGATGAAGTTTATAATTTAAAACCACTTTCTGATTTAGGATTAGAGTATTATGATAAGAGCCTAACACCTAATTATTTGTTAGAGGCCTTAAAAAGGAAGAAAGTGCCTATTAAAACAGCTTTACTTGACCAATCAATTATTACAGGTATTGGAAATATTTATGATGATGAAATTCTATTTGCAAGTCATATTAACCCTTTAAGAAAAGCGGATAGTATTAGTTTAGAAGAAGCGAATGCTATTATTAAAAATACAAAAAAAGTATTAGATAAAGCTGTTACTATGGGAGGTACTACTATTAAGAGTTTTACATCGGCAGAAGGAGTACACGGCTTATTTCAAAATGAATTATCTGTTCACGGAAAAAAAGATGGAGTTTGTCCAACCTGTGGCGAGAGGCTTATTGTTACTAAAGTAGGCGGAAGAGGAACTTACTATTGTTCTAAGTGTCAAAAATAATTTTTTGACAAAAGTTAATATTTATGATACTATGAATATGTAAAAGAAATTTACATATAATAAAAAAAGAGAA
>CASEWH010000070.1 GCA_949291575.1 uncultured bacterium
AGTATTTGTATTTTACTTTCTCCTGTATCAGGATCAGTTCCAAGTAAAGCAGAAGTATTAACTTTAATAATCTGATAACCCTTTAAGGCATCAGGAACATTACCTAACTGAATACGATAAGCAAGTCCTTCAACAATAGCAGTTTTACCAACACCAGGTTTACCTGTTAAAATAGCAGACTTCTCAGGTGTAAGTAATATTAAAACTAACTGTTTAATTTCTTCTTCTCTTCCAATAGCAGGATTAGTAATATATTCTTTTTCTGTAAAATTTTCTCCATAACTTTTTAATATACTAACTTTACTTTTTCTAATTAACTCATCATTCATTCTTATCAATCCTTTACTTCTTTAGTATAACATAAATATAAAATTATTTATACCCTATATCATAGTTACTTGGTCCCAAAATAGATTTACCATCTAAATCAAATCTAGAACCATGACAAGGACAGTCCCAAGTCTTCTCTACTTCATTAAATACCAAACCACATCCTAAATGAGGACATTTATTATAGACAATATGTTCCTTACCTTTATCATCTTCATAAATCGCAACTGCCTTACCATCTATTCTTGTAAATTTAGGATTTCCATTATAAAAAGATTTATTTTTATTAACTTTACTATCTATAAAACTATAAAGATTACTAAAGATATTTATTGGATAATTAACTAATTTCTGTTTATTAAATGCTCTTCTAGGATCAAATAACTCTTTATAAATATTATATTTATTATCAATTAAGTCTTTTATTATCGTACTAGCAAGTATACCATTAGAGTTACCCCAAGTATTATAACCAGTAGATAGTATTAAGTTATCATCAATAAAACCTATTAAAGGTAAGTGATCTAATGTCATTAAATCATAATTACTCCACACATAATCATAATTAGTTATATTAGTATTATTCTCTAAATCACTAACCATCTTTTTACTATTAGATGCAAAAGCTAGATTAGCTGATGATGATACAGTTAATAAATAATCATTATAATACCTCATAGATTTTAAAGGTTTCTCTATATTAATAGCATTAAAGTCATAACTATTATTAACACTTGAGCATACTAAGAAAGATTTCTCTAAATAACATTTAAATGGCATTAAATAAGGAAGTAAAAAGTATGGATAATGAAGAGCTAAAACGATTTTTTTAGTCTTTATAATATTACTTTCAGTATAGCATTTAAAAGAATCTCCATCTTTTTCTATTTTAATTATCTTAGTATTTTCATAAACTCTATGATTAAGACTAATAGATTTTTTAACTATTTCTTTTATAAATTTTAAAGGATGAAATGTATATGTTTCATTAACATAAAAACCTGATTCAACTTTCATTCCATTAGGCAATTTCTTAATAGAAGTAGTCTTCTCACCAAAAGACGAAAGTAATTCCTTTTCTTTTTCTATTCTCTTAATATTAGAAGAATCTAATGTATATAAATAAGACTTACTTTTCTTTAAATCACAGTCAATATTTTCTTTTTCTATCAATTTACTAACTATCTTTAAAGCTTCCTTCTCTCCTCTATAATAAAGATAAGCTTTATCTCTTCCAAAGATATTATTAAGCTTAGTATAAATATCTTCTTGTAAAAAAGTTATTTTAGCACTACTTCTACTAGATGCTCCACTACCTATTCTATTCTTTTCAACTAAAGCAACTTTTCTATTATCGTCTTTAAATTGATAAAAGGTACTACATCCAGTAATACCTCCACCAATTATTAAAATATCAACATCTATATTTTCATTTAATACATCATACTTATCACTATCATTAACAGTATCTTGCCAAATAGAAATATTTTTCATATCATCACCTATTTCTATTATGGCCAAAATTTAATCATATATACTATCTCTATCGTAACTAATTATATCTCCAGTAGTAGCATTAATCTCATAATCATATTCTATATTATTATAATAAAACTCTAACTCATAAACTAAAGTATGATTATCATGCTCTAGCTCTTCTCTTGTAAACTGAATACTATTAATATCAAGTCCAGCATCAGTCAAAGCAATGTTCTTCGCTTCATCTAAAGTTATGCTAGCAGTTACTCCATTAAGACTATTTTGACCATTAGAGTTACCATTATTACTACTACTGTTACTATTGCCATTATTGTTATTATTAGTATTGTTAGTATTATTTTGATTAGTAAAATATTTAAAATCAGTATAAATAATCTTACCTTCTTTAGCATCAATCTTATATTCATAATCTCTATTTTGATAATAAACTTCTACTTCATAAACACTATTATCAAATTCAAAATCAATGCTTTCAAAATATAAATCTCCACTACTTACATTCATATTAGCAGCAACAATATCCTTTACTTCATTTTTACTAATAAAAGTAGTCTTAAAATAAATTAAAATAAGTAAAGCAATTACAACAAGAATACCTACTACAATAATAATTATTTTCCCATATTTTTTCATAATATCTATCCTTTCTATACTTAAATTTTATCATTACATTTTATTTAAGTAAAGATGAATTTAGAAGAAAAGAAGAACCTATAATTGTTCTTCTAATAACTTAAGCTTAGCTTCCTCCTCCATTAATTTTTCTCTATCAAGGTCAACTATATTTTTAGGAGCTTTATTAACATAATTCTCATTACTAAGTAATTTCTTACGTCTTTCGATAGAGTCTTTCAACTTCTTAATATTCTCTTCTAACTCTTCTTTATTAACTTCATTTTTAAAGAAATAAGTAATATCAATTAAACTAGATTTATAGTTAATAGATTGATAATTTTCTAAAGTTTCTTTAACTATTAATTCATCAGTAATCTTTAACTGTGACTTATAAATATATTCTAAATCACTATTAGTACTAAACATTACTAAATCATCTTTTTTAATATTATTAGTAGCTTTTAAATTTCTTATCTCCCTTAAATCAACTATAACTTTAGATATTTCTTCCATTTCCTCATTAAATACAGTCTCACTATCATACTTAGGATAAGTACTAATTACAATAGACTCACTATCTTTAAATGGTAACATAGAATAAATCTCTTCTGTTACATAAGGCATAAATGGATGAAGTAATTTAAGAATTGTTGTTAAAACATCAAGTAAAACACTCTTAGTTGTATCATTCATAGCAGCTTTACTTAACTCAATATAGTTATCACAAAAGTCTTCCCAAATAAACTTATATAACATATTACCAACATTATGAAAATCATAACTATCCATATTTTTAGTAACATCTTTAATTAAATTATTTTTTAAAGTTAATATCCATTTATCTGCTTTACTTAAATTTTGATAATCGTATCCTGATGTCTTCATATCTTCAAGATTCATTAAAACATAACGAGATGCATTCCATAATTTATTAATAAAGTTCCACGTAGATTTTATCTTTTCTTCATCATATCTTAAATCTGTTCCAGGAGCACTATTAGTAGTTAAGAAAAATCTTAAACTATCAGCACCATACTCATCTATAACATCCATAGGATCTACTCCATTACCTAAAGACTTACTCATCTTACGTCCTTCTTTATCACGAATTAGTCCATGGATAAGACAGTCTTTAAATGGACGTTTACCAGTAAATTCTAACCCCTGGAAAGTCATACGATTAACCCAGAATGGAATAATATCATAACCAGTTACTAAGACATTATTAGGATAATATCTTTTAAATAAATCAGTCTCTTCAGGCCATCCTAATGTTGAAAAAGGCCATAATGCAGATGAAAACCAAGTATCTAGTACATCTTCATCTTGAACCCATCCATCACCTAGAGGTGCATCCATTCCAACATAAACTTCATCGTCTTTATACCAAGCAGGTATTCTATGACCCCACCATAACTGTCTAGAAATACACCAGTCATATGTAATTTCCATCCAGTGATTCATTGTTTTTTCATAACGTTCTGGAACAAAGTTTACTTTAGTATCTTTATTCTTTTGATTTGCAAGAACTCTATCTGCAAGAGGTCTCATCTTAACAAACCATTGTTTAGATAAAGTAGGTTCAACTACCGCATCACTTCTCTCACTATGTCCTACATTATGGGTCATTTCTTCAATACTAATTAATAAATCTTGTTTCTTTAAATCTTCTACTAATTTTTCACGACACTCTTCACGACTCATTCCCTCATAACCAGGAGCATTCTCATTCATAGTAGCATCCAAATTCATAACAACAACACGAGGTAGGTTATGTCTCATACCTACTTCATAGTCATTGGGATCATGAGCAGGAGTTATCTTTACACAACCCGTTCCAAACTCAGGATCAGCATGATAATCCCCTACAATAGGTATTTCTTTATTAACAATAGGAAGAATTACTGTTTTACCAATTAAATGTTTATATCTATCGTCACTTGGATTAACTGCAACTGCAGTATCACCAAATAAAGTCTCTGGACGAGTAGTCGCCACATCTAAATATTCATCGGTACCAGTTATATAATACTTAATATGATAAAATGCTCCCTTATCTTCTTTATAAATAACTTCTTCATTAGATAAAGCAGTCATTTGAACTGGATCCCAGTTAATAATTCTCTCTCCTCTATAGATTAAACCTTTCTCATAAAGTTTAACAAAGACATATCTAACCGCTTTACTAAGACCTTCATCTAAAGTAAATCTTTCTTTAGTATAATCAAGACTAAGTCCTAATTTAGCCCATTGTTCATGAATAGTAGTAGCATACTCATCTTTCCAACTCCAAGCATGTTCTAACCATTCATCACGAGATATACCACGAGGATTAATTCCCATATCTCTTAATCTTTTATCAACTTTAGCTTGTGTTGCAATACCAGCATGATCCATTCCTGGAAGCCATAAAGCATCAAACCCACACATTCTCTTATATCTAATAATAATATCTTGTAAGGTTGTATCCCAAGCATGACCTAAATGTAGTTTACCAGTAACATTAGGTGGTGGGATAACTATACAAAAAGGTTCTCTACTTTTATCTTTATCACCTTTAAAATATCCTTTATTTACCCAATTATTATACTTATCTTTCTCTACTTCTTTATGATTATATTTCTTATCTAACATGACCTTTCTCCTCCTTTATTTTTCTATAATTTAAATATCTTTTATTTAACTCAACTACCTCTTTATCTAAATCCTCTATCTTTTCTTCTTTAATTTCTCCATCTACTACACTATAGTTATTAAATCCAAGATATTCATAATTCTTAAAATTTTCTAAATTATTATCTATCCATCTTTTCTGATTAGTTGTTAAGAGTTCAGGTATATAAAACACTGCTATGTTCATAAAATCCCAACTAGTTTTAACAACCATATGTCCATCTTCAGCAAGCAAAACAGGTGCTATATTACTATCATCATCTCCAAATGAATACGGAAGATTATAAGTATCTACAAATTCCTTTATATATTTTAAATGTTTCTCACCATTTTTTAAGATTCTAAAGAAAACACCACTGTTTAAAATATCTTCATTTGGAATAATATATAATCTACTATTAATAATAACACCTCCCTAAAATAAAAAATAACTATAACTTAAGGGCGTTAAAGGAATTTACGCTGTACCACCTTAATTTATAGTTATTTAACTATCTTATTACTTATAACGGCCTTTACCGTGGTAACTTACTACTATTTCAGAAACCCTGCTCTATTCACTACCTTCCATATATCATATTGCTAATTTCCACCAACCATTAACTCTCTATTAATACTTTATATGTACTCCTTGAATATCAATCGCATTTAAGTGTATTATAAGCTATTTTTTTATATTTTACAACTACTTAATTTTATCATGGGCAAACAAATTCCTAACATCACTTAATTCTCCAATATAAATACTTTCACCATCTTTTATAATATTAACATTTGTTATCAAATCATCCTTTATACTTTTAATATTGTAAGTTTCTTTAACAATAGCAAGTCCTTTATGATAATTATATCTAGGAACCTTCTTAAGTTCACTCTCATGCTTAATAGATAAATCTTTTTTAAGTTCTCTATTTATAATATTATCTATTTCCCTATTAACATACCCCATATTAGAACTATAAATAATATCTTTAAGTAAAGAAACTATTCTCTTATCTTCATATATTTTATCTAACCTTTCTATTAATATATCATGATCTATATTATAAAAGTATTTTTTTATATCAAACTTAAGGACATATACTTCTTTCCCTTTTCTTTTTAAGTTATTAATATACTTCTTACAAAGATTAAAAGCATAACTACTACCCATACCTTTTCTTGTCGCAACATTACTATCTATAAGCTTAGGTTCTAAAACAGGTTTTAATATATATTCACTAACCATTTGATTAACTATTTTATCAGTTAAATTCTCACTCATAATAACCCTATATTTAGGATCTTTTATTAAAAAGATATTATATTTACCATGATGATATTTAAAGTCTTTTAAAGAATTATAAATACTAACTAAATTACTAGATAAAAACAAATTATACTTAAATAATTTCTCTTTATGTTCTGTATTCTTAACTACAAGTCTATAACTATCAAGTATTTTATTATAATCAACTAAAGTATCATAACTAACACAACTCTTTTTCATTTTTAATCATCCCATAAGCAAGCTTTCTAATAGTAACTACATAACCAACTAAATCTTTATATTTCTTAAAACTAATTATTTTATTTAAGTATAAATATTCAAAATAAAAATCTACCATCGAAAGGCTAACTATAAAATCTTTTATATGTTTCTCTCTTATTCTACTACTATCTCTATTAACAATATATGAATTTAATAATCTAACCAAATTAAATAACTCATCTTGCAAATTCTTTTTCAAAACACTTTCACTTTTAGGAAAATTTCTTGAAAACTCTACTACATCACTAACTAATTCTTTAGTATTTTTCATTATTTTAAATGAATCATTCTTCTCCATAACTGCAACACTCCTTAATATATTTCTTACTTTTATTTTTTAATTTTAAGTAATCACTACATTTACTACAGTAATATTCTCTTATCTTAGGACCAACTACTGCAATATTAAAGTGATATTTTTCTTTTAATACTAACAAATCATCTAATAGATACTTAGAAAGTATTAATTCATTAAAATATTCTATTTTAAATAAATATGAAACTATCTTAGCATCTATATCATAAGTTATAAGTTTATCTTTATTTTTAATAAGTAATAAATACTTAGCATAATCTCTTTTATAATAATTATATTTGTTTAAAGGTGTTCTTTTCTTCA
>CASEWH010000071.1 GCA_949291575.1 uncultured bacterium
AAAGAGATAAATTCTGCAAGAAGTGATGGTAGAAAAGAAGGCAGAAAAGAGCGTAGAAAAGAAGGGGCTGATAATGAGAAAAAATCTATCGCCAAAACTATGTTAAAAGCAGGAGAAAGTATAAATAAAGTAATGGAATACACTGGTTTAAAGAAAAAAGATATTAAATTATTAATGTAAGAAAAGAGAAAACTAAAACTATATCTATTGAATTAAGACATAGGTCACTTGTTTGATTAAAAGAAAGTAGGATAATTATGAAGAAGTTAAATGAATTAGTATTAGATGATGAGTTTGGTATGTACTATGATGCAGAGATAGTACATAGAAAAGAGATAAATTCTGCAAGAAGTGATGGTAGAAAAGAAGGCAGAAAAGAAGGATCTAAAGAGAAAGCAAAATCTATTGCAAAGAATCTTCTTAATATGGGGATATCTAAAAAAGATATAATGAAAGCTACTGGACTATCTAAAAAACAAATAACAATGTTAATGTAAAAAATAAAAACGTCTTAGGGCGTTTTTAATATGCAAATATTGATAAAAGAATTAAAGCACTATTGTGTATCGCATGCATTATAATAGATGGATAAATACTTTTAGTATCATAATAAGTTAAAGCAAAGAAGAAGCCTAAGCTGCCATAAGGAATAACATATAAGTACTCTAAGATATTGCCACTACCTATTACATGTAATAGACCAAATATTAATCCAGAAGCAGTTGCATATATCCATTTATTCTTAAATATCTTAGATACACCTTTTCTAAATGTTAATTCTTCTGCTATTGGTGCAAGTATACCTGCTGTAAATAACATTAGATAAGGTGTAGAATTAACTAATGTCTGGACTGCTTGTTCGTTACTAGAAGTACTTAAATCAGTTATTAATCCTATCGCTATATTAGATATACACATAATCATTAGACCTATAAACCAGTACTTAAAAGCAGTATCCATGTTTAATTTCCAACTATTTTTAAAAGTCTTAAATTCTTTTTTTAACTCTTTAAAATATAAAACTATTAATATCAATACTAATATTAAATCAGTAAAAGTATTAACAATCGCTAAATCACTTGCTGTATAATTATTAACATCAATATTAAATAAGGCAATTGGTATTACTTGTAAATAACTACTAAAATAAAATATAAGAAATGTTACTAATCCTTTACATATTTCTAATACTCTTTCTTTTTTCATTTATTATCACCATTATTATAATAACATTAAATAACTGTTTTGACAAAACTATTTTTATATAGTATAATTAGTTTCAAGAAAGGAGTGAAGTTTAAAAGACTTCGCTCTTTAGTTTGTAAGGAGGTATTATGGAAAGTAAAGTAAAAGCTTTAGTAGATGGAAACATTAAAGACTTAGGACTATTTGTTAGTAGTGTTTATTATTCTACTGAAGAAGGAGTTAAAACATTAAATATTGAACTTGATAGTGAAGAAGTAATTGATGTTAATAAAATAACAGAGGCAACTAAAATTATTAATCCTATTATGGATGATAATAACTTATGTAATGATATAGATGTATTAGATATACATTCTAAAGAGAAGGGAGATATGTAGTATGAATGGAAAAGAGTTTCTTAAAGCAGTTGACTTAGTAGTTAAAGAAAAACATATAGATAAAGAAATTATCTTTGAAGCGATGAGAAATGCTTTAACTAGTGCTTATAAGAAGAATGCTAAAAGTAAAAATAATAATGTAAAAGTTCTAATTAATGAAAATAATGGAGATATTAAAGTATTTTCATACTTAACAGTAGTACCTGATGATAAGATGACTAAAGAAGAGTATGAAGATGCTTTATTTGAACGTTATGCTGAAGATGAAAATCTTGATACAGAGATAAGTGAAAAAGAGTTTAAAGAAGAAGAAAAAGCTAAGGAAAAGGATGAAGAAGAAGAAAAGATTAGTTTCTTTAATCCGGGGTGCGAGATTAAACTTAGTGATGCTAGAAAGTTAGATAAAACTGTTGAAGTTGGAGATACTATTGATACTGAAGTTACTCCTAAAGACTTTGGTAGAGTTGCTGCAAGTACCGCTAAACAAGTAGTTATTCAAAAGATTAGAGAAGCAGAACGTTCTAGTATTACTGATGAATTTGGAGATAAACAAGATGAATTACTTGTTGGTACAGTTGCACTTGAAGATACTGATAACTACTTTATAGATTTAGGACGTACTAATGGTATTTTACCTAAGAAAGATATTATACCAGGTGAACATATTGAAATGGGTAGTCAGATTAAAGTTTATGTTACTAAAGTAGATAATAATGGTAGAAGTTTACTTGTACTACTTAGTAGAAGACATTTCGGTTTTGTTAAAAGATTATTTGAAAGTGAAATACCAGAACTAGTTGATGGTACAGTACTTTTATATAGTGTAGCAAGAGAAGCAGGAGTTAGAAGTAAAGTAGCAGTATACTCAGAAAACCCTAAAGTTGATCCTATTGGAGCATGTATTGGAGAACGTGGTAGCCGTATTGCAAATATCATTACAGAGCTTAATGGTGAGAAAGTAGATATTGTTAAATATGATAGTGATCCTGCAGTATTTATAGAAAATGCTTTAAGTCCTGCTAAAGACTTAACAGTATTAATTACTGATCCTAAGAAGAGGGAAGCTTTAGTAATAGCAGATGGAGATAATTTCTCACTTGCTATAGGTAAAAAAGGACTTAATGCTAAACTTGCTACTAGACTTACTAAATATAAAATTGATATTAAAACAACAGAACAAGCTAAGGAAATGGGTATTAGTATAAAATCAGAATAGGAGGTAGTTATGAAAACAAGAAAAATTCCTCTTAGAAGTTGTGTAGTAACAGGAGAAAAATTAGATAAACGTGAACTACTTAGAATAGTTAGAAGTAAAGATGGAGAAGTTAAAGTTGATTTAACAGGAAAAATGAACGGTAGAGGTGCATATATTAAAAGAGATGTAAAAGTCTTAGAAGAAGCGATTAAGAAGAAAAGCTTAGAGAGAAAATTAGAATGTAATATTAGTGATGAGGTATATGATGAAATAAGAAAAATATTAGAGTGAGGTGATTTTATGACAATAAAAGAATATGCAGAAGATATTAATAGAAGTGTGGAAGATATAGTTAAACATATGGAAAGTCTTGCTATGGATACAAGTGATTTAGATAGAGTTCTTAGTGATGATGAAGTAATACTTTTAGATAATTCTTTTCAAGATGAAGAAGATTATGTAGAAACTAATCCTGATGAAGAGATGCTTAATGATTATAATTTAGATGAGAAAGCAGAACAAATAGCATATGAATCTAATCTTACTAATGATAATCTAGTTAAAACAAGTAAAGTTAAAAAAGTTAAGAAACAAGAGAAAGATAAGAGTAACTTTAAACAAGAAAGAAAGAAGATATATAAACATAAAGAGAAGTTACAAAGTAATGAGCAAGTAGTAGATGAGAATGTTTTACTATATAAAGAAGGTATGACAGTATCAGATTTAGCTAATCTTTTAGATGTTTCTACTGGAGAAATTATTAAGAAATTAATGGGATTAGGAATAATGGCTACTGTTAATAATAGTGTTAGTTTTGATACTGTTGAATTAATCGCTCTAGATTATAATAAAACAGTAAAAAAAGAAGAAACTGCTGATATTTCTAACTTTGAGAATTATGAGATAGAAGATAGAGAAGAAGACTTAGTAGAACGTCCTCCTGTTGTAACTATAATGGGACATGTTGATCATGGTAAAACAACACTTCTTGATTATATTAGAAACAGTAATGTTGCAAGTGGAGAAGCTGGTGGTATTACTCAAGAAATAGGTGCTTATCAAGTAGAGTGTAATGGTAAAAAGATAACCTTTATAGATACTCCAGGACATGCTGCTTTTACAGAGATGAGAGCAAGAGGTGCTAGTGTTACTGATATAGTCATCATTATAGTAGCAGCAGATGATGGTATAATGCCTCAAACTAAAGAAGCAATTGACCATGCTAAAGCAGCAGGGGTTCCTATTATTGTATGTATAAATAAAATAGATAAACCTGAAGCTAATATAGATAGAGTTATGACAGGACTTGTAGAAGCAGGACTTACTCCAGAAGAATGGGGTGGAGATACAATTGTAACTAAGATATCTGCTAAAACAGGTGAAGGTGTTGATGAATTATTAGAAAATATTCTATTAATTGCCGAAATGCAAGAATTAAAAGCTAATCCAAATCGTTATGCTACAGGAGCAGTACTTGAAAGTAAAATGGATAAACATGTAGGAGCAGTTGCAACTTTACTTATTTCTAATGGTACTTTAAGATTAGGAGATCCTATAGTTGTAGGAACAGCTTTTGGTAAAGTTAGAACTTTAAAAGATGATTTAGGAAGAAACATCGTTGAAGCTCCACCTGCTATGCCAGTTGAAATTACAGGGTTATCTAGTGTTCCAAGTGCAGGGGACAAATTCATGGCTTTTGAGACTGAGAAACAAGCTAAACAAATAGCAAGTGATAGAGCTTTAAGAGAAAAAGATGCTGATACTAATAGAACAGGTATGAGTCTAGAAGAGTTATTTGGTAAGATAAATGAAGGTCTTAAAGAGATAAATGTTGTCTTAAAAACAGATACTAATGGTAGTTTAGAAGCAGTAAAATCTTCATTAGAAAAGATTGATGTAGAAGGTGTTAAAATAAATGTTATTAGAGGAGCAGTTGGCGGTATTACAGAAAGTGATATTGTCCTAGCATCCGCTTCTAATGCTTTAATAATTGGTTTTAATGTTAGAGGAAATAATAAAGTATTAGATATGGCTAAACAATATAGTATCGAAATTAGACTTTATGATATTATCTATAAATTAGTAGAAGATATGGAAAAAGCTATGAAAGGTATGTTAGAGCCTATTTATGAAGAAAAAGTTACTGGTACAGCTGAGATTCGTCAACTATTTAAATTTTCTAAAGTTGGTATGATAGCAGGTTGTCATGTAACATCTGGTACTATTAAAAATAATGATAAAGCTAGAGTAGTAAGAGATAGTATAGTAATTTATAATGGCTCTATAAAGTCACTTCAACATGAAAAAGACGGGGTTAAAGAAATGTCTAAAGATCATGATTGTGGACTTACTTTAGATAATTTTCAAGATTATAAAGAAGGAGATATTATCGAAGTATATGAACTTGTAGAAGTAGAAAGATAAATTTAAAAAGTAGGGGGGACCCTACTTTTTAGTTTTACTTAAATTAAAATCTTTTGCTTCTGTTTTTCATCTATATAATTATTTCTAGACATCTTTAAACACTCTTTAGTTAAAGATATAACTTTAATCTCTTCCATTTTTGTAATCATAGCAACTTCACTACTAGTAAAAAATCTTTTATCAAAATAACCTAATCTAAGAGCAAGAACTAATTTTTCTTTTAAAGTACATTGCTCTACAAAGTCTCCAAAGATAGACTCTTCAAGTCTTTTGATACCTTCTAATATATCATCACTCATTTGCTCTTTAAACTCTAAATTATTAACAGAAATACTATTATCACCATTAAAACTATCCCTAGTAATAAACTCATCAGTAAAATTAGACCATAATAATTCATCTAAATTAGTACCTACAATCATATTTTTAACAACTTTAATAGTAGAAGTAGTTTTAACAAATTCTATCATCTTAGGTTGTAAGTTAAGCTTCTTTAGGATTTCTTCTTCACTTTGATAAATGAGATTATTATCTTCTATTAAACAAAACTCTTGTAAAAAGACTATTTCATTTTCTGTAAATCTAATAGCAAGATTCTTAATATAATCATCTAAGATTAGGTCAGGGAACTTTCTTAAAGCATCTCTTTTAAGAGATTCATTTTCTTCTAATTGTTTAAATAATATTCTCTTAACAGTATAATAACTCTTTTCATTCGCTAATTCTAAAGTATCTGCCATTTCCTTATCAGAAAGATTTTTTTCTAATAGAGTAAGTAATTCTATATTTTTATCACTTAGTTTAGTTTTTCTCTTTTCCTTTATTAATACAATATGAGGATATTTTCTCTTAATCTTTAATTCCAATATTTTATTATTGTTAATTCTCGTTAATAATTCATATTTTTTATTAACAAAACTAGCTTCACTTTTAAAACCTGCTATAGTAGCAAGCTCTCTATTAGTTAAGTTTGGATTGTCATTTAAAGTTTCTAATATTTTTAACTCTATTAAAGAAAGACTTAAATCATCTTCTTTCTTTTTATTATCAACTAATTCTAAATTATTTAAATTAGTAAGAACTAAAGATACTTTTTCTAATAGATATCCACTTTCATTTAACTTATTAATAGCATTCTTTAATATATTATTAAAAGACTTAGTATTTTTAAATACATCTTCCTCAATTAATTTCTCATCTTCAATTATCTTTTTATAAGAATGTTCATCTACAAGTGCTAAAGCTTTAAATTCATAATATGTTAATCTGGGCATATCTATTAAAGTTTCAATACCTAAATTAGGATATAACTCGTTAACAGTATCAAAAAAGTTTTCATTAGTCCTAAGTTTACTAAAGAATCTATTTCTCTTATCAACAAAACTAGCGACACTATCAAAACCAGCTTCTTTTATTTTTTCACAGGTTATTTCATTTTTATTATAACTATCTAATAATTTTAGCATTGTAATATCATCTTTATTAAGATGGGCTTTTCTTTTAAAATCACTAGTTACAATATGTTTAACTGCTATATCTTCTTTAATATCTAAAGAAATATTAAATACTTTACTTTTTCTTATAAGGGCATTCTTAATATTAGGATATCTATCTAATAAAATAGTTAGATTACTTTCTGTCTTTAATAGTTTAAAGATATTATTTAATTCATTTCTAATATCAATAGTAGTTTTATCATATTTCTTTGCAAGGGCTTTAAAATCCATCTCTTTCTTTAGACCACCACAGTATTCTACTAATAAAATAATCTGCTTTTCAGATATAACAACTGCTTTCTTTTTAAAGTAATCATTTCTATCTTTAAGCATTTCTTTATAATTAGGAAATATTTTATCTAAATTATTATAATTATTAAGAGACTCTATAATATCTATAACCTCATCAATTTTAATAGATAACCTAGTAGCGATATCTATTTTAGATAAATATTTATTATTTTCTTTAGTTAAATATAGTTTAATAACTTCATATTGAAGTTTATTTAAGTCTCCGGTTTCTTTCTTTTTATCTTTATTCTTTATAACTGCTTTAATATGAAATAAGAAAGGTATCTTAATATCATCTGTATAAGTATCTAGAGCTTTATTAAAGATATCATTAATAATAGTATCATTGATTTCCATATTGTTTTTCTTTAACTCTTCTTTTATTTTTTCTTTAAAGAAATTACGTCTATTACTACTTTCACTTTTTAATTCATTTACTAATTCAGAATTCTTTGACATATAAATTCCCCCTAACAAAGCATATTATACCTAAATTTAAAAAAATATGCTATACTTATTTAGAAGAAAGGACTGATTTTAATGAATATAAAAATAGAAAGAATAAACCATATGATTATGGAAGAAGTAAGTAAAATATTAATGCTAGAAGTAAAAGATGAAGACATTAAGTTTGTAACGGTTACTGATTGTGATACATCTAATGATTTAAGTTATTGTAAAGTATATGTAACTGTTTTAGAGCAAGAAAAACGTGATGAGACTCTAAAAGCTTTAAATAATGCTAGTAGTTTTATAAGAGGGGAGCTTGCTAAAAGAATAGAGATAAGACATATTCCAGAACTTAAATTTATTTATGATGAGTCAGTTTCCTATGGAGAGAAAATTGATAAGATTATAGATGAAAT
>CASEWH010000072.1 GCA_949291575.1 uncultured bacterium
ATAGGTATAGTAACAGTTGCAAAAAAAGTTTTATATATTCCCCCTTTAACTAAAATATCAGCCATCCCCTCTTCAAAAACTTCATTAGAATATATTTCATAACAATTAACACAATCATCACTTTTTTCATATACGTAAAACATTCTATTTTTATAATCAATAAGAGAACCAGCTCTAAGTGAATTAGGCATTCTCTTCTCTAAAAGTTTTAAACTTTTTTCTTTATATTTATTAATTATTTCAATTTCCCCAGTATTGAAAGTATCGACCAAATCATATTTTGATCTTATCTTTATTTTTTCAAGGTTTCTAAATATAAAACTATAATAAGTATTACCTATTAATAATCTATCACTTACTTTTGGATGTTTCTTTAGTCTATAAACTTCATAACTTCTCCCTTTAATAGAATCAATATAATACCTATTGCCGCTATATAAAATTACATCTCCAATACCTATTTTAAAATCTAAATACTTTTTCTCTATATCGGGTTTAACTTTAAAGCCACTATTTTTAAAAATATATAATTGTTTTTTCAACTGATTTAAATCGACATCATTAAGATGACCTATCATCTCTACAAATTGTATTTCTTTTAATTCATATACTACCATACAATTTATAAATGAGTTTTTCTTCATCTCATAATTTAATTTTCCTAGTGGATAATAAGCCATCTTCCACTGAATCTCCCAGTGAGGATTACTAGTACATTGCAAAGCATAAACCTTACCTTTTGATTTTTTTATAATAACATAAGGACTCTCTTGATGTCCCATTTTTATTCTACTTTTCTCTTCATCATTCTTATATCTTTTTGCCCAAATAATATCACCAACATTTAGAAATGATAAATCATTATCTTTAACCTCTATTACCTTTTTAAAAAACTCTATTATTCTCATACCACACCTCCATTATTAAATATCTAATTAGATTATATCATAAAAGTATCGAAAAGTAACATATTTTTAACAAAAAAAGAATTGTTTCTATAAACATAGATTACAATTCTATAAACTCATTAACCAACTATCCACATCATCTACCCAGTCTCCACTAACACCAAATCCGTGAGGATAATTATCTAACACAAGAGACTCTATATTCTTATCAAGACTATTTAATAAATCTACTTGAGATACAAACTGACTATAGAAAGGATCTTCTGTTCCATAAACATAAAAGGTAGGAGGTAAATCAAAATCTTCAAAAGTAGAGGAATTTAAATCTGCAATATCGCTATAAGTACCACTATCTTCTGATCCTTCATGGGTATTAAAAGGTACAATAGTTTTACCAGATAAATCATACTCATCAAAGAAAGTATACATTATCATTGGCATTTGATAAACCACTGCTTATAGGGTAACCTACAAAAATAGTATCATAATCATCTATATTAATATCTAAATCTTTAAATTCAGGTCTTGCATCGCTATTCGCTTCTTCTTCTGTATATAAATCACTATATTCACTAGCTCGCTCTATCTTAAATAAATCTCCATCTACTTGATATGCTATTTCTTCAACCATTCCTTCTGTATTACCACTATAAGAATAGTAAGCTACTAAAATATTCATATCACTAGTATCTAAATTATCTATAACATTAGATGCTTCATCACCACTTAAAGAAGCAGCCGCTCCCACATTAGGAGAAGAATTTCTCATAAAGAAGAAAACTCCTACAGCAATTATTATAATAACAACTAAAACTATCCCTGCAATTACACCTTTTTTCATAACAACCTCTCTTAACTTATACTATCAACAAAATCAGTTATATCATCATCACTTGGGTTTGAACTAAAACGGTGTCCTTCTTGCCAAGTACCAGTACCTGCTATATCTTCTAATAAATCTCCACTTTGTCCTAAACCAGAGGATGAAGAAGTACAGAATGGAATAACTGTCTTACCAGTAAAATCATTCGCTTCTACAAAAGAGCTTACTGGCCAAGCTGCTATACCCCACCAAATAGGATAACCAATTAAAACAGTATCATAACTATCCCAATTAGGAACAGTAGTATTCTCAAGTTCTACATCTCTTAAAGATTCATCATTATATTCTCTTGATACTCTTGAATTATCATCAGTCCAGTCTAAATCTTCTAAAGTATAAGGGTCGCTTGGAACAATTTCAAATGTATCTGCATTTAAGTTTTCTGCAAGTCTTTCAGCAACTCCCTCAGTATTACCAGTAGCAGAATAATAAACAATTAAAGTCTTACCTAGAACACTACCTATATTATCATCTTGAGCACTATCTTCATTATTAGTAACATTATTACTATTGTTATTTTCATTATTTACATTATTATCATCACTATCATTACTTAAGAATGAGTATCCTAAAACTGCTACAACCGCAATAATCAGTACTGCAACTATACCTATTATTACTTTTTTATTCATTTTTTATCTCTCCTTACCAGTTTTTCTTTTCTTTACGACAGTCGTCGTTATCTCTTCTTTCCCTTACCATCTTATCAAACCACTCTACCATAGCAGGATCTTGATGATTAAAGAATAAACTATCATTAGAATCTAATTTCTTAATCTCTTCCATATCTTCATCACTTAATTCAAAATCAAAGACATTGAAATTCTCTTCCATTCTCTCAATATGAGTAGATTTGCAAGCGATTATAACTCCTCTTTGAATTAACCATCTAAGTATTACTTGAGCGGAAGTCTTTCCATATTTTTTACCAATATTAACTAGTGTCTCATTAGTAAACATACCATTCTTTCCTTCACCAAATGGTGCCCAAGCTTCTATAGCAACTCCATATTTTTGCATAACTTCCTTTGCCTTAAACTGTGCATTCATTGGATTAGTCTCTACTTGATTAACTGCAGGTACTACTTCACGGCCAAATAAACACATATCAGCTAATCTATCAGGATAAAAGTTACTTACACCAATCGCTTTAATCTTACCTTCATGATATAAATCTTCCAAAGCTCTATATGCTCCATAGTAATCACTAAATGGTTGATGAAGTAATACTAAATCAATATAATCAGTCTTTAACTTTCTCAAAGATTCTTCAACTGATGCCTTACATTTTTCATAACCATAATTATCAATCCAAATCTTAGTAGTAATAAAGAATTCACTTCTTGGAATACCACTCTCTACAATTGCATCCCCTACTTCACTTTCATTAAAGTAAGATTGTGCCGTATCAATCGCTCTATATCCTACATTAATCGCATCAAGTACACATTTCTTAGTTTCTTCTTTAGGAATTTGATATACTCCAAATCCTAATATTGGCATTTCTACGCCATTGTTTAATTTTACATATTCCATAAAAACATCATCCTTTCTTGACAATTAAACATTTTTCTAATACAATTCAACTATACAACCCTGAAGTTACTCCCGGTCAAGCATTTTTTTAATATTTTTTAGGAGGTAATCATAATGAAAAATAACCTAATAATAATATTTCATTTTTTACTAACAATTGTAGCATGGACTTCCTGGCTTTGGCTTAGTTGGCCTTTAATCGCTTTACTATCCCTAGCACATATCACTTTACTAGAAACATGTAATGGTTGTTTCTTATCACATTACCAGTTCAAAGATAAGAAGAGCAACAACACTACATTCTACGAATGGTGGTTTAGTAAATTAGGAATTAAAAACTACAACAGAAACAAAATGAAAATATTTATGAGATATTGGGTTCCCTTAATTATAGTATTATTAGGAATAATAACCCAAGAAATATTTAAAATAAATGTTTTAGAAAGTTAAATTATGTTATATACAATGAAGCAAACATGTGAAAAAACAGGATTAACTTATGATACGTTAAAATTTTACTGTAATGAAGGATTAATTCCTAATGTCAAAAGAGATAAAAATAACTATCGTGTTTTTAATGATAAAGACATTGAATGGATTAAGAGTCTATCTTGCCTTAAAAGTTGCGATATGAGTATTGTCGAAATGAAAGAATATTTAGAACTTTGTTTAAAAGGAAAATCTTCAATTCCTGAAAGGCAAGAGATACTTAATAACAAGTTAAAGGAATTAGAATACAAGATAAACAAAATACAAGATAGTATTAATTATATCCACTGGAAACAAAACTTTTATAATGATGTTTTAAATGGTAAAACACAATACTATAGTAACTTAACAAATGCAGAAAAAGATGACGAAATATAGTCATCTTTTTAATTATTTATATTTAAATATTTCATAATTGCATAAGCTGCATCTCTCCCTGCTCTAGCAGCAAAGGCAACTGTTGAAGTAGTTCCTGCTAAATCTCCTCCTGCAAAGACTTTTTCTTTTGAAGTATGTCCATCTTTATCTACTAATATTCTTCCTCTTTTATCAAGTTCTAATCCTAAACTATTAACAATATCATTTTCCGGATGACTTCCTATTGCCATAACTACATAATCGCAAGAAAGATAATAGTTAGATCCTTCTATATTAACAGGCGATAATCTATCATCTCCTTCTTTTTTTATAAGTTCAGTATTAATTACTTCAATTTTTTCTACTTTATCCTCACCATAAATACCAAGAATATTATTTTGAAATAAGAAATCTACTCCTTCATCTTTCGTTTCCCTTATCTCATTTTCTAGAGCAGGCGCTTCCTTCTCACTCCTCCTATAAATAACATATACTTTTTTAGCATTTTTTCTTTTTATAGTACGAGATACATCCATAGCAACATTACCACCACCGCTGATTACTACTGTTTTACCAGTATAATCAGGATGATTATTAGATTCTAGCAACTCATTACCACCAATTACACCATTTAAATCTTCTCCAGGTATATTCATCTTACTAGAAAGATTCGCTCCAAACCCTAAAAATACTGCATCATACTCATTCTCTAAGTCTTCTAAACTAAAGTCTTTCCCAATACTTTGATTAAGCTTAACATTTATACCTAACTCTAAAATATTATCAATTACTTTTCTTAACAATGTTTTATCTAGCCTAAAGAGAGGTATCCCATGATATAAAAGACCACCTAAATAATTATGTCTTTCGTAAATAGTAACATCATAACCATTTCGTCTTAGGAAAGCTGCACAGGTTAATCCACTAGGTCCCCCTCCTACAACAGCAACTTTCTTATTCTTTAGAGGTAAACTACTAATAGTCCAGTTATTTTCTAAAGCCATATCGCCAATAAAGGCTTCTATATCTCCAATTTTAACAGATTCAAAAGATACTTTCTTTACACACATTCCTTGACACTGTTTCTCATGCGGACAAATTCTTCCACAAACAGAAGGTAAAACTGTTGTTTCTAATAATAAATGATATGCTTCTTTATACTTACCATCTCTTGCTAACTTTATAAAACCAGTTGTATCATTATTTAAAGGACATCCTACCTGACAAGGCTTAGTAACACAAGAAAGACATTCTAAAGTTTTAGCCTTTATCTCTTCTTCATTCATTCATCTTACCTCCCAACAAATAAGATTTATCTTGATAAGTAGTATGAAGTAACTCTTCTGCTTTTGGACTATTAGGATATTCTAAAAAATCTTTATAAATTTCTTTTATCTCAGGATTTTCATGACAAAATCTTACTTTTGCCTTTTCATCTTCTTTATAAATACCATTCATTCTAGCAAGCTTTGTCTTATCAAGATTAAGTAAAGTACTCTTAGGTTGTCCTCCACCTGCAATACAACCTCCTAAACAGTTCATAACTTCAACAAAATGATAAGTAACTTCTCCACTTCTTATCTTATCTAATAATATTTTAGCATTTTTCATACCGTTAAGAACTGCAACTTTAATTTCTAAGTCATCAATCATAACAGAAGCTTCCTTAATCCCTTCCATTCCTCTAACTTCATTAAACACTAATTCTTCTTTACTTAAATTCTTTCCAGTTAAATAGTAATAAGCCGTTCTAAGAGCAGCCTCCAACACTCCTCCACTATTTCCAAAGATAAGACCTGCACTACTACCTTTTCCTAAAGGAGAATCAAAAGTACCATTTTCTAAATTTTTAAAATCAATACCTTCTTCTTTTAAAAGTAAGGCTAACTCTCTCGTAGTTAAAACAAAATCAGTATCAGAAACACCTGATCTATTTACTTCATCTCTTTTAATCTCACTTTTCTTAGCAGTACATGGAGCGATAACAACATTCAATATATCTTTAGCAGATATTTTTTTCTTATCTGCAAAATAAGTCTTAATCATTGTAGATTGCATTGTAATAGGACTTTTACAACTAGATAGATTAGGTATAAACTCTGGATAAAAGATTTCTGCATACTTTACCCAAGCAGGGCAACATGATGTAAACATAGGTAGAGTTCCTTTGTTTTTAATACGATTAACTAACTCCATCGCCTCTTCCATAATAGTTAAGTCAGCCCCAAAAGTAACATCAAAAACATAATCAAAGCCTAATTTTCTTAAAGCCGTTACTACCTTTCCTTCTAAGTTTTCTCCTAAGTCTCCCCCAAACTCTTCACCTATTGCCACTCTAACAGCAGGAGCAACACTAACAGTCTTAACAATGCTTTTATCTTTTAATAATTTCTTAAGTCTTAAATAATCAAACTTCTCATGAATACTTTCTGTAGGACACATATTAACACATTGCCCACAGTTTATACAAATAGGTTTAATACTTTTATCTATCTCATACATCCTTGCCACAGTAACTTCATCACGACAAGTCTTAACACAATATCCACAAGAAATACATTTACTATAATCTTTTTCTATCGCTTCATTATCTTTAGAATAAATAATTACTAAATCTTCTTCCTTCATACAACACTTCCTAAAACTATATTTTCATTTTACTTAATATTTCTCTACCATCTGAACTATCAGTAACAACACCCTTCAACTCCATTCCCATTAAATAACTTAATCTATTAGATAAAAACTCAATAGACTTAACTGTATCTTGACTAGGAGAAGAACCTTGAGCGAATAAATATAATTTTTTTCCTCTTAAAGCTTCCGCCTCAGGTAACATATAAAGTCTATCTATAAAAGTCTTTAACATACCACCAACTGTATACCAATAAAGAGGACTACCTATTACTAGAATATCATATTTATCCATTTCTTTTAATACCTCTTTCATCTCATCATCTTCAAACACTTGACCATACTGAGATATTCTATAATCTGCCATCTGTAAAACATCATGTTCTTTATCTTTTAACAATTCTTCTCCTATTCTATAAGTATTTCCTTCTCTATTAGGACTACTATTAACAAATAATATCTTTTCCATAAATCATTCCTCCTACAACCATAATACACCCGTGTTCTACTCCCATGTCAAGAAAAACAAAAAGACAAGAACTAATTCTCATCTTTTAATTCTAACATTGCACTAGTTACTTCTTCTTCTATTTCCTGTAAAGCACTTTTACTAATATTAGATAGTATTACTAATTCATTAATTGTATCTATTATAATCTTTCCCCAAATAATACCACTTCTAACCTTTAAATCATTAAACATATCAGCAGTAATACTATCAAAGAAATAACCAATTACAACTCTATCTCTTGCAATAACTAATCTCTTATTAGTAACTGCAATTATACCACTACTAGTAACATCCAAAGAACTATTATTTTTCTGAGCATAGAAAGCATATCTAATTACTTCATCATCATGTAAATGTTCAAGTAATAATTTAGAATGCTTTTTTAATCTCCACCCAATAGTCAAAGGATATTTACTTTTAAAACTAGCAAGTTGACTTCTTAAAATCTCTTCATTATTCATAAATACTCCTATTCTTCAATAAGACCATTATCTTTAAAGAAATTAACAGCAGTATCTTTATCAGTAAGACCTTCTAAAACATCAACAAATTCATCATCTTTAACTACTATTAACATAGGTGTACCATATCCACCCTCTTCATCAAAATAATCATTAGACTCTATAAAATCTGCTTGTCCCTCATCATCTAATTCATCAGTATTTAAATAATTAACTTCTATACCATATTCATATACTATATTTTTAACAATAGGTTCCATTTCTTGACAATAATGACAAGTAGGTCTAGCAACATAAATTATAGATGCTTCATCACCTTTTAATAAATCTAAATATTCATCAATATCAATTTCATTTAAATCTCCTTGTTCATCTTCTGAAATATCACTACTATCATTAGAATTATTATTAGTAGAACTTGTAGTAGTACTACTTCCTCCATTATCACAATCTTTTAATTCTGATGTAAAATAACTTGCACCAAAAACTATTATTAAAACTAAAACTACTATAGTGGTGTTTTTTACTTTTTCAACTGTTTCTTTCTTCATAAACTTCTCCCTCCGTCTACAATTATATCATAAAATAATTAAAAATTAAGTATTATTAATTAATTTCTTCTAAATTTCACTTAATATCAAAAAAATTAAATATA
>CASEWH010000073.1 GCA_949291575.1 uncultured bacterium
CTGATGGTAAATCTTTTAGAACTTCTATACATACTTGATCTACTATTATGCTCATATTTAACATCTTATCTATTTTTTTATTTATTTCTTGCTTATTTGTCAAATTTCTAATTATTGATAAGTTATTTTTTAATTCATGTCTATACAACTGTTCATTATCTATCCATTCTTCAAATGTTTGAATATAACTGAAAATTATATTATATTCATTTTTTAACTTGTCATAATTGTTTCTTTCATTTATGAATATATAATATAATATGAAAAATATAACCATACTTGCAAATGTTATTATATAAGGAGTATTAATTTCAAAAATTGAAGTTATATTATGATATAACAACATCATAACTAAAACTATCATAACAGTAAAAAATACACTTTTAATTTTACTATTGTTTTCTATTTTTTCTATAAACTTTTTCAAGATGTTTTTTATTTTTTTGTCTTTGGTTATTATTATACATATAACAAAAACTAACACATTATTTGTGATATTAAGTAATGCGTTGTTTCTTACCTGGTAATAAGTAAAAATCTTTGTTTCAATTGTTGCTATAATTATATCTGCAAATGCTGTTAACAACATTACAAATCCACACAATAATATGGAACTAACTATCTCTATGTCAAACAAGTATTTAAATGATATTGCCATTAATATATATACTAGCATAGTTAATATTAAATTATAATCTGTTTTATATAAAACTATTGTAGGTATCGAAACGATAATAATGCATAAAAAGGCATTTCTTTTTTTTATTTTTGGCAACCTTGACCCTAATATATTATTGGCTGTTATAAAACCTGTGAGAGACATAATAATACCAATTATTATTTTAGTCATTATTAGTAACATACTCAATCAACTCCTTCTTACCTGACCTAGATATTAAGTTAGTAGTAACACCATTATCAAATAGCACTTCATTTTCTTTTATATCGTAACTTCTTATTTTATCTGTATTTAAAATTAGACTCTTATGTACTTTTAGGAATCTCTTATCTAATTCTTTTGATATGGCATTTAATGTATATGGCGCTTTAAATGTTCCATAATCTGTATGAATAATACATCTTTTACTATCTTGTTCTTTCTCTATAAAGATTATATTCTTAAGCTCTATTTTATATAAAGTATAGTTATACTCATAAGTAAGGCATTTCTCTCTACTGTTATATTGTTTATAAATTATCTTTAAAGTTTCCTTTAACTTGGTTTTGCAATTATCAAACTTACTAATAAAGTCTAATAAATACAATCTATTAGACAATGCTTCATATCTATACTCTGCAAATGCAGTTACAATTATAATAATAGAATTCCAATCATCTAGTTCCTCTCTTATAAATCTCGCTGCATCTAAACCAGAACCATTCTTAGTCTTAATATCAAAGAAATAAACTTTAAAACCCATTTCTTTTCTAGCAAGTGCTTCAAAATCTTCTTCATAACTTTCACATTCATATTTCTTATAGTCTACATCATAATTCATCATGAATTTATCAATCTCACCTTTGATTAAATCTCTAAATTCCTTTTCGTCATCACATATAATAAAATTTAACACTACTACCTCCTCCTTCTTCACTACACACACCCTTAAATTTTACCATATATTTCCAGTTTATAGGAATTTTGTCAAAAAAAAATAGTAGCTATTTAGCCCTATTTTTAGTTTTTTTAGATTTAGGTTCTTTTTTTATGACTTCGCCTACTTTTTCAATAATATTATCAGTTACTTCCTTGTTCTTTTTTGAGATAACTGTTGTTCTTAAAACAAACCAAACTACTATGATAAATATAATTATATATAATATTTTACCCATAAAAGGATCTTTTAGAGAATAGAAGATTGATGCAAAGGCAAATAGAATATTAAAGCCATAGATAATTAATACTGTTGTTCTTTGTGAGAAGTTCATACCTAATAATTGATGATGAATATGTTCTTTATCTGGAGAGAATGGAGCTTGATGTTTTAATAGTCTCCTTATAATTGCAAATAATGTATCTAGTATTGGTATTCCTAAAATCATTAGAGGAACAAATAAACTTGTTAAAGCTGGTCCTTTAAACTCTAAAAGAGTAATTACTGCTATCATAAAGCCTAGGTACATAGCACAGTCACCACAGAATATTTTAGCAGGATAGAAGTTATGTAATAGAAAACCTAAAGTCGCTCCTAACATAATAAATGTTAATATCATAACTAAAGTACCACTACGTCCTTGGAAATAACCAATTATACCTATGGTTAAGAAGAATATACTACTAATTCCTCCGCTTAATCCATCTAGTCCATCAATTAAGTTTATTATATTAACACATGCTACTATAAAGAGGATTGTTAAAGGATATGAGAACCATCCAAAGTTTATCGTATAACCAAAGGCGGTTATATTATTTAAAAGAAAGCCTCCATAGAATACAAGAATTGAAGCAGCGATTATTTGTCCTATTAGTTTTGTTCTTGCTCTTAACGACTTAATATCATCTGCTATTCCTGTTAAAATTATAATAAAACTTCCTATTAATATAGAGTTCATCTGGACACTTTCTGTTCCAAATAACATATAACCTATTAGAAATGCTAAAAATATTCCTACACCACCTAATTTAGGTGTCGCTTTCGTATGAATATGTCTATGTCCCTCATCACTTCTTGGTATATCCATCGCTCCTATATGTTTAGCTATTCTTTTCATAAAGGGCATTATTAAAGCAGAACAGATAAAGGTAGTTATAACTATCTTTAGAGTCTCTATTATTTGTTGATTCATAGTTCTTCCTCTTTTCTAAAATAATTATAACAAGTGTATTTAAAATTTACAACAAAAGAAAAACTAAAGCTTATCTTTAGTTATCTTCTAATAGTTTAATATTGTCTAATAGTACTCCTGTTCCTTCTACTACACAAGTTAGAGGACTATCTGCTATTAAAACTGGTACTTTTAATTCTTTTTTTAAGACTTCATTTAATCCTTTAAGCATTGAACCTCCTCCAGTTAATATTATACCTTTATCCACAATATCTGCTGATAACTCTGGTGGAGTTTGTTCTAAAACATTAGTCGCTGCTTTTACTATTTTATAGATTGATTCGTGTAGAGCTTCTTCTGTTTCAGTTTCATTTATTTCGATTGTATTAGGAAGTCCTGTTACTAAATCTCTTCCTCTTACTTCTAATTTATTTTTCTTATCAGGTTCATATAGGTTTGCAAATTCTATTTTTATATCTTCTGCTGTTTTTTCTCCTATTAATAACTTATATTTTTCTTTAATATATTTAACAATATCTTGATCAAAAACATTTCCTGCTATACGGACTGAAGAACTACTAACTATATCATTTAAAGAAAGAATAGCAATGTCTGTTGTTCCTCCTCCAATATCTATTACCATGTTAGCGCTAGGTTTAGAGATATCCATACCTGCTCCTATAGCTGCTACTTTTGGCTCTTCTTCTAGATATACTTTTCTCGCCCCAGTACGCTCTGCTGCTTCTTTAATAGCATTCTTTTCAACTGGAGTTACATTAGTAGGACAACATATTAATATTCTAGGTCTTGATATGAAGTTTCTAGCATGTATTTTTCTAATAAAATAATCTAACATTATTTCTGTAATCTCAAAATCAGCTATTACACCATCTTTCATAGGCTTAATAGCTTTTACCTTTTCAGGAGTTCTTCCTAACATTTCACTAGCTTCTTTACCTACTGCTACAACTTTCTTATTATCTGTATCTATAGCAACAACGCTAGGTTCATTTAAGACTATTCCTTGTCCTTTTATATATATTAATACATTTGCAGTTCCTAAATCTATACCAATATCTTTTGATAACATTCTATCACGTCCTTTTACTGTTAATATTTTAGCAGAAATATATTATAATGTAAATTACTTTTCTAAGAAAAAAACGGCATTTACTCCGTTTCTTCATTAGTGTTACTATTATCATTTGTATCTTCAGTAGTTGTTCCGTTAGAAGTACTATTCTCTTCAGTAGTATCACTAATTACTTGATCAAAGTATTTGCTAGGATCTACTACTTCACCTGATTTGTAAAGTTCAAAATGTAAATGATTACCTAAGTCTTGATCAATTGTATTTGTACCACTTTTACCTATTACTTGTCCTTGTTTAACTGTATCATTTTTCTTAACTGATACTTCACTTAGACTTTGATAACTACTAATGAAGTCATTATCATGCTTTATTTCGACAACTGTACCAAGAAGTTCATCTTCTCTTACATCTACTACTGTTCCATCTAAAACTGATACTACATCAAAGGTATCTGTTAGACCAAAGTCTATACCTGAGTTTTGGATGTAAGTATTTTCATGATAAAGTATTGATTTTTCTTGAGTTTCTGCTTCTGCTTGATAATCATAGAAGTATTTAAGAATTTGTACTTCTTCATTTGTATATGGTTTTACCATTTTAACATCTTCTTTAATTACTTCTCTATCCTCTTTATCATCAATAATAGATGAGTTAACATATTCTATGTCTTCTTCAGTAGGATTATTCGCTTGCATATTTTGACTTACAAAGAAAGCACTCATTCCTGTTAGGGAGAAAGCAATTAGGTATGCTCCGATAATAGCTCCTTTTTTTAATCTTAATTTTTTCATTAACATCACCTCATTAAGAGTTTTAACGAAAATGAAAAAATTATACTTTAAATTTTATTTTTTAAACAATAATTGCAGATTCGTATAAGTCATAGATACAGTTTGTTACTAGGTAGATTAAGGAAATTGCTAAAAAGAAATAGAATACTCTTGCTTGCCAAATTTTATTTTTTTTAAAAATAGCATTGATGTTAATTGAATCTAGACTCCATATTACAGCAATGGTAACAAAAAAATATAAAAAGTATTTAACGCTCATTTCTTACCTCATATTCTTTTATTTGATTTATTCTTCTAATATGTCTTTCTAGATTAGAAAAAGGAGTTGTTATAAAGGTAATAATTAAGTTATATGCCGTATCAAGAGACATATTTTCATTTAAACAGATAATATTAGCATCATTATCTCCTCTTGTCTCTATTACATCTTCTAGGGAGATGACTCTAGCAGCACGTATTCCTTTTACTTTATTACAGGCGATTGATATACCTATGCCACTACCACAGATTGCAATACCAAAGTCTATTTCTTTATTAGTTAAAGCTTTTCCTAATTTAAAAGCATAATCAGGATAGTCGACATTTTCTGTTCCTTTAGCACCATAATCTATTACTTCATAATCTTTTTTTAATTTTTCTAAAAGTTCTACTTTTAATTTATAACCTCTATGGTCATTAGTTATTCCTAGTCTCATTTATTTAACCTCCTTAAAACTAGCACTCCTCCCATTACTTGGTTAAGATGGGAATAGTCAATATAGTTATCTTCTATTTGTAA
This sequence comes from uncultured bacterium, assembly GCA_949291575.1. Classification (GTDB taxonomy): domain Bacteria; phylum Bacillota_I; class Bacilli_A; order RF39; family UBA660; genus Onthousia. Next base: position 5,429 of record CASEWH010000073.1, read on the forward strand.
TTTCATTTTATAGTTTAGTTCTTCTAATTCTGTAATATTTGTTGGTAACAAATCAAAATATGCTGGTTCTACTTTAATACTTCTTTTTAAAACATATACTTTCTTGGTAGTTAGATTTTCTAACATAGGACGATAGTTTAAATAAAGTCCTCCTTTTTTAATTAAATTAGCAGAAAAATCACAAGTTATACTTGTTTTAGTATGATATTCTTTAACACTTTCATGAAGTAAAACTATGTCTCCTAAAAAGAAATCACTATCCATGCTAGTATTAATTGTTTCTTCTTTTAATATGGCTTCATATATTTTATTTATACTTTCACCATTCATTCTTTCAACTATTTGTTTTGCTATTCTATTAGTTTTTAAATTTTCTAATTCTTTAAGATATGTTTCATATAATTCTTTATTATTAAGAACTAATATTTCATCTAAAGTAAAATCATGCATTTTTATTCCCCTACTTTAGTATAGCATAATTTAAAAGAAAAAAGCAGTAAACACTGCCTTATTCTCTAATCTTTTTTATTAAAACCATATTTCTTATTAAACTTTTCTACTTGTCCTGCTTTAGATGCTCTTCCTTGTTTTCCTGTATAGAATGGATGACAATTTGAACATACTTCAACTGTAAGCTCATCTTTGTTAGACATAACTTCAAATGTAGCACCACAAGCACATGTTACTTTACATGGTCTATAGTTTGCTGGATTATTTTTTGCCATTTTTCTTCTCTCCTTTCGCCATGATAATTTATTTATCATAGAAATCATCCCTTAAAGGAACTAATTCGCTACTTAATATATCAAATTATTTAAGATTTGACAAGGTTTTTAATGGATTTTCATACCTAAAAATCAAATCAAAAATGATATTTACGAAAATCCGTAACTTTTTTATTACATTTTCTCTTGCTGTAGAGAAATTAATTTGATACTATATACGTAGGAATATTTATGTGGGTGTCGCCTCCATTCTTAAGGAAAGGAGGACCTAGACATGAAGATAAAAACTTTTATTTTAAAGCTTTTAAAATCTGTCGCTTTGGTTGTTATAAGTCTCGCCTTATTGATCGTGGCTATAAAAATATAAGACACTCAGCATAGGAGTGTCATACTTCAACAATTTTGAGGTGACATTTACGTGCAAAAATAAATGTTCCTCTTTTTAATTTTATGTATTTTTCTTTACAAATATACTATATCATAATTATTACATTTATGCAAATTTTTTCTAGACTTTATCTATAGATAATTCTCTATTATCTTTGTGGCAATTATTTGGTAAGCTTCTGTTGTTGGATATATGTTAGTAGGATTATCTATATAATCTTTATTTTTCTTAAATAAATTATAAATATCTAAATATTCTATATCATAGGTTTTACAAAGATTTTTAGTCTTTGTTATTAGATAAGTATAGAGTCTTTCTGCGGTGAGTGTTTCTTCTTCTAAAGGATTATAAAAGCCTATAAAGATTATATCTTCTTTAGCATATTTCCTTAATTCTTTAAAAAGAGAATCTAGCTCATCTATAGTTTTATCTACTATTGTAGTTATTTCTTTGTTAGATAGATTTTCCACAGATACTGTGGATAAAGTTAATTCTGTTAGGATATCATCCATTCCTACTGATAAAGTTACTAATTCAGCTTCCCGAAGACATTTTTTTAAAGATAAAGATTTACCATCTTTTTTTATAGTCCAGTTTGTTTCAAGTTTATTTTTTAAATCTATTATTCTAGTACCACTTGTAGAAAAATAGTTGTTGTAACTTTTTAATAAATCTTTATCTTTAAGATAGTTGGCAAGATAATTACTATAACCATAGTTTGTATTACCATTAGAGTCTATTCCGACACTTAAAGAGTCTCCTATTGATATATAAGTTATTTTATCTGTATGGTTAAAGTAATATATTGTATAAACTAAAAGACATATGATTAAAAGGCATAGTATTTTTTTCATTTTTACCTCCAAAAAAAGACTAGAGTCATATATTATAATTATATTTCTCTAGTCTCTTTTTAATGCTTCTATATGTCTTTTAATTCTAGATTAGCTCCTACTCCTAGCAGTTTTTCAACGATATTTTCATAACCTCTAAGTATATGTTCAACATTAGTTATTTTAGTTGTTCCTTTAGCCATTAGGCCGGCGATTACAAGTGATGCTCCTGCTCTAAGGTCTGTTGCAACTACATCTGTTCCTGTTAATTTAGTAGGACCAATAATAGTTGAAGTTTGATTTTTTACTCTTATATCTGCACCCATTTGATTTAAGTATGGAATATGCATAAATCTATTTTCATAAATTGTTTCTTCTATTTTACTTCTACCATTACACATAGTAAGAAGCGGTGTTAGGGGTTGTTGTAAGTCTGTAGCAAAACCTGGATAGGTTTGAGTTTTAACATTTACTGGCTTATAGTCTTTTCCACTACTTACAATTATATAGTCTGTTCCTATATCAAGAAATACTCCCATTTCTTCTAGTTTACTAGTTAGTGCTTCTATATGTTCTGGAATAATATTAGATATTTTTAGATTATTACCAATAGCAGCGCCAAGTATTACATAAGTACCTGCTTCTATTCTATCAGGGATTACTTCATGGAAACATTTACCAAGTTTTTCTACTCCTGTTATTTCAATACTACTTGTTCCTGCTCCTCTTATTTTAGCGCCCATATTGTTAAGTAGTGTTGCTACATTAACGATTTCTGGTTCTTTGGCAGCATTATCAATGATGGTTGTTCCTTTAGCTAAAACACTTGCTAACATGATGTTAATAGTTGCTCCTACACTTGCAAAGTCAAGATAGATGTTAGCACCTTTTAACTCTTTAGCTTCTACGGTATAAATATTTTCTTTATTGGTTACAGTGGCACCTAAGGCTTCAAAACCTTTAAGATGAAGATTAATTGGTCTTGCACCGATTGAACATCCTCCAGGTAAAGCCATAGTTACTTTTTTATATTTACCAAGCATTGCTCCCATAAAGTAGTATGATGCTCTTAATTTTTTAGTATACATACTAGGTATTTCTTTATTTTCCATGTTTGTTGGATTAATAACTAGACTTTCTGTTGCTCTTTTTACATCAACATTTAAAAACTCTAATATTTCACAAAGAGCAGTGGTATCAGTAATATCAGGGACATTACAGATTGTTACTTCTTCACTTGATAGAATCGCTGCTGGTATTAATGCCACAACACTATTTTTAGCCCCACTTATTCTTATTGTTCCAGTAAGAGGATTACCTCCTTTTATCTCAAGCATTTTCATAGTTAATCACACACTTTCTATACTATATTATATTATTAATTTAATTTTTGGAACTAATATGATTTGGGTTAAAAACATCTACAAGTTCACTTACTTTATCTTTCATAGCAGCTTCACCACTACCTATTACTTTTCTTGGGTCATAAACACTAGGATTTGCATTAATAAATTCGGCTACTGCTTTATGCCAAGTTACCTGTAGTTCTGTATTTATATTTATTTTACTAATTCCACAACTTATCGCTTTTTTTATCATATCATAAGGAATACCTGTTCCTCCATGTAGTACTAAAGGAATAGATAAAGTTTCATTTATCTCTTGCATCCTTTCAAAGTCAAGATTAGGTTCTCCTTTATATAATCCATGTACTGAACCTAGGGCAGGTGCTAGAGCATCTATTCCTGTTTTAGAGATTTCTATACAGTCTTCTAGAGTTGCTCTAAAAACATCACCATAAACATTATCTTCAGTACCGCCAACATGACCTACTTCTGCTTCTACTGATACACCTTTAGAGTGAGCATAATCTACTACTTCTTTAGTTATCTTTTTATTAGTTTCTAAATCATATTTGCTAGCATCTATCATAACACTAGAAAATCCAGCATCTATCGCTTCTTTACATGATTCAAAACTACTTCCATGGTCTAGATGTAAACATACAGGGATAGTTATATTTAAATCTTTAATTAGACCTTCTACCATACATCTAATTACATAAAATCCTCCCATATATTTTTTAGCACCTTCACTAACTCCTAATATTACAGGTAAGTTTTCTTCTTGCATTTTTTCTAAAACATATTTAGTCCATTCCAAATTATTAATATTAAAATGAGGAACGGCATATTTCTTTTCTTTTGCGTCTTTTAACATTTCATTAAAATTTACTAACACTATTATCACCTTCATATATATAATAAAGCAAGTATCTAGTGTTTGTCAAAAGAAAAAGAGGAAAGATTACTTTCCTAACTATTGTTTTCTATTATGTTATTTATATACTCGATAAGGTATAATGGTATATTTATTATATTACCGCTTTTATCTAAATTATCTAATGATAACCTTATCATTATATCAGGATTATATTTTTGATTATATTTAGTTAAACTTATATGGTTTCTATTTCTATTTGATTTTACTTCTATTGGAATAGTTTTGTTTTTATATTGAATTACAAAATCTATTTCATTTCTTTGAAATGTAAAATAATAAGGGATCTCATCATTTATGTAAGTTAACATATTTAAACAGTAGTTCTCTGAAAAAGAACCTTTAAATTCTTCAAATAATTTATTTTCTTCTAAAATAATACTACTATCTAAATTAGACATTCTTCTTAAAAGTCCTACATCATTCATATATATTTTAAAAGAATCTAAATCAACATAAGCTTTTAATGGTACATCAGGCTTGGTAATATTATATACCTTTGTAATTAAATTAGCATCATTTAACCAGTTAAGAGCACTTTCATATTCTCTGGCCCTTGCTCCTTCCTTCAAAGCTTTATATACGAATTTTTTATTTTCTTTAGCAAGTTGTGAAGGAATATTGTTCCATATTATAGATATTTTATTCGCTTCACTATTAGTTGTATGTTTAGAAAAGTCTGTTTCATAAGAGTTCAAAATATTTTGCTCTAGATAATTAACTCTTTCTATATCTTTATCTTCAGTCCAAGATTTTACTACTTCTGGCATTCCTCCAATAATAAAATAAGTTTTTAGTTTTTCTTCTAATTCTATTCTAAATACATCAGGTATTTTTTCTGCTTTTGTAATACCTTTCATAAACTCTACTAAATTTTCTTTACCATCAGCGATAAGAAATTCACTAAAGGTCATAGGATACATATTTAGAAAATCTACTTTACCTACTGGAAAAGAAGTATGTGATAATCTTATTCCAAGAAGACTTCCTGCACAGACAATATGATATTCATTCGCCTCTTCATAAAAATATTTAAGGGAATTAAGGGCATCACTACATTCCTGTATTTCATCGAAAAATATTAACGTTTCCCCTGGTACTATTTTTTTACCGTGTACTAATATTAGCTGTTCTATAATTCTTTTAGGATCTTTACTATTTTTAAAAAGGCTTGCTAAAGACTCATCATGATCAAAGTTAAAATATGCAAGGTCAAGATACTCGTTCTTTGCAAATTCTTTCAATATATATGTTTTTCCTACCTGTCTTGCTCCTTTTAATATTAAGGGTTTTCTATTCTTATCATTTTTCCATTTAACTAATTTTCCCATAATAAAACGTTGCATATGTAACACCTCCTATATATAGTATATACTATATTATAGCATTTTATCACACTTTTGCAACGCTTTTTAACTTTTTTATCACACTTTTGCAAGTTTTTCAGATAAAAATATCACACTTTTGTTTAAAACATCAAAAAAAGAAGTGTTATTTAACTTCTTTTACAAGCGGGTTTACAGTATGAAATCTTAATGGAAGTATTTCTTTTTTTATAATCTCTTCCATCTCTTCATCACTGATTAATCTTTTTATACTCATAAAACTTCACCCAATTATAGTCTTTACAAAAAATTACTTTTTATTCGAAGAAATAGGTAAGTGCTAAAATTAAAAGTAAAATACTTCCTATTATATTGGCAATTTTACCAAATTTTAAAGTTAAAAATTTACCTATATTAAGTCCTACAAGGGTAAAGATAAAACTTGTTATAGCGAATAGTGTTCCTGCTAAAATAATATTTTCATTATGAGTTCCTAAGGCAATTCCTACTGATAAACTATCTATACTAACACTAAAACCGAAAAGAAAGGCACTGGCTAAACTCTTAAAGTCTTTTTTCTCTTCATCTAATTCTTTTATATTAAGTAACATCTCGATACTTAAAACAGTAAATATTATTCCTACTAAAATATCAGGATTACTTATTATATGATTTACAATAAATAGTCCTAATATACTTCCTAATAGTGGCATTATAAAGTGAAATATTCCTACTGTTATACTTAAAAAGTTTTTAATTTTATTAGATAGGTTTAAAGTACCATAAACTATAGATAAAGAAAAGGCATCCATACTTAGTCCTATCGCTAGTATTATTAACTCTAAAATATTCAAAGTAATCACCTATCAAATTTTATTCAGATAGGTATATATTTATTATAAGTATTTGTCTATCATTTCTTTAACAAATGATTTATACTCTACTTCATCAGTATTTGTTTCTTCACCTTCCATTAAACATAATGGAGGAAATAAAACACACCACCAGTTTTCACCATTACCACTTCCAAGAGTTACAACTAAAGATTCATAATAACCTTCTTCATAAATAACTCCTTTATAGTTTTTTTCTGGGAAGTAGTTAATTCCAAAATTAACTTTATAAGATGTATTTATCTTATTTGTTAAAAGCGTTCTTTCTACTAGAGATTCAAAATGATTTTGATTTTCTTTTAAAATAGATCTTGTTTCATCAATTGAAGTACTATTCTTTAAAAGTGTATCTAAATCTTCTTCTAAAGCTTCTTTTACTATAGTTTTAGTTTCTTGGTCTTCTTTAGTATTAGACTCTGCTACTACTCTAAATCTAATCGCTTCATCAGGAATTACAATTTCATCACTTTCTTTATTTAAATTTGGTATAAATACTAAGATTAAACTTGCTAAGATTAAATATTTTTTCATATAAAAATATCACCCTTTCTACACTTAATTAATGAGTGATATTTTAATTTTTTAATCAATATTTTTTTCGACAAAAAGCATTCTATCTTTATTACTTAAATCTTTTTTAATAGTTACTTTACTATTAGGTATAGTATTTTCTACTAACAGCTTTAATTCTTGTCCTTCAAGATAACCTATTTCAAAGGCGATTAAGTAATCATCTTTTAAATAGTTATTAATATCTTTTAAAATACTTCTATAGCAGTCTAGACCATCTAATCCACCATATAACGCTAGATGAGGTTCATTATTTTTAACTATCTCTTCTATTTCTTCATCAGTTTTAATATATGGGGGATTTGATACTATAACATCATACTTATCTAAAGGTATGTTTTCAAACCAATCACTTTTTATGAAGTTAACATCTAAAGCTAGACTTTTAGCATTATCTTTTGTTACTTCTAGGGCTTCATCACTTATATCAACTAAAGTAACATCTGCATCTTTAAAGAAGTGTTTTAAAGTTAGGCCTATAACACCACTACCACAACCTAAATCTAATATTTTAGGATTAGTTATATTTTTCTTTTCAAGATAGTTTTTAATATTTTCAACTAACTCTTCTGTCTCAAATCGTGGTATTAGGACATTTTCATTAACTTTAAACTTTAATCCATAGAAATTAACATGACCTATTACATATTGAATAGGTCTATTTTCATTTAAGGCTTTTAATGATTCTTTATAAAGATTAACAATATTATCATCTACTACTTTATCTAGTATAGTTAATAGTTCTAGGGGGTTAACTTCAAGGAAAGTTGCAAGTAGCATTTTAGCATGAGTACTACTTGTATATTTCTTACCATAGATAATTAACTCTTCAACTGTCATTCTTCTTCTCCTGCTAGTTTTCTTCTTTGATCTTCCATAATTAAAGCATCTATTATCTCTTCTAAATCTCCATTCATAACTCTATCTAGGTTATTAGTAGTAAAACCAATTCTATGGTCTGTTACTCTATTTTGAGGATAGTTATAAGTTCTTATTTTTTCGGCTCTATCACCTGTACCTATTTTATTACGACGAGACTCACCTAACTCTTCTTCTTGTCTTCTTAACTCTTGTTCATAAAGTCTTGCTTTTAATACTTTCATCGCTTGTTCTTTATTTTGAATTTGACTTCTTTCATTTTGACAAGTAACTACTGTATTAGTTGGTAAATGGGTAATACGAACAGCACTATCTGTAGTATTTACTCCTTGTCCTCCACAACCAGATGAACGATAGATATCTATTCTAAGGTCAGATGGATTTATTTCGATATTAACATCTTCTGCTTCTGGCATTACAAGTACTGTTGCAGTTGAAGTTTGGATTCTTCCATTACTTTCTGTTACAGGTATTCTTTGGACTCTATGAGAACCACTTTCATATTTAAGTTTGGAGTAAGCACCGTTTCCTTTAACCATAAATTCTACTTGACTAAAGCCTCCTGCTGTTCCTTCTTCAGCATTGATTAATTCTGTTTTAAATCCTACTTTGTCTGCATATTTAGAATACATTCTATAAAGGTCACCTGCAAAGATATTAGCTTCATCTCCTCCAGCTGCTCCTCTTATTTCGACAATAACGTTTTTATTGTCGTTAGGATCTTTTGGTATTAAAAGTATTTCTAAGTCTTGTTCTAATTTTTCTTTCTTTGCTTCTAAGTCCTTTAACTCTTCTTTAGCGATATCTTTTAATTCATCATCTTTTAACATTTCTTTAGTTTCAGGAATAGCTTCAATAACCTTTTTATATTCACGATAAACTGTTACTACTTCTTCTAGTTCAGACATTTCTTTTGATAATTCTCTTGTTTTATTAATATCTTTTAGGACTTCTTCACTCATTAGTTCTTTTTGTAAGTCCATATATTTCTTTTCTGTAGCTTCAAGACGTTCTATCATAATAACCAGTCCTTTCTTTTTCTTTGTAATTATAGCATAAGTATACTAGAAATATCAATGTTTTTATACATATGAAAAGATATTACAAATAATTGCAATATCTTAACTTTCTTCTAATTCATCTTCATCGACTACAACTAAATCTTTTAAATCTTCATTAGTATCGTCATAATCATCATCTTCATCGGCATCACCAGAGTCATAATTATCTTCTTCAGATTCATCTGGTAAGATTGTATCTTCTTTAATTTCTTCTTCCTCTTCTTCTTCGTCTTCATCTTCTGTTACTTTAACTATTTTATCAGATGTATGACGACTTCTTAAGTCCCAGTTACCATCTTCTAGAAGAATGAATCTTTTATCAGTTGTAAGAAGTGTATAATAGTCACCTATTTTCTCCTCAAAAGTTTTATTAGGAAGTTCTAGCAATGTTACTACTCTTTTAAAAAGGTCAGCAGTATTCATTTTTCCTTCTTCTTCTAATATATAATATGTTATATCCTTATGCGATAATAGTTCTAAATCTTCTTTTTTCATTTTAGCTAACTTCATAAAAATTCCTCCTATAGCTAAGACATTATATGTAATAATTTTTCTTTTGTGTATTAAATCAGATAAAGTTATAGCATGATTTCATATAAAAGGCAATACTTTTTTATACATTTATATATTTTTCTAAAATTTGACACTCATTTTTATTTCTTTAATTCTATATATTCATACATATATACACTTATTTCTTTTGTGCCATTTATCATTATATTTTTATATGAGTTATGTATATGGCCATGAATATGATAGGGAATTTTGTTTTTATATAAATAATATGTTATACCAAATAATCCTTGATGTGCTACATCATATATTTTGGAACTGTCAAATCTATTATCATGACTTACTAAAATATCAACTTTAGGTTTATCATTTAAAAAGTCAATACTTTCTTTTTGAGTAAACGATGGATAGTCTTCTTCTTTATATTTATAACTTCCTTCTATTCCTAATAAAGATACCCCATTGATATTTATTATCTGTCCATTTAAACTGTTTATATCATATTCTTTTAAATAATTTCTATAATGGTTTCCTAATAGTCCATATAGCTTGGTCTTGTCTACACATTTTAATATCTTTTCGATATCAGATGAGCTGTGATCTCCTAATAGAATACATATATCATAATTATTGTGTTTGTTAATGAACTCTTGAAAATCATCAAATATTAAATCATTGTGTGTATCACTTATTACTATTAGTTTTAAGGAGCTATTAAAGTTACTACAATCTCCAAATATTTGATATAATTTGTCTTCTTGATTAGCATAGTTATTATTAAAACCATATGGTATATCTTGTTTAGTAACTTTTTTTAGATATATATCATAATCTTCTTTAGTAGATATTTCTTTATTTCTATTGTTTTTGAAAAACTTAAACATATTTTTTCCTTTTTACATTTTCTCAGGTACTTCAATAGCAAGTATATCTAGTAGTTCTTCGTTAGTTTCTTTAACTAGTTTTGTTAATGTAAGCCAGCTTTCTCTTACTTTTTCATCACTTTCAGTTAAGATGTGATTTGCCTCATAAAATCTACTGAATAAACTTGTTAAATTATATAGGTAATCTGCTATAGAACTTAAATCTTTATTATTATAAGCTTTATGTAAAATATTATTCTTCTTCATTAATAAAAGGATAATTTCTTTTTCAGTATCTGTTGGTTTATTATAGTAATTACTATAGTCTATACCCATATCATTCGCTTTCTTTAAAATAGATTTCATTCTAATAGTATTATATAAAATATATGGTCCTGTTTTTCCTTCTACATCAATAAATTTACTAGGCTCAAAGATATAATCTGTTGTTCTATTAGGTAAAAAGTCAGCATATTTAATCGCAGCGATAGCGATTTTTTCAGATATTTCTTCTTTATTATCCATATCTTTATTCATATGAGTAAGTATTTCTTCTTTAACACTTTGAATTAGGCTTTTTAGAGTTGCAGCATTACCATCTCTTGTTTTAAATGGTTTACCATCAGTTCCGTTCATTGTTCCAAAGCCATAATACTCTAAAACTGTATCTTTAGAGACAAGTCCTGTTTTATATGATGCTCTAAATACTTGCTCAAAATATAAACTTTGACGCATATCTACTACATACCAAATTTCTTTAGGATTAAATCTTTTCATACGAGAAGTGATAGTTGCAAGTTCTCTTGTAGCATATAAAGTTGCTCCATTACTTTGAAGAACAATAAGTGGGGGCATAGGAGCTTTATCATCATCTTCTATTACTTCTACTATTTTCGCTCCTTCACTTTCTATTAAATAACTAGATTTTTCCATAGTATCTAGTGTTTCTTTGATATAAGGATAAGCATCACTTTCTCCTTCCCATAAATCAAAGTCTGTATTTAATTCTTTATATATACTTTTTATATCTTTTGTAGATATCTCTTTTATCTTATCCCAAAGAGCAACATATCCTTTGTTTTTACCTGATTCTAAGTCAGCAGTTATTTCTCTTACTTCATCCATTATCTCTTCATTTTCTTTAGCTTTTATACTTGCAGTAGGATAGATTTCTTCTAAGTCTTCACCTGTTATAGGTAATTCATCCCAAGTAATTTCTTCTTTTCCACTAAAATAGTTAAGATTAGGATATCTTTCTTTTAGTTCATAGATTACCATTCCAGATTGACGACCAATGTCTCCAAAGTGAACATCAGAGATTACTTCCTTACCAAGATATCGTGCAAGTCTTTTTAAAGCTTCACCAATATTTGCACTTCTTAAATGTCCTACGTGAAGAGTTTTAGCGATATTCGCACCACCGTAGTCAATGATGATTCTATCACTTTCAAGTTTTTCCACATCTTTTGTGGAACTCTTAAAAACTTTTTCCACATACCCTGTTATTAACTCATCTTTAAATCTTAGATTAATAAAACCTGCTCCAGCAATATTTATATTTTTGAAATAGCCTGTTTCTTCTAGACATTTAACTAGTTCTTCTGCAATATCTCTTGGTGATTTATGTAGGATTTTAGCAAGTTTCATGGCGTCATTTATTTGATAGTCTCCTAATTCTTTTTTACTGCTTGTTATTAATTGTACTTCATCAAGTGGAATATTATTTTCCTTAAATTTATTTAATATATCTTTTTCCACAGTATTTAAAAAATTCATAGTATCCTCCATTCTACCTTAAACTCATGTTTAAAGTCATTACCTTCAATTTCATATATTACTTCAAAAGTTTCTCTATCTTTATTTATCTTAAATGTTTTCATAGGAACAAAACCTGTTTGTTTTAAATCTTTTAGAAACACTTCAAAATTAGTTTTTTCGTTTTCCACAAATTTATAACTTAAAATAGTATCTTCTGTTTCTCTTAGCATAATATTATCATCTAAGAAAATAGTTAGAAGTGCTTTATCATCTTGATACTGGATTAAGTTTTTTTTATTGTCTAGAGTTCCTTTACCTTCAAAAGGTAATTCTTCGTCTTTATTTTTTATTTTTGATTTTATAAATACATCTTTCATAGAGATTCTCCTTTTTCTGCTAAGATTATAACAAAAAACTATTAAAGTTACAACTTATTTGTTTGAACTTGGATTTTTTGGACATGATATATAAAGAAAGGATGATTTTGTTTATGAAAGTTTTAAAGAAGTGTTTGAAAATATTTATTATTCTCATAGGACTTTTTATTGTTGGTAATATCTGTGTTTATACTTATGCTAAGTTAAGCCCTAAGATTGAGATAAAGAATGCTAATAGTTTTATGTTATTTGATAGTGATAATGAGGTGTTTTTTCAAGGAAGTGGCTCTAGGGAATGGATTAGTCTTGATGATATTTCTCCATACTTGATAGAAGCGACAATAAATACAGAAGATAAAAACTTTTATAAACATATTGGTTTTGATTATCTTAGAATAATAAAGGCAATGGCAGTTAATATAACTAGTGGTACTACTAGTCAGGGAGCAAGTACTATTACCCAACAGTATGCTAAAAACTTGTTTTTAGATTTTGATAAGACTTGGAAAAGAAAATGGGATGAGATGTGGTATACAATAGAGATAGAGTCTCATTATAGTAAAGATGAGATACTTGAAGGTTATTTAAATACTATTAATTATGGTCATGGTAAATATGGAATAGAGACTGCTAGTAAATATTACTTCGGGAAGAGTGCTAAAGATTTAACTTTGGCAGAGGCTGCTATGCTTACTGGTATTCCTAAATCTCCTAGTAATTATTCTCCTTTTGTTAATTTAGAGAAAGCGACACAAAGGCAACAAATGATTCTTAAGAACATGTATGATGATGGGGTTATTAGTGAAGCGGAATATAACAAGGCTCTTGATGAAGAATTAAAATTTATTGGTGAGGAAGAAGAAGACGAGCTTGAGAGTGTTATGTATTATCAAGATGCTGTTATTGAAGAGTTAAAAAGTCTTAAAGAAATACCTGAATCATTTCTAGAAACTGGTGGTCTTAAAGTTTATACTAGCCTTGATATGGATGCTCAAAAGGAGTTAGAAGAAACTGTTAAAAATACAATGCCTGACAGTGACTTGGAAACTGCTAGTGTAATGGTTAATCCTAATAATGGGAGAGTTATCGCTTTAGTTGGTGGTAAAGACTATAGTAAATCGGAATTTAATAGGGCTGTTAATGCTAAAAGGCAGGTAGGTTCAACGATGAAAGCTTTTCTTTATTACGCTGCCTTAGAAAATGGATTTACGGCTTCTACTACTTTTACTAGTGAAGAGACTACTTTTACTTTTAATAATGATCAAACATATTCACCACAGAACTATAATGGTACTTATGGAAATAAGCCTATTTCTATGGCCACTGCTATCGCTTATTCTGAAAATATTTATGCTGTTAAAACTCATATGTTTTTAGGAGAAGATACTCTTGTTGATATGGCTAAAAGACTTGGTATTACTTCTAAACTTGATGAAGTACCTTCTCTTGCTCTTGGTACTAGTGAAATAGGTATGTTGGAAATGGCTGGGGCATATTCTGCTTTTGCAAATGAAGGATATAAAGTAACACCACATTTTATTACAAAAGTTGTTGATAAAGAAGGTAATGTTTTATATGAAGTGGATGAAGAAAAAGATCTTATACTTAACTCTAGTTTAACTTTTATTTTAAATAATTTATTGACTGCTACATATGATGCTAATTTTATTGACTACAACTATCCTACTGCTGTTAATCTTGCTAGTAGAATGACTCATAAATATTCTTTAAAAAGTGGTACTACTAATACTGATAACTGGTATATTGGCTATAATAAAGATATTGTAACGGCTGTTTGGTGTGGTTATGATGATAGTAGAGACTTGAAATCTAGTGAATATAAATATGCTCAGAATATTTGGTTAAATACTATGGAAAACTATATGAAAGATAAAGATGATGCTTGGTATAGTCAACCTGAAAATGTGGTAGGAGTTTTAGTTAATCCAATTACGGGGAAACCTGCAACTGATAGTGATGAGAAAAAAATAATTGAATACTATGTTAAAGGAACAGAACCTAGTGATGATGATCCTGTTTTTGATGAGATTAGTGGAAATACTAGTAGTAATTAGTATAATTTAAAATTTTATTAATATAATTACTTTGAGAGGATGATTTGATGAATAACAATTTTGATACTTATCCTAATCAAAGTACTGATCCACCTTATCAAAACTTTGATTATGATTATAACCCTAATATGAATAATATTCCTAATAACAATGATACTGTTCCAATTAGTGGTGATATGGATTATGCAGAGAATATTTTAGAATTAAATGTCGGTAAAGAAGCTAGTTTTTATATGTCATATTCTGATTCCCTAGAATGGCGTGATAGAGTATTTACAGGTACTATTATAGGTGCAGGTAGAGACTATGCTGTTGTTAAAGATAGTGAAAATCGTATTTTTTTACTTTGGACAGTATACCTTAATTATGTAGAGTTTAGAGAAGATATTACTTTAAGATAATTTACTCTTCTCTTTTTCTTTGCTATAATACTATTAAGGATGTGATACTAATGATTTATGCTATTATTGGGGGAATTATTGTATTAATTATTTTAATTTGTGTGATTATAGTCTTGGTTTATAAAAATAAATATAATTTTTTATATATTAAAGTGAAGGAAGCTGATAATAATTTAGATATATTATTACAAAAGAAAGAAGAAATACTACTAAAAATAGTTCCTATTTTGGAAGAAGCTAAAATAAAAGATATTCCTGAAGTTATTAAATTAAAATCAAAAAGAATTAATCATCATGAGTTATATCAAGAGTTAATGGATATGACTAGTGAAATTTTGAAGTTAATAGATGATTATGAAGATAAGTTAGATTTTAAGAAGTTAGATTCTTTAGTTGATAAACTAAATGAAAATGAAAATGATTTAAGAGCTGCTTTAAAATATTATAATGATAATGGTGAAGAAATAATTTATCTTTCTCATAAGTTTCCTACTAATTTAATTAAAGCTTTTTCTCATTATCAAGATATAGAGACTTATAAAATAGAGAAAAGAGAACCTTTTGAAATATTAAAGCATTGACTTATTGAGAGCCAATGCTTTTTTTATATATTCTTTGTTCTTTCTTTTCTTTTACTTCAGATAAAGTTATAGCATTATCTTCTGGTGTTATTATAATCGTCCCATTATTACAGATAATAATAGATGAAAGATCTTCTATTTCTGCAACTATAGGTAATAGTCTAGCATCTGTTAAACTTCTTTCTAGTATTTCTTCATTAGTTAATCTTTCACCTAAATATATTTTACTTGTAAAATTTCGCCTTTTAGTAGTAAAACATTCTCCATCTATATTTACTTCTATTCTGTCATAGTAGCGAAAAGCAACTACGTCTTGTGAGAACTTTTCCTCAATTGGAGAAATTTTATCAACCTTTCTAATTCTAGAATTGAATTGATTTAGTATTTCGTCATTTGGAATAAATTCTTCAAGAAAATGTTCTACTTCTATTTCAGTATCAAAATCTAGTGTTTCTAAAGTATAACTACTCCCTTCTATAGAAATATTTTTAATTTTATCTAATTGATTTACTTCTTCTACTTTCATTTTACCTCTCCTTTAGTTAAGTTTAGTCTTTTTTAAAGATAATATCAAGATTTTTTTAAATGTTTATGTCGTAAATACTTATATTTTTCCATTTATTTCCATTTTTTTTATAAATAAAAACTAGTATTGTTAGTACTAGTTAATCTATTTTCCAATCTATTGGTTTTAGTCCTTTAGATATTAGAAAGTTATTAGTCTTAGAGAATGGTTTACTTCCAAAGAATCCATTGTAAGCTGAGAGTGGTGAAGGATGTGCTGACTCTACAATATAATGATTATTGTTAGTTATTAGTTTCTTTTTGTTTCTTGCAAAACTTCCCCAAAGAA
>CASEWH010000074.1 GCA_949291575.1 uncultured bacterium
AAAGCATATAATAGATGTTATTATATTAGAAAGTTTCTTTGTTTTACATAAAGCCATAAATAAGCAAGAGATGATATAGGTAATAGTAAAGTTTAAATAGATGTTCATACCTGTAAGATTTAATAGGAAAAAGATAAATAGATTAAGTAATGCTGTTAAAATGACAAACTTATCTCGATTAAACCAACTAATATGATTAGAATCTTCTATATAATTAGTAATTAGTTCTTTAAAGTTTTCATTATTACTATTAAACTCTTTAGGTTTAAATGTTTTACTTTTAATTAACATTTTATCTAACTTAGTTAAATCTTTTAAAGGTATAATATAACCCAACCTACCAAATTCTTCTATTATTTGTTTTTGATGGTCATTAGTATGTTCATTATATTTAGAAAGTCTTGGGGTTGCAATTACTTTTTTATGATGCTTTAAAGCAGTTAGAATACTCCCTACTCCACCATGAGTGATGATAAGAGAAGCCTCATCCATAAGCTCTTCTAATCTATCATTTGATACACTTTTAAATATCTCCATGTTATCACTTTTATATTTTGTATATCCTGCTTGAACTAATACTTTATCTTTGATATTACCTTTTTCTATTTCTTTATCAATCGCTTTTAATAATCTTTCAAAACTTTTATCTTGTGTACCTAGAGTTACTAAAATCATTAGAAACACCACCCTCCATATGTTGCTTTAGGATAAAGTTTCAACATAGGTCTCCACTGTACTATGAAAAGATTAGCGATATGAAACTTATAGAAAAGAGTTCCTGTAATAGTTTTAGTTTTAATATTAGCGAATGATTCTATATAGATTATTTTACTACCAAAGATTCTTCCGATACAACACATTGGTCCTGCCGTATGAGCACCTGTTGTAATGATATAATCAGGTTGATATTTAAAATATAGGAAAAGACTAATAAAACAATTAGCAAGTAATTTAAAGGGATATGTTAATTTATGGTCTTTAGTACCATATAAAAGAAAGTTAGTATTTTTATATTTTCTTTTTAATTTATTATTCGCTTTAGTCTTCTCTGTTATTAGGGAATAATCATAGTTTTTTATAATACTATCAAGTTGCAAAAGTTCAGTTAAATGTCCTCCTGTACTTGATATAAACATTACTTTTCTCAATTTCATCACTTTCTTTCAATTATTTTTTCCCAAGAAGCACATACATTATCAGAAATATATCCCTTTACTTTACGTCTTCCATTTTTACCTAATTCTTTTCTTATCTCTATATCTTTAGTTAAATCTAATATCTTTTTCTCCATAGCTTTAAAGTTTCTATGTTTAATTAAGTACCCATCATATCCTGATGTAATAACTTCTTTAGCACCTTCTGCAGAATCAAAAGCAATACAAGGAAGACCATTACTCATCGCTTCAAGTAACACTATACCAAAACTCTCTGTATAACTAGTCATAACATAAATACTAGCTTTATGCATTAATTTCTCTATTTCTTTACTATTTTTAAAACCATGAAGTGTAACATCATTTTCTAAGTTATTTTCTTTAATAAATCTCTCTAATCTTCCCCGTTCACTTCCATCTCCTACGATATCTAGATGCCATTTACATTTTTTATTTTTTAAATCTAAATATATTTTCAATAAATCTAAATATCCCTTTTCAGGAGATAATCTTCCAACTGATATTAAGTGTTCGTCTGTTAAAGGACTCTTAGTCTTAGGAATATTTTCAATAGCATTAGGTATATAGATACATTTACATTTAAAAGAACGCATTTTCTTATGATAAAACTTCTGTAGTCCTTTAGATACTAAAACAAAATAATCTAAGTTTTTAGCACTTCTAATAACATCTGTAGCATATTTCATATCATCATGATAATGATTATGTTCCCAACCAATTTTTAAAGTATTTTCTTTACCATATTCACTTAATAATTCATTTAAGAAAACACGAGTTGAAATAATAACATCTGCATCAGTACTTTTTATATAATCTACCATACTCTTACGTCTTTTATATAGTATCTTTAGACTTTTTAAAGATTCTTTTCCAAGACTTATTAATTTTAAATTATGTAAAGCTTCACTCCATTCTTTTCTATTAGGATTTAGTTTTGATGAAAGTAAATAAGTAACTTTTACTTTTTCATCTATATCAAATACAGGATTATCATAAAGTCTATAAATAGATACTATTTCGATATCATATTTATTTAATTTAACAAGAGAATTTGCAAGTGATACAATCGCTTTTTCTACTCCACCATAGCCTAGATGTAATGCTAGTATAGATATTTTCTTTTTCAAAATAGAACACCTCCGTTCATGTATATTAATTTAATCAATCTTAGTATATATTAAATTTTTAGATTAGGCAACGATTAACATCATAATAGAAAGAAAAAATCTAGTTTTTTACTAGATTTCATGACATATCATTCTATGATAATTGGATTATTTTTAGTGCCATCTCCACCAGTTATTTGCACATTAGATTTTGATTTACAGATGGGCGACCCTGTTTCACTTAATGTCTTATTTTTAACCAAATAATTTAAAGGACATAAGAAGATAATTATTACAAAAAGTTTATTTTATTTTTCATGATATTTATTTAAGAAATTTTCTTTATACTCTAATATTCTATCTTCTTTAATCGCTTCTCTTAATTCTTCTGTTAATCTAATTAAAAATCTAATATTATGAATAGATAAAAGTCTACCTCCTAACATTTCTCCTGTATTAAGTAAATGTCTAATATAAGCTTTAGTATAGTGTTTGCAAGCGTAACAGTCACAAGATTCTTCTATAGGTGTGAAATCTTCTTTATATTTAGCATTATTCAAATTAATTTTACCATTTCTTGTAAAGGCCCCACCATGTCTTGCAATTCTAGTAGGTAAGACACAGTCAAATATATCTACACCACGAATTACACCTTCTATAATATCGATAGGTTCTCCTACCCCCATTAAATATCTTACTTTATTTTCTGGCAAATAAGGAATAGAATAATCTATCGCTTTATACATATCTTCTTTACTTTCTCCATCGTTAGCGACTCCACCAATACTATAACCATCAAAATCTAACTTAACTGTTTCGATAGCAGAGTATTTTCTTAAGTCTTCATGAGCTCCACCTTGAACTATACCAAATAGAGATTGATTCTTATTACTATGAACAGCTTTACCTCTTTTAGCCCATCTGATAGTTCTTTCAACACTATTTTTTAAGTATTCATAATCTGCACTAGCAGGAGGACATTCATCAAAAGACATAGCAATATCACTATCTAGTTTATTTTGAATTTCAATAGACTTCTCAGGTGTTAGGAATAACTCTTTACCATCTATATGGCTTTTAAAATGTACTCCTTCTTCAGTTATATCTTTTTTCTTATTTTTAGCAAGTGAAAAGACTTGGAAACCACCACTATCTGTAAGTATAGGTCCATCATAGTTCATAAATTTATGTAAACCACCAGCTTTATTAACTATATCTTCTCCTGGTCTTAACCATAAATGATATGTATTAGCAAGAACAATACCTGCACCTGTTTCTTTAACTTCTTCAGGACTTAATCCTTTAACAGTCGCTTTAGTCCCTACAGGCATAAACATAGGCGTTTCTACTGTTCCATAATTAGTTTTAATAGTACCAAGTCTTGCTTTAGTATTCTTTTCAGTTTTAATTAAATTATATTCTATCTTCATAATTTCCTCCTATAGAAAAAGAAGTCTAACCTCTTCTTTTCTTTTGATATGCTGTTGGATTAGCTGCTATCGCTTCATTCATATTATTATTAATATCATAAACAATACCATCATGAAACATACCTTCATTATCATAATAATTAAAAGACTCATTATTTTTTAGACCTATAATAGCAGCGCCTATCGCACTAGTTACTTCTATATAACTATGTGTATCTTCACTAGATAAAGCTTTATTAATTACCTCAACTCTTATATTTTGTTTTTCTCCATCCTCAAAAGTCATAATACTAACTTTACTACCAATATCAACTTTATCATTTATTGGTACCTTTATAATTTTAGATTTTTCTAATAACTCATTTATTTTAGATAATCTTGTTTTAATTGTGTAAATACTAGAATAACTACTTTGATTTTTCAAAACATTACTATTATCTATGTCGATAATTTCTCCTGTATATGAAGTAGTTCTATCCTTACCATTTACTTTATAAGAAAAGCTTTCTTTAACATAATCCCCTTTATGTTTACTAAATAGTCTAGAAGCCATGACACTATTAGCATTAATTTCAGTATGAACATCATAATTATCTTTATCTACAATGGTATATTGTTTTGTTATATTATTCTTATCCCTTAATGTAATAATTGATCCTACCATAATTCTTTTTTCGTACTTTTCTAATTTTAACAACATATTATATAAACGTTTTTTCTCTTCTTTTAGTAATTGATATTGACTTAAGGTAACTTCGTTTTCTTTACATTTGATATTTTCTGTTACTATTCTTCTAGTTGCAAGTCTTTCTGACATAGGTCTAGAAACAATAAAATCCAAATCATTCTTTGCTTTTCTAAATACTTTTAATACTTTTCCTGTAATAGTTATAGTATCTTTTCTACCTTTTATTTTAACAGTATATCTAAAGCTTTCACCTTCTTTTTTGCCTCTCACACTATTACCAAGTAAACTCTTAATACTAACATAGCCATTATTTTGATTAAATGAATTACTGTTAAGACCTATTTCATTCTCTGCTAAAGTATATATTTCTTCTATATTTTCATTATCAAATTTAATTTTGAATTTAGTACCATAATCTATAATACTATCTTCTGCTCTTTTAACAAGCTCACTTTCTTCAAGCAACCTATGTAGATATTTTAACTGTTCTTCTTTATATCTTTTATCATTAGAAGTCATTATCTCATCAAAGTAAATAGTAGCGTTTTCTATTTCGTTTTCTAACTCATTAATTTTATCCCTTATAGCTTTAACTTGTTCTGGTATTAATATCATATAAATTCCCCCTTTAATGACTAGATTATGATACCATAAAAAAGCTTATAAGTAAAGAATTATTTACTTCTTCTATTCTCATTAGTATAGTCATAACTCTTTGTCTCTACAAATATTAATCTCTTCTTAGCATCCATTACCTTTTTTTGAAGTTCTAAAGACATTTCTTTTAGAGTTTTTTCTAAAAGGTATGCTCTATATTTATTTTTAACTAATTGTCTAAACTTCTCTATTTCATTTAAGGCCTCATGATAGGCAGTACCTGTATCATCATCACTAGTTAAATAAAAGTTAACTAACTTTAATAACTTTAAATATTTCTTATAGACTTTATTACTAATAAAGACTTTTTGGATATCTAAACTATATATAGATACTTTGTTATCGTGTGACTTAATAGTTAGCTCTTTTCCTAAAGTTAAATCTCCGTTATAAGTAAAACTCTTTTCTATTATTAAATAATTATTCAACTGAATCATCTCCTTTTAATAGGTCAGGTCTATTCTTTTCTGTTAGTTTAATTTGTTGTTCCCTTCTCCAATTATCTATCTTGGCATGATCTCCATTAACTAAGACATCAGGAACACTTAATCCTTCATAAATTCTAGGTTTTGTATAAGTTGGATAATCTAAAAGATTATCAGTAAATGATTCGTTTTGATAACTTTCTTTTCTTATAACACCATCTATTAGTCTTGTAATAGAATCAATTAAGACCATACAAGGTATTTCTCCTCCTGTTAAGATATAGTCTCCTATAGATATTTCCATATCACAAATTGTTTTAATTCTCTCATCAAAGCCTTCATAATGACCACAGATGATAATTAAATGTTTTTCTAAAGATAAATCTATTGCCATACTCTGTTTGTATAACTTACCACTTGGAGTTAATAATATTACTTTAGAATTATCACTTCTTAAAGTTTTAACGGCATCAAATATAGGTTGACACATTAAAACCATCCCTGCTCCTCCCCCATAAGGAGTATCATCTACTTTTTTATGAGTATTGTTACTATAATCTCTAATATTATGAATATTAATTTCTACTAAATTATTACTAATTGCCCTTTTAATAATAGATTCATCAAATACACTATCAAACATATCAGGAAATAAGGTTAAAACATCTATTTTCATAACTTCCTCCTATAGAAGTTTAACTATAACTTCTTTTTTATTACTATCTATCTTCACAAAATCTTTATGGTATGGAACTAATACTTCATTATTATCTATTAATAATCTAAGTATCTTATAATTATTACCAGTCTCTTCTATATCAAGAATCTTACCCTCTATATTATCAGTAGTTTTAACTTTATAAGTAATAAGTTCACTATCTAAGATATCTTCATTATTAAGATTAATTTCATTCTTAGATTTATATACTTTTTTACCCTTCAAAAACAATACTTCATTTATATTATTAAAGCCTTCGAATGTAACCATATCGTAGTCTTTATGGACTCTATAACTAGTTATTTTATAAGATTTATCTTCTATAATTAAATTACTTCCTATCTTAAATATCTCATCTCTTTGTTTAATAGTTAAGTTATCTTTAATCCTAAGTTCTCCTTTAATACCATGGGTATTAACTATTTTACCTATATATAATTTGTTCATTAGATCCATCCATTTCATAAAGAATTATAGAAGTAGCAACCCCTACATTAAGGCTTTCTACTACATCATTCATTGGTATATAGATAAATTTATCACTTTGTTCTAAATACTTAGGATTAACACCATTACCTTCATTACCTATTATGAGGGCAAAGGTTTCTTTTTCATCTTGAGATAAGTTCTTTACTTCCTCACCATACTTAACATTAGTTGCAAGTACAGGTATTTTTAATTTCTTTAAGATAGGAATTAATTTATCTATGGAATAGAAAACTATTGGTACATGAAAAATCATTCCCTGTGTCGCTCTTACTACTTTAGGAGAATAAACATCTACCGTATTATCTCCTATTACAATAGTATCTATATTGAAAGCAACTGCACTTCTAATAATAGTACCCATATTACCTGGATCTTGTATTTCATCTAATATTAGTATTCTCTTACCTATTGTTGTATCTATTATCTTCTCACATAACCCTACCATCTTAGGAGGAGAAGTTAAAGTACTTATTTTCTTTAAGACTTCTCTACTTACTTCAATCTGTTCTACATCTAGTGGTAATACCTCTCCTTCTTCTAATAGGATTTCTTTCAAAACACCAGCTTTATAAGCTTCTAATACTAAATGTTCTCCTTCTACTATAAATTCATTATTTAAATCACGATACTTTTTCTTCTGTAATTTATAATAGTACTTAACTTTCTCATTATCTAAACTAGTTATAACCATACTACTCCTCTTCTCCATATTTATTAGTTAATTTTCTCCACTTCTTATAATCAGGACAATTTTCTTCAACAATAGCCCAAAACTTCTTAGAATGATTCGCTTCTATTAAATGACTTAACTCATGATAAATAACATAATCAAGACAACCTATATCTTTAGTAATTAATTCTGTATTAAGTGTTATAACATGAGTCTTAACATTACATACTCCCCATCTAGTAGTCATCTTCCTAAGTCTTAATTTAGGATGAGGAATACTTCTAGTAAAGTTATTATAACACATTTCTAGATGTTCACTAAAAATACCTAAAGCTTGTTTCTTCTTCCATTTATCTAAATCAAAGCCTCTTTTAATAAAAACTTTATTATCACCTAATTTAAAGTCACAAAACTCTGTATATATAATATCATATTTTTTACCTAAATAGTAAAATTCACTATTAAATTTTATTTTTTCTTTAACTTTCTTAATCATTTTTCTAATAGAATCTAAATTTTCTTCTACTACACTCATTATCTTTTTATTAGAAGTTAAAGTATTACATGTTACATAGATAGTTAAATCATCTTTAACTCTAATATAAATATTTTTAGTAGTACTTTTCTTAACAATCTCTAAATTATAAGTTTCATTATCTATAGTCAAAGTCATAAAATCATCCCTCTTGATAAAATTAATTATTTATGATAATATGAATATGTAAAGAGAATTTACATATTATAAAAAAGAGGAATACCTAGTTTGCCATTGGGGTGTTACCTCAAAAACATTATTTTGGTAAACACCCTAATTACAAAGTTGTAATAGGGTGCTTTTTCTAGTTGTATATTATTAAAAGTATTATAATCACTATTAACATAGTTATTAAAAAATCCTTTTTTGTCATAAGCAAGTCCCCTTTCTACCCCCTGAAATCAAGAAGTGAAAAGAGGCAAAACACCCATTACTAAGTATTCCTAGGTAAATAATAACACAAATGTATCTGTTAATCAATCGAACAAGATACATTTTTTATGAATTTTTGTATTAAAATTATTGAAACAATCAAATCTTTATGCTAATATGAATATGTAAATTTTCTTTACATGAGGAGTACTTAGTTTGCGTTTGGATATTACCCCAAAAAGATAGGTTGAATATACTAATTAATAGAGTGTTTTTCTTAGTTGTATATAATTAAAAGAATAATAATTATTATCAATGATAATATTAAGAAATCTTTCTTGCTCAAAAACAAGTACAAATTAGTTAAACCATTCGTTACTAAGTATTCCTAAGTAAATGATAGTCTAAATGTATCTTGTTCACTAAGATACATTTTTTATTTTGAATATGTTTTCATTTTATTTATAAAATCACTATTTTTATTTATAGTATCTCTATCAAAAGATTGCCCATGCATATTAAAGTCATTCTCATATAAACCTGTTAAAAAGATACAATAATTTGTAAAATTATCTTTTCCTAAATTGTCATTAATAAGAGAAAGGCTATTATTGATAGCAGAAGAATCAAAAAGTTCTCTATAATTATCTAATAAAGGATTAACTAAAGGAATATAAAAGTCATAGGCACTCTTATATGAAATATTATTATTATTATCTAAATCAAAGATATAAATATTATCTTTTCTTAATCTTTTAAATAAACTTCTCGCTTTTTCCTGTGTTCTAAATTCATTAAAGATACTATAATCTTTATTTATTATAAAACTACAATATTTATCATTCATTTCACTTACATGTATAAGTTCATGTAAAAGATTTATATCAAGACATCTATCATGATATTTTTTTAAAAGTGGAAATGAAATAAAAGTCTTAGAATATTTTTTAGATAGTGATGTAATAGCAGTTACATCACTATCAAAATCTTCTTCAAAAAAAACTATATTTCTTGCAAGAAGTATTTTCTTATAAAAAGGTATATCCCCTAATCTATCTAAGATATTTTTACCAAAGATAGAGTTTTTTATAACATTTCTCTCTAATACTTTCTCTTGTCTTTTAAGAAAGTCTATACAATCATCTAGTTTTTCTTCATCTAATAAAGGAATAATTCCTATTCTTTTACAAGTATCTATATAATCTTGTTGTAATTCTAAAAGTAAGTCTCTTACTTCATTATCATAAGTTAAATATTTTTTATATTTTTTATCAAAAGCATCAAATCTAAGTCCTAGAATAACTTCTTTATTTTTATTAAATACATCATCACTAATATTTAACAGTTCTTTTAAATATCTAAGAGTATAATCATCTATTTCATCTTGTAACTTTTCTCCCTTACTCATATAGTCATCCATTAATGATTTATAATATTTTAAATTATCTAAACTACTATCTAAATTATACAAGCTTTCATAAGTAACATCAGGAGTTGAATCAAAGAAGTAAAAGGCATCTTTAATTCTTGTAGCGATTAAGTCTTTAAAACTTTTATGATAGGAACTAGCGATTAAATCTATTAGATAATCTTGATATTCTAAAAATCTCTTATTAGGATTTAATAATCTATCTAAGTCTTTCATTATTTACGATACTCAAAGTAAAAATCTAATATTCTAACCATATCCCCATCAACTGCACCCATTTTCTCTAACTCTTCATCGATACCCATTTTTCTTAATTTATTACTAAATCTTTTAATACCTTCATCAGTAAACTTAGTCATTCTAAATAGTTTCTCTACTTTTTCTCCTTTAATTACAAAGTCTTCACCTTCTTTTTCAATTGTAAAAGGCTTTTCTTCTTTAAATTTGTATAAGACATGGGATTCAAAAGCATCATCTTCATAAAGGTTTTCTTCTTTTATAGTGTCTAATAAATTGCTTAAGTAATCTACTACTTCACTAAGGCCCTCACTAGTTAGGGCAGTCACTTCAAATATTTTCTTATCTTTAACTTTCTCTTTAAATTTATCAAGGTTATCAATACTACCTTCAATATCCATTTTATTTGCAATTATTACCATAGGTTTAGTAAGTAGTTTTTTATTAAATTCTTCTAACTCTTTATTAATAAGAACATAGTCTTCATAAGGATCTCTTCCTTCAGTACCTGCCATATCAATAACGTGTAATATTACTCTAGTACGTTCTATATGTCTTAAGAATCTATCACCTAATCCTTCTCCTTTGCTAGCTCCTTCTATTAATCCAGGAAGATCTGCCATAACAAAAGTTTTACCATTAGATGCACGTACTACTCCAAGGTTTGGCTTCAATGTTGTAAAGTGATACTCTGCAATCTTAGGTTTAGCTTTACTTACTTTAGAAATAATAGTACTTTTACCAACACTAGGAAGTCCAACAAGACCAACATCGGCAAGGAGTTTAAGTTCTACTTTTATAGTTCTTTCTTCCCCTGGTTCTCCATTTTCAGAGAAGTTTGGAGCGGTATTGGTTTGGGTTTTAAAAGCCGTATTACCACGTCCTCCACGACCACCTTTAGCAATAACAGCAGAGTCATTCTTACCCTTTAAATCGGCAAGAATAAGACCTGTATCTAAATCTGTTACAACTGTACCTTGTGGAACTTTAATAACTAAAGGTTCCGCTCCTTTACCATGTTGATTCTTACCTTTACCATTCTCACCCTTCTTACCTTTTATCTCTTTTTGATAACGCAAATCAAGCAAGGTATGAAGTCCTTCATCTACTTTAAAGATAATATCAGAACCATGTCCTCCATTACCTCCATAAGGTCCTCCCATAGGAATATATTTTTCACGACGGAAAGCAGTACAACCATCTCCACCACTTCCTGCAATTACTTTAAGTGTTACTTCATCTACAAACATAAAGACACCCCTTTCATTAAAAGTCGATATTATTATAACATTACTAATGTTTATTATCAACTAATGAAAGAGGTTAAATTGTTAATTATAAGATATGACGTAAGGGTTAGAAGTAGTACCATCACCTAAAATAGTAGCATTTTCTAAAGTTATATTTATGACAGGGCGAATATAAGGCATTGTCTCAAAAAGTCCATAAAATGAACCAGTGTTCTCTTTATCAAAATAACCCTCTTGTTCTAGTCTTTTCTTTTCAAATTCTAGACTTTCATTTAACTCTTCTTCATTTTCAAGATTAGTATTTTCTAAAAATTATTATATTATGTTATTTATTTTATTATCCATAACTACCTCTAAAACTTTTTTTACTTATCATAATTAATTTCTTCTATTTTTACTAATTAACTCTAAAGGAACTGTCAACTGTTTAATTCTTTCTATTATTCTTTTCGCTTTTACTTTCTCAGTACCACTATTAGTAATACTTAAAGAAGCTTCTAACTCACTTAAAGTTAAATTAGATGTAAAGAATGTAGGTAATTCTTCTTCCATACGATACTGTAGTATTGGTCCTAATACTTCATCTCTACTCCACGATGTAGTATTCTCTGCTCCTATATCATCTAATAATAA
This sequence comes from uncultured bacterium, assembly GCA_949291575.1. Taxonomy (GTDB): domain Bacteria; phylum Bacillota_I; class Bacilli_A; order RF39; family UBA660; genus Onthousia. Next base: position 11,815 of record CASEWH010000074.1, read on the forward strand.
AAGTGGGACTGTCTTAATAAAGTCAAACTTCTCTTCATAGTCACTACCAAAAGATGATTTTAAACTTCTTAATAGTTCTGGATAATATACTAAAGCTGAAGATATGTTTTTCTTAGCAAGTTCATTAAAAAGTGCTGCTACTAAATAAGTTTTACCACTTCCAAAAGAACCACTTAAGTATAGTCCTTTACCTTTCTTATCTTTTAGGTAACTATCCATAAATTCTTTAAAGTATTTAAAGATAGGCAAACGTTTATTATCATCTCTATATGCTTTAGAAAAAGATGCTTCACTTATTTCCTTAGGTAAATCAAAACAAGTGATATTCTTTTTATAAGCATAAGTATTTTCTTCTTTAATAAGTTTATTACAAGGTATATAACTAAAGTTTAAACCATTATTATCTTTTAGAGCAGTATATACATGTCCTTTTAAAGTGTTAGGACAATTTTTAAGTCCAGGACAGTCCTTACATGCTTTTTTTTCTTTAACAGCATCTTCTATACTAGCAGTATAATTAATTAAAACATCACTACTTAAATCAAGATTATCTACATAATCTTTAAAATCTTTATTTCCTAAAGCTTCCCCATAATAACTCTTTAATTTAGTAATATCGCTTTTTTTAATTAATGTATTTATTTTTCTCATAACTTCACATCCTAACTAAGAGTTTTCGTATCTATATCTTCTAAAGACTTCTCATAATCATATATTGCATTGGCAATTACATAAAGTGTCGCACCTTCTTTATTAGCAACATCCTCCATACCATTTTGAGCAAACCTGTTTATTACTAAACTTGCCGCTTTTATCAATAAATTATAATGTTCATTTTCATCCATTCTTTTTGATACTTCTTCATCTGTTATAATTCTTGAATAATTACTTAAAGTCCAACCTGTTAAGTGATATAAACTATAATTTAAATTGTGAAATATAAAAGGTGTAAAGAATGTTTCATCATCTATATTAGTAGCATAATTAGCAAGTGTTAAAAGATATCTATCAACAACTTCATCATACTCTAATACCTCATCTTTATCAAAGCCTAATATTTTTCTTGTTCTTTCATCAATATTTTCCATACTGTACTTCATAAGTTCCACTTCCCCTACTTCCATTCTATCATTATTTTTAGATTTTTAACATCTTTTTTACTATTTCATAAACTATTACAGGTGATGTTTATGCGTTTTAAAGGAAATAAACATAGTCCTTTCTGTAGATGTAATTTTTGCAAACAAAAAAGAAGAACCAGTATCTTCTATTTAGGAACTCTTCTTGCCCTTGCAGTCATTATCTGTTATCAAGCAGTACTTCTTTTATTTTTAGTTACAAGAATACATGCTTTGTTATTATTGATAGAACTAGTGCTTTTCATAGTGCTTCTTATCTTTCTCATTTTTTAAGATAAACTCACTAGTTAGTTTTAATCTATCAAAAAACTTAGTTAATTCTAAACACTTATTTAAACTAGAAGGATAGATATCTATTTTATCTGGTATAGTTATATTTATAAGAAAATAAAGATACTCTTCTTCTTTATACTGATATCTATGTTGATAAAGTCTAAAATTACTTATCATATCAGTATCTTCATAATTTTTCTTAAAAAATCTAATAAAATCTTTACATGGTCTATCGATATGAGCTTTCTCTAAACTTATAAAATAATCTTTATCTGATGATATAAAATGACTTAATTCACATTTACCATGAGTATAAACATATCTTTCTCTTCTTTTTTCTTTCATTATTTTATACCAAGAATCTACTAAATGTCTAGAATAGTTTAAGGCACTATATATAATAGATACATTTCTTATAAAAAGATATTCAGATGGTGCCATATATACTTTATTTTCTATTATATCTTGCATAGTAAAGTAATACTCTTCTAAGTAGTTTATTCTATTATTAAAAGAGTCATACTCTTCTTTTAATTTATCTTTATCTATCTCTTTATATATAGTAGTTTTATTTTGTAAATCTGATAGGGCATAAACTAAGTGTTTAGCAAGTTCATCATTATCTAATTCTCTTTTATCTAGATAATTAAAGTATAATTCTCTATCAGTTATTTCAAAGGGTTTTAGATAGTTACTAACATTATGATCATCTAAGTATTTATATATTTTATCTATATCATATTTCTTTTTTCTTTTAATTAAAATTCTATCGTCATCATAATCTATTACTTTAATATCTTTTAAGTAAGTATATTTATTGATCATTTACTTCTATTGTCGTAGGAATAATTAGTTTAGCACCTACTTTTAAGTTATCTAAGTCATTATATTCTGAAAGTACCTCTCTATTAGTATTATATTTAGACATAACTTCATCTAGATTATCATCTTCTCTTAAAATATAAACTGAATAAGTAGAGTATGTTTCATCTGTATTAGCGAATGCAGAAAATATAGAATCCATTACTTGTTTATTATTAGTATCTTCTTTCATAGTAGGCTCTACTTCTATCGTTTCCTCCATCATAACAGGTTCTTCTTTAACATCAATGTTTTCTAAGCTTGGTAATTCTTCTACTTCTTCAAAACTAGGAAGTTCTTCTTTAGTACTTTCTTCTGTAGTTAGTACTTCTATCTCTTCTCTTGTACTATTATCTTCCTCATCACTAGCATCTCTTACATCACTGTTATCTTCTTCTTCACTTTCCTCTTCTACTTCTATCTTCTCTAACCCTTCAATTATAAGTTCTACATTTATTTGTAAAGCCTCTTCATTAACTATCGCATAAGTAAAGTTATTTATATCTACACCTCTTGTTCCTTCTTCTAAAGAAGTTGTAAGCATAATTTCAACTGGTACTTTATAATTAAAGTCTTCTTCTATAGTACTAGCTTCTGTCATTTTATAAGTACCGGATATTATCAAGTTACCTTCTATTTCACTATCATTAATAAAGGATAAATCAGGTTCTAATGAAATACTACTAATTTCCCCCACCATAGTTTTAAAAGCTATCTCTTTTTCTAAAGTTACTATTTGTTTCATTTTTATCTCCTTTCCTTAGTTCTAATATATGATAATATAAAAAGATTATTACTGTATTTTCTTAGCAAAAGTAATAATCTTTTCTTCTTCTCTATTAGGAAATAATTCTAAGACACTATTAATAGAAAAAGCTGGCTCAGTATCATAATATCCTCTTTTCTCTAAGATATTTAATATGGTTAATAGATAATTATCAGCTTTTCTATTAATACTATAATAATCACTAAACTCTTTCTTTAAATAACTTATAGAATGTAAAATGTAAGGATTACCTAAAAGATAATGATAGTTAGTTTCTCTTAATAGTAAATCATCTAATTCTAATAAATCTAAATAATCTATATAAGTAAAGACAAATTCTCTTTTTAAATATTCGCTTTCTATATATGAACTTGCTCTTTTCTCTATCTCACTTACATCTAATTCTTTTAACTTGCTTAATCTATCTCTAGCATATCTATCATTATATATTGTAGATACTTCTAAAGCTGTGTTTAAAAAATCTTCATTTATAAGGAAAAAGTCAGGTTCACTAACAAGTAGAGCATGTATTCCCTTTATAGTAGCATTATAATCATTAGTTTTTAAAACTTCCAATCTATTGTCATCTGTCATATCTGCTTTTATATTTAAAGCATAATGTCTATTTTCTATAGATAAATCCCTTAGTTGCATATTTCCTCACTAACAAATAATTTTCTATATAATTCTTTATAATTAGAGACATAAATAAATTCTAGCTTACTTCTTATCTCTTTAGGTACATCTTTAACATCCTCTTTATTTTTTAAAGGTAAATAAATAGTTTTAACTCCTTCTCTATATGCTCCTAATACTTTTTCTTTAACACCACCTATTTTTAAAATATCTCCTTGTAATGTTATTTCTCCTGTCATCGCTATCTTAGTAGATATCTTAATATTAGTAAAAGCACTAATTAAAGCGGTTGTAAGAGCGATACCTGCACTTGGTCCTTCTTTAGGAATAGCACCCTCTGGTACATGGATATGTATATCATTATCAAAGATAGATTTAGATAGATTAAATTTCTTAGCATTAGATTTTATATAACTTAAAGCAATCTTAGCAGATTCTTGCATAACATCCCCTAATGAACCTGTTAAAACTAAATTAGAACTTCCTTTATAATGATTTACTTCTATAGGTAGTATATCTCCACCATACTCTGTATAAGCAAGGCCATTAACTACTCCTTTTAGTTTAGTCTCTTTATTTTCTTTGTTTGTATAAATCTTTCTATCTAAGTATTCTTCTAAGTCTTTACTTGTTATCTCATAAAATACTGGTTCATTAAGAGTTAAGACTTTTTTAACTATTTTTCTAAGTATCTTAGATATTAATCTCTCTAAATTTCTAACACCTGCTTCTTTAGTATAATAATTAATAATATCAAGTATTGCTTTATCACTAAAATTAACTTGTAAAGCAGTTAGTCCATGTTCATCTAAAGCTTTAGGTATTAAATAGTTTTTAGCGATAGATAACTTCTCATACTCAGTATATGAATCTAAGTAAATAATTTCTAATCTATCTCTAAGTTCAGGTGCTATTTGGTCTTCATAGTTAGCAGTGGCAATAAATAGGACATTAGATAGGTCATATTCTTCTTCTAAGTAATGGTCATAAAAAGTACTATTCTGTTCTTTATCTAAGACTTCTAAAAGACTACTAGCAGGATCTCCTCTATAGTTTTTGGTCATTTTATCTATCTCATCTATAATAAAGACAGGATTTGAACTACCACACTTTCTAATACCACTAATTATTCTACCAGGTAAGGCTCCTACATAAGTTCTTCTATGACCTACAATCTCTGCTTCATCATTAACACCACCAACAGAGACACTAATAAGACGTCTATTAAGGGCTTTTGCAATAGTTTTAGCAAGAGATGTCTTACCTACTCCAGGTGGTCCTATTAGACATAAAATAGGACTCTTCTCTTTAGGAGAATTTTGTTTAACAGCAATATACTCTACAATTCTCTCCTTTACTTTAGAAAGACCATAATGACTATTATTTAAAGTATTCTCTATTTCTTTAATATCTGTAATATCACGAGTCTTATAATCCCAAGGTAAGCTTAACATTAAATCAAGATATTCTCTTAATATAGAAGCTTCAGGTACATTTTCATTTATAGATTTATAATGTTCTATTTCTTCTTTAATCTTATTTCTTACTTTATTAGAACATTTAAGCCTCTTTAATCTCTTATTAAAATTATCTATAGTTAAACTCTTACTACTAACAGTACCTAATTCATTAGATATTATTTTTAACTTCTCAGATAAATAATATTTTCTTTGATCATCATCTATTTTTTTATGAACTTTTGTCTCTATTTCTTTTTCTAACTTAGCAAGTGTTATTTCTTCTTTTAATTGACTAACAAGACTCATCGCTCTTTTAATAGGATTAAGTTCATATAGATATTCTTTCTTAACGTCAGGTGATAAATTAAGAAAAGAAACAATAAAATCAGTTAATTTATCTAAGTTTTTAATAGAAGATATCTCACCTAACATAGCATTACTAACAGAGGATATCTCTCTTACATACTTCTCATAATTACGATATAACATATTTAAGTATTTATCTTCTTCTATAGAATTATCTTTATTATTATTTATTTCTTTATAATTAGCATAATATATGCCATTTTCTTCTTCATAAGAAGTTATCTCTATTCTTTTTAAGCCTATAAAGATATAACGCATTTTAGAGTTTGGAATATTTAACTTTAA
>CASEWH010000075.1 GCA_949291575.1 uncultured bacterium
ATATTTTAAAGTATGAAAAAATGCTAAATTATTAGCATTCTTTCATAATATTACGAATATCTTTTTCTGTTAAACCTGTATATTTCATAATAGATTTAATACTTACGCCATCTTGAAGCATATTTTTGGCTGTTTCTTTTTTGTCTTCTTCACGGCCTTTAGCTTCACCTTTAGCTTCTGATTTAGCTTTTTCATATTCTATCTTATCTTGAAATGTTGTTCCTTCTTCTTTTAAAAATTGATTTACATAAGCTATCGCTTGTTCCATTACTTCATCTCCTTTTCCTATTTTTTTCATTTCTTCTAAACTTTCTGAATTCATTAGTCTTACCCACCTTATTAATCTTGATTCACCTTTATTGTATACTATTTTACTTACTTTATCAAGCCTTATTAGATACATTACAATAAATTCATTATCTAAGTTAGGTGTTTCTATCTTTCTTACAAATCCATAATCATTTACTATATCTTTATTTTCTTCTTTATAATTTCCAGTTATAAAGTTGATACTGTATACTTTTTTTGCTTTTGTATAAAGATCTCCTCTTTTTAATTGATTAGCAAATAATCTAGATAAATAAGATGCACTTTTCATAAATTCTTCTTGAGTAAATGATGTATACATTTCTATAGACATATACTCAGTATCTTCTAAAATAGCTATTACATCACTATAGAAAACTTTATCTTCAAGATTAGTACCATATATCGAATAATCTTTAAATACTTGTAAGTTTTCTATTTTTTTAGCAATACCAATATAATCAAAGAAAGAGTTTAATAAATCAAAAGTTACTTCTTTATGACTAAAGACATATTTAAATAAGATATCATTTGTTAATTTAATAAATGTATCTGTTTTCATGATGCACCTCCTCTCATTTAAGATTTAGAATCTATCATAACACAAAGAGAAGTCGAAATTTGTCGAACCGTGGAATCTGGTTTGCGATTTGTTAAATTGTATATTTTAAAGTATTAAAAAAAGAGCTTTTGCTCTTACTTAGCTTTAAATGTATCTTTGGCGTTATAGTAATACTCACAAGCACTAATTACTGATAGGATTGTAGCAATAATCATTAAAGCATAGCCAATATTAATACCAATTAACTCAAATGGTAAATTGTAAAACATGGTTAAGGCCATACCTATCATCATGCACATCGTCTTAGCTTTTCCAGTAAATGAGGCAGCGACTACTTTTCCTTTTTTACCACTTGCCATTTTGAAAGAATCAACAAAAATATCTCTAGTAATAATAATTACGGGAATCGCAATACTGATAAATCCATCATAAGCTAAAATGATAAGTAAGCCATTTACTAATACTTTGTCTGCTATGGCATCCATTACTTTGCCAAAGTCTGTAACTAGATTTCTACTTCTAGCAATGTGTCCATCTAAAAAGTCTGTTAGGGCCGCTAAAACAAAAAGGATACCCGCGATAATATATTTTAAATTAACTGGAATTCGACCTGCTACTTGGAATGTTGGGAATACTATACCTAAGTTATCCCAAGGAATGATTAACATAATTAAAATAATGATCGCTGTAATAATTCTTCCTATTGTTAATTTGTTTGGTAAATTCATAATTCCTCCTAAAATTTTACATAACCAATTTCACTAGTTACATGATTATCCACTGTAATTTGTTTAACACTCCATACAATTGCTAATATTACAAGTAAAATAATTACAATGTAGATGCCAGCATAATAAGCATTAGTATGCTTTCTTGGCTTTTTGGTGTAAGGACTAACTATTTTTCCTGTCTCTTCTTTAGCATCTTTTTTAGCAATTTTCTCAATTTCTTTTACTGGTATTTTTGAGGTATACTCAAACATATATTCATTAAATTCATCAAGCAGTTTATCACTATCTAAACCTAAATATTTAGCATAACTACTAATATATTCTTTAA
>CASEWH010000076.1 GCA_949291575.1 uncultured bacterium
TCTACCTGTAAGTAGATGTCTAATCATCTCACAAACATCTCCTATATGGCCTTTATATAAACTTGGGTCTTCTTTATACATCTTAACACTAGGGGCATAACCCATTTCTTCGGCAAGCACTTTAATCTGATTATACCAATCATCTTCACTGTTAAAATCTTGATATATCTCTATATATTTATTAATAACATCATAATCGATTTTATCATCTATATCTTTATAGGTTTCATTTCTGTCTTGATAGAATAAATCATTGAAGATATAGGCACTTTCTGTTTTTATATCTTTATATGTTGCAATATCCTTTCTTGGACGTTTACTATCACGTTCTATATTTAAGAATGAAATTAACTTATCTTTATCTTTAACCATTAAATCATAGAACTTTTTATCATACTTTTTATAATACTCTAAAGCATCATTATAAATAGTTTCGGCACTAATTCTTGAAAAATAAGTTCTACAGATATTATTTAACTTCTCCATATCAAATAAAGTTCCACCTGTAGGCATCTTCTTAAATGAGAATTTAAAGTCTTCTATAGATTTATCTTTATTTTGTAAATACCACTCTTCAAAGTTAGTATTCGCTAGTGTTGCAAGATAAAGTCTAACACCTTCTTTAGGTATACCTGTTTCTTCATAAAAGCTAACAGCAAATTCTGGATCTTTTCTTTTACTAAACTTACGTATTTTACCATCTTCTTTTTTAGTAAGAGGTGCATGATGTGCATACTTACATGGTTTAAACCCTAAAACTTGATTAAGTTGTAAATGTTTAGGAAAACTAGGTACCCACTCATCTCCTCTTAAGACATGAGTTGTATGCATTAAATGATCATCTATAACATGAGCGAAATGATAAGTTGGAATACCATCTTTTTTTAGTATTACTTCATCGATATCGTTTTCTGGTAATACAATATCACCTTTAATTAAATCATGTAAGATTACTTCATTATGAGAATCACCTGGTGATTTTAAACGAATAACATAACTATCACCATTAGCAAGATGTTCTTTTACTTCTTCAAGGGTTAAATCTCTATCAACAGCATAACTTCCATAAATACCAATTTTTTCTTTTCTTAATTCTTGACCACTTCTAATATCAGCGATTTCTTCTTCACTCATAAAACAAGGATATGCCTTACCTTCGCTAACTAACTTTTTAGCATAAACTTGATATATTTCTGCTCTTTCACTCTGAATATATGGTCCATAGGCACCACCTTTATCAGGTCCTTCATCATAAACGAAACCGTAAGCTTTAAGACCATCAAGAATAGCATCAAATGCTCCTTCTTTTTCTCTTTTACTATCAGTATCCTCTACTCTAAGATAAAAAATACCACCAGTTTGTTTAGCAAGCATAGAGTCAAGGAAAGAGCCATATAAACCTCCAACATGTAAAAAACCTGTAGGAGAAGGCGCAAATCTTGTAACATATGCTCCATCACTCAAATCTCTAGCAGGATATTTTGCTTCAATCTCATCTACAGTTATCTTGATATCAGGAAATAAAATCTCTGCAAGTTCTTTATTCATCTAAATCACTCCATCTATTAAAAAAATAATTATCTAAATTGGTTGCCCCAGTTAGATTCGAACTAACGCATAATGCGGTCAGAGCGCACTGCCTTACCACTTGGCTATGGGGCAATAAATAACAATTAAATTTTATCATAAAACACTTATCTTTACAACTTGAAAAATGTTTTTATGATAAAGAAAAATTAGGAATACTTAGTTGACATAATCTAAATTACTAAGTATTCCTGACTAAACAACATCATAAGTGATACTTTAGAACAAATAGAAACAAGTTTTATTTATATAACTTGCTTTTTATAAGCTCTTTAATTGCTTTAACATTAAAGAATAGCTTTTTATATTATCATCAAGCATCAGCTTTTTTTGATTATCTGAAAGTTCAATATAACCATCCTCACTCATTGTTTCAAAATAAGGAACTTGATAACTAACAGTTGGACATATATCACTTAAGGTTATGCCTTTACTTCTTAAATAATCATTATTTACACTAAATGATAAATATGTCTCTAAACTATTAGCCTTCTTTTCCATTTCTCTAAGTTTTAAAACATTATAAATAATAGGTTTGCAAAGTCTAATTGCATCGTCATAGTAGATTTCACCATTAAGTATTTTAATATCTAAATTATCAAATAACTCTTTATAATCATCATTACCTATATTATTAACAAGGTCAATTAAATTAATAGTATTTTGTTTTAAATTATTAATATACATATTAAAGTAGTCTAAAGTAGTAGAATTAAGTTTATAAGTAGAAGCAGTTAATTTCTTCATAAAATTATCTGCAAATTCCTGTGATTTAGAATTATTACTTCTACTTATTTTAGGTTTATCTTTATTATCTTCTTTCTCTTTTTCTTTTAAAAAAGTTACAATTTCATACCCTGTTAATTTTAACTCCACACTATTAACGTAATCTCTAATACGATTAAAAGGAAGACTTAAATTATCAGCACAAATAGAATAAATTATACATTGGCTAATATAATATCCATATTCTCCATATAAAGCATATCTTCCAATTAAATCAATATATTTATTAATATTAATATTAA
>CASEWH010000077.1 GCA_949291575.1 uncultured bacterium
AGTGCTACTTTTACTTTTGATACTCCTAATAGTTATACTACAACTATAAAAATTGATCCAGATAGAGGAGTTATTAGTTATGGTAGAAGTGGAGAGGTAATAGATTATGAGATACCTGGTATTGTAGATTTGATGCTTTCTTCTGATTCAAAAATTACTTATATTCCAGCTTCTAATGGCTATTTAAAAATTACTATTATTTTAACACATCCAAATTTCAGTGATGAAACATATTCTTTTATGATAAATTGTCCAGTTAATTATGTTTATTAAAATAGTATGTATAGAAGTAGAGCAATAGATGTTTCAATGATTCTTCCAAAGAAGAAGTATTTATATTCTAAATCTTCTTCTTTTATATTATTTAGAACTTGTAAGTGAACTGAAAAACTACCAAAAGTTATAAAAGTTAAGACAAGTAATCCTCTTATATAGTTAGTAGTATCAATACTAGGTACTAAACTAATACCACTAGTCATATCAAGTATTCCTGTAATGATAGTCTCAAAGAATGTGTTTAATGATAAGAAAGATGTAAGTAGTTTGCTAAAAAACATAAAGAAAGTAATACTTCCTAACATAAATAAAAGTAATTTAATAGCATCATTTATCGCTTTAGGTAGTGCTTCTAGAAATGATTTATTTTGATAATTATTTATCTTTTTAGAGGAGATAATCTCTTTAGGTCTTAAAATAATACCAAGAATTAGATTGGATATAATCTGTATTATTAATATTTTATAGGCAAGGGATAGACTATTTAAAATAAGACCACAGGTACCTAATATAAAAAGAGGATTAGCGAAGTGAGTAAAGGTTAAGAGGTAATTGGCAGTAGATTTATCAATAGTTTTATTTTTGTAACTTTCTACAACATATTTAGAACCACTAGGAAAGCCTGATATGATACTAACTAGAATAATAAAAGAACTATTACCTTCAACATGAAATAATCTTTTGAAGATAGGGTTTAATTTATTACTTATTTTAGTGGCAATACCTAGTTCTAATAATAATGATGCTAGGACAAAGAAAGGAAATATTGAGGGGAATAGTTTAGTTTTAAAGATATTAATACTAGAGATACCACTTTCTATAATTAAAGAGGGATTAATAAAAATTCCTAAATAAATAAATAAAATTATGAGTACTGCAAATAATTCTTGATATTTTTTTTTCATATTATTACCTTCTTTTGGTATAATGTATTAGTAAGGTGTGATGATATGCTTAATAAAGTTTATTTAAGAATAAAAAAATTTATGAAAGATTATTATAAGACTATTATATTTTTAATAATTTGTTACTTTGTCTTTACTTTTCCTTTACCATATTATATTTATGCTGGAGGAGGTACTATTAATATTAATGATAGAGTTGTTGTTGATGGGAGTACTGATAGTTCTGGGTCTTTAAATTTTGCCTATGTTAGAGAACTAGAAGGTAATGTAGCATCCTTCATATTAGGTAATATTATTCCCGGATATGATATAGAAAAACAAGAGGATGTAGAGTTAAATGAAGATGAGACTAGTGAAGATATTATGTTTAGGAATAGAATATACTTAGAAAATGCTAATCAAACTGCTATCATGTTAGCATATAATAAAGCAGGTAAAGAGGTAAGCATTAGTGATGAACATTTCTATGTTATTTATGTAGAAGATAAGGAAGAAGATGGCTTAAGAGTAGGGGATGAGTTAGTAAAAGTTAATGGTAAAGATATTGAAAATGTCGAAGATTATACTAATGAGGTTCAGAATCATGAAGTAGGAGATAAGATTAAGGTAACTGTTATTAGAGATAATAAGGAGCATGATGTAACTGCAACTGTTAAAGAAGGAGCAGACTATAAAGTAACAGGTGTTTCTGTTAGTACTATTTATGAATATAAGACTAATCCTAAAGTAGAGCTTAAATTTAAAGATAGTGAAGGTGGTCCTAGTGGAGGTTTAATGTTAACACTTGCTATTTATGATAAATTAACTGATGGAGATTTAACTAATGGTCTTAAGATAGTTGGAACTGGTACTATAAGTAGTGATGGTAGTGTTGGAGAAATTGGTGGTGTTAAATATAAGTTAAATGGAGCGGTAAAAGCTGATGCAGACTTGTTTTTAGTGCCTAAAGGGGATAATTATAAAGAAGCATTAAAAGAAAAAGAGAAGAACGATTATGATATTGAAATTAAGGCGATAGGAACATTTGATGAAGCGGTGGAGTATTTAGAAAGTTTAAAAAAATAAAAAGTCACCGAATGAAATCGCAAAATCTCACGGAATAGATTTCTTAAAAAGTGTCCACTGAAATCCTTAAAAATTGTTCATTTGATTTAATAAATTTAAAAATATAGTAAGTTAATAATAGGAGAAGTAAACTATGAGCTTAAGAGACAAAGATTATATGGAAACAATGAGTCTTTATGAATCAGGTGATTCTACTGGTGTTGTTTCTATAACTGATATGTTAGATAATAAGAATATTAATAAGAATACTGGAGAAGTAAAAATTAGAGAACTTGCTACTCTCTTGATAAGAGGAGGCTGGAAAGAAAGTTTAAAAGTAAAAAAAGAAAGTTATCCTTTAATACCAAAGAGTTATATCGACTCAATATTAAATGTAAAACTAGATGAAGAAGAAAAAGTAAGAGATAAGAATAAAATGAATATGTTATTAAAATCTTTAGCAAGAAATGAATCTAGAATAATAAGTAATAAAACACTTATAAGAGATATTAAAGAACATGAAATTAAAAGTAATATTTTATCTAGTAGAACTACACTTTTAGATTATCTAGATTTTTTTGAAAGAATGCATTTAATAGAAAATCAAGAGCCATATAGTTCTAATTATCATTCTCCAGAAAGAGTAGGGAAATCAGTTAAAAGACATTTTGTTGATCCCTCTCTTGCTTGTTCTCTTTTAAATCTCAATGTTGATAAATTAATAGGTGATTTAAACACATTTGGATTTCTCTTTGAAGCTCTTGTAGAAAGAGACTTAAGAATTTATATGGATTATTTAGATGGTAAAATATATCATTTTAGAGATAATGTTAGTGGTTTAAAATTAGATACAATACTAAAATTCGAAGATGGAGAATATGCTGCAGTTGAAATAAAACTAGGGTATAATGAAGTAGATGATGCCATTAAAAATTTAAAAGAGTTTTATAATAAAATGATTAAAAAACCTAAGTTTATGTGTGTTATAGTTGGAATCTTAGAAGCTGCTTATAAAGATCCTGATACCTCTATTTATATAGTACCAATAACAGCTTTAAAACCATAAGAAAAAGAGATAAGTTTTGTTTGCTTATCTCTTTTAAGATGTAGTACTTGGAGTACCAGGAATAACTTCAGTTATATCATCTTCATCTGATGGTGTTTCTTCAGGAGTATCTGGCTCTATAGGTTCTTCTGGTTCTGTTGGTACTTCATCTGGTTCTTCAGGTTCAGTGTTCGATGTTGGTGGTTTAGTAGTTGTAGTATTATTGCTAGTATCATCTTCAGGTTCAGTAGAACTAGTTCCACCTGATAATGTTAATACAACACTACCACTTATTAAGTCTATTCTCTTATTAGCAGGAAGACTTTGACTAACTACATAGCCACTGTTTCCTTTAAATGTAACTCTTATTCCATGAGCATTTGCATAACTTTCTGCTTGACTCATACTATCTCCAGTAAAGTCAGGTAATAAATCATATGTAAAGGCTGTTTTATAAGGACCTGTTCCAGTTACAGTTTTCTCATAATCTTCATCATTGATAGAGAAGGAGAATTCTTTAATCATTTCAGGTTCTTCTTGTTCAAGATTAACTTTCATTGCCTTTACGATATCATCTCTACTTGCTGTATTAGGCACATAATCCCATAATACTAATCTACTTCTCTCATCATAAATCATTTGTCCAGTACCATCTAGGTATAACTGTTCAATATTAATAAGGTCAGCATCATCTTTTTGTAGAGAATTATTCATAATGTCTTTAGCGATATCATAGAATGATAAAATTTGTTGCTCTGTAAAATTAGTATCAAGATTATTAGTAACAGTATTTAATACATCCATAACTTGATTAATACTCTTCATATCTTTAACTTTATTTAATATTCCCTCGATAACTAATTGTTGATTTAAGCCTCTATCTAAATCTCCTGCTGCAAGTTGTTTTCTATTTCTTGCAAGTACTAAAGCTTGTTCTCCATTTAATGTTTGAACTCCTGCATTGATACAAACTTGTCCTTCACGGTTAGAATTATCTGTACATAAGTCTTGAGGAACTTCTACAGTAATACCACCTAATGTATCAACTAAACTAACTAAACCTTTAAAATTAATTTTAGCATAATAATCAATTGTAACATCAAAATAGTTTTCAATGGTATCCATCATACAGTCAGTACCATAAGCGGCAGCATGAGTTATTTTATTTTCAGGAGTTCCACTCCAACATGCTATTGGAACATAACTATCTCTTGGAATACTTAACATTGTAGCATTTAAAGTATTAGGATTAAAAGTAACTAATATTAAACTATCACCATTTGCAACTGTATTCTTAGATAAACCTTCTTCAGCAGAGTCAACACCCATTAAAAGAATAGTAAATGGTTCTGTTACAGATTTACCAGCAGAAGATTCTCTATTACTAGTACTTGCTTTTTTCATTTCTTTTTCTTTAGTTAAGATAATTTTTGTATCATCTTTAATATTTTGATATGTTTCCATACTAGCAAACATAGAAGGATAATCAGTTGGAACAAAGATTGAATCAACTTCACCTTCATATAAATCTGCCATTGCTGTAAAGTAATCATCATATTCAACAATTTCATTTTCATCTTTTAGATTATTTTCATCAATTACTTCATTTGGAATAATATTTCCTTCAGGGGATGATTCATCAGAAAGTATTCCTATTGTATTATCTTTTAAGTCTTTAATATCTGCTATTTCACTACTACTTGGTGCAATTAAACTACTAGAGTAGGTAACAGTATCTCTATTAATACTAGAAAGTGTACCATAAGCATACATTATCAAACCACTAATTGCACAGTTTATAATTAGATATAATATTAAAAAGAATGTTAATAATCTTGCTTTTTTTTCTTTATGTCGTCTTTTAGATCTAACTTTAAAAATAATTATTAAATCAAAAACAACAAATATTCCTATAATAATATATCTTATTACTTCTTCAATCGGTCCTAATAAAAGGATATTATATATGGCAAAAATATTACTTAATATAACAATAATACTCAGTATTAAAAGCCATAATCTACATTTCTTCTTTTTCTTATCTTTTTTTTCTTCAGTATTCTCTTTATTCTTTCTCATTAAATGACCTCCACGTAAACAAAAAACTATACCCTATAATTATAGACTATAATTTTCTATCTTTCAACCTCTATACTTTTGTTTGTATTGTAAAGTTGACGGTTAATTGTATCTTTTTTAGAGAAATTTGTAGAATATTCTGTTATAATGTAAATAGAAGGATAGGAGTTGATAGTGTATGAAGAAGTTAATTAGTATTTTACTCATCTTTGTTATGCTTTTTACTTTTATTCCTGTTGTTAATGCAAGTAGTTATATAGTGTTAAATACTAATAAATATTTTAGAGAGAAACCTGGTGGTTCTTTAATTACAGGTGTTACGGATGGAGTGTTAGTAGCAGGTACTAAAGTTGATGTAATTAGTACTGATGGTGAGAGTGGTCATGGTTGTAAGAATGCTTGGTATAAGGTTAAATATAATGATTTAGAAGGATATATTTGTTCAAGTGACCAGGCAGTTATTGATGTCGCTGATGTAGACCTTAATGGGGATTTTGAAAAGGAAATGTTAAGTAAAGGATTTGGGAAGAGTTACTTACCTTATTTAAAGGCTTTACACGAAAAACATCCTAACTGGATATTTACTCCTATATCTATTGGTATTTCTTTTGATGAAGCGGTAACTAATGAGAGTTATGGAGAGATTAGTTTAGTAGATGGAACTGATGAGACTTTAAGAAGTAAAGAATGGCCATATTATCAAAATGGTACATATCAACAGATAGAACCAGGTTGGTATGTGGCAAGTAGGGATACAGTATCTTATTATTTAGATCCTAGAAACTTTTTATCAGAACAATATATCTTTATGTTTGAAAATTTAAAATACAATTCATCTATTCAAACAGAAGATGCTGTTAGAGGGGTTACTAGTGGAACTTTCTTAAATACTAATGAATACATAAATATCTTAATGAAGACTGCTAGAACTTATAATGTTAGTCCAGTATACCTTGCTAGTAGAATTAGACAAGAAAAGGGTAGTACTGATAGTATTTCTACAACAGGAGGTAGTTTTACTTTCTCAGTTGATAATAGTTGTTTAAATAATTTAGGTTATGCAAGTGTTCCTAATAGTTGGAATGCTCTTAATTCTTGTGGTAATGGTAAGACTTATAGTGGTATTTATAACTACTTCAATATAGGTGCTTATAGTTCTTATCAATCTCCACAAATTAGAGGTTTGATATGGGCAAATGGAGGCTTTGATGCATCAGTTCATGAATATAATAGACCTTGGAATAGTAAAGAAAAAGCAATTATGGGTGGTACTGAATATATTGCAAGTAAATATATTAATGCTAATCAAAATACTTTATATTATCAGAAGTTTAATGTGTCACCTAATGCAGTTTATCCTATTTATACACATCAGTATATGACTAATATAAGAGCTCATTCACAGGAAGCATATAGTATTTATAAAAGTTATAAGAATAATAATCTTTTAAATAATACTTATGAGTTTTTAATACCTGTTTATAATAATATGCCTAATGATAATGAAGTAATTTTACCTGATGATGATAATGAAGAAGAAATAGTTACAACTCCTGATATTGATGTAAATACTGGTGTTGTTGCATCTGGTTTTAAGATAGATGGAGATGTTATTTCTAATATTTCTTTTAATACCAATATCGATACTATTAATAGTAAGTTAAGTAGTATTAATGCTAACTTAAAAGTTGATAGTTATTTAGATAGATATGGAAATAAGGCTAGTGGTAATGTTGGCACTGGAGATACTTTAGTAATTAGTAATGGTTCTACTACTAAGTCTTATAAAGTTGTTATTTATGGTGATAATAATGGTGATGGTAAGACTAGTGTTGTTGATTTATTAAGAGTTCAAAAAGATATTTTAGGAAGCAGTAATTTATCTACATATGATAGACGTGCTAGTGATACTAATAGAGATGGTACAGTTGATGTAGTAGACTTATTAAGAGTTCAAAAACAAATACTTGGTAATAGTACAATAGAACAGGGGTGATTAACTTGAAAAAAATATTATTTATATTAGGACTTAGCTTCCTTTTCTTTTGTCCTCATGTAGTAGAGGCTGCCTCTATTTCTGTGGCGGGGACAACTGCAACTGGAACAGTTGGAGGCAATATTACAGTAGGTGTTACTATAAGTGAAAGTAGTGGTTTAGGAAGTTGGGAATTTAGTTTAGATTATGATAGTAATAAACTACAACTTTTAAGTGGTAATACCCATGTAGTTGGTTATGTCGATGGCGAGGGTCAAACTAGTCAAAGTTATACTTATACTTTTAGAGTTAAAGGTACTGGTTCTACTACTATATCTGTAGTAAATACCTCTATCGCTTCATGGGATGAAGTAGTTACTAGTCCAACTGATAGTACAACTATTAATTTAATTAGTAGACAAGAAGTAGAGAAAAATTATAGTAGTGATAACAATCTTGCTAGTCTTGAAGTAGAAGGCCTTACTTTAAGTCCAGAATTTAATAAAAATACAACAAGTTATACAGTGGAAGCAGAAGCTGGAACTACAAGTGTTACTGTTAATGCTAAAGCAAGTGATAGTAAAGCTAGTATAACTGGTACAGGAGAAGTAGAAGTTCATGAGGGTGCTAATACTATAAATGTAGTGGTGGAAGCAGAAAACGGTTCTACTAAAACTTATACAATAGTTGTTAATGTTAAAGAAAAAGATCCTATTAATGTAAAAGTTAATAAAGATAACTTAAGTGTCGTTAGAAAAACTGATGAGTTAAAAGATTTAATTAAAGATTATTATGTAGATACAACAGTTAAAATTAATGATGAAGAAGTACCTGCTTATAAAATAGAAGCCTTAGACATTACTTTAGTCGCTTTAAAAGATGAGAAAGGTAATATTAAATTTTATATCTATGATGATGGAGATTATACTTTATATCAAGAATTAGGTAGTGATTTACTTACTATTCATCTTTTAGATAATGGGAAAATACCTTCTAATTATAAAAAATATACTGTTACAATAGATGGGGAAGAATATACAGTTTATAAACTAAATAAAAAGTCTAAAT
>CASEWH010000078.1 GCA_949291575.1 uncultured bacterium
AGCCGAATTAATAACATTAATTATTACAAATTAAGTTATTCGAAAAATTCGAATAGCTAAAAAGGAAGAAGGAAACTATGAAAGATATTAATATTTTAGTTTTTGGAGATGAAATTGTTGATTATAAATATATATTAAGCCATATTTTAGAACATGATTCTAGTGATAATTATTATAATGTTTTAAATTTTGAAATGTGTGGCGATACTACTGAAGATGTTAAAAATAGATTTGATGATGAGTGTAAAAAGATTTATTATAAAGATAGAGACTCAATAATCATTTTTTCTGTAGGAGTTAATGATACACAAAATATAAATGGTGAAGAAAAAGTTTCTCTTGAAGCATTTGAAAATAATATTATTAGTTTAATTAATAATGCTAAAAAATATACTGACAATATATTATTTATTGGGTTAACATAAGTAGATGAATCTGAAATAGAATTTTATCCTTGGAATAAGGACAAATGTTATTCGGATTCTAAAATCATTTTGTTTGATTTTGTATTAAAAGAAATTTGCCTAGAAAATAATGTTGATTATATTGATGCTTATGATTTATTAGAATCTAAAGACCTATTTGATGGCTTGCATCTTAATGGTAATGGTCAGCATAAAGTTTGTAATAAAATAAAAAGTAAAATAAAAGAATATTTTTAATATGATGAGGAAGTGAAGTAATGAAGGTATGTGTTTATACATTAGGTTGTAAAGTTAATACTTATGAGAGTGAATATATTATGTTAAAACTAATAGAAGCAGGATATGATGTAGTAAATAATTTAGATGAAACCTCTGATGTTTATATAATTAATACTTGTACTGTTACTAATACTGCTGATATTAAAAGTAGAAAGATAATTAATCGTATTAAAAGAAATAATCCTAATGCTTGTATAGTAGGACTTGGTTGTTATGTAGAAGATCATCCTGATGAGTTTAATGATATAGATATTTATGTTGGTAATAAGGATAAAAGTAAGATTGTAGAATTGCTTGATTTATATTTTACTAATAAAGAACCTATTAGAAGAGTAGGGCTTGATAAAGAAAAATTTGAAGATATGTATATAACAGACTTTAAAAACAGATGTAGAGCCTTTGTTAAAGTGCAAGATGGATGTGAGAATTTCTGTAGTTATTGTATTATTCCCTATGTTAGAGGTAAGTGTAGAAGTAAAGATTTAGATACAGTAGTTAGTGAGGTAACTGCATTAGTTAATAAAGGTTTTAAAGAAATTGTCTTAACAGGAATACATACTGGTAATTATGGAGTTGATCTTGATACTAACTTTGCAACTCTTCTAAAAGAATTAGTTAAAATAGAAGGATTAAAACGTCTTAGAATATCTAGTATTGAAGTAACAGAGTTAAATAGTGATGTCTTAGATGTTATTAAAAAAAGTAATATAATTGTAGATCACTTACATATCCCTTTACAAGCAGGTAGTGATAATGTTTTAAAGTTAATGAATAGAAAGTATGATTTAAAATACTTTGAAGATAAGTTAAAAGAAATTAGAGAGATTAGACCTGATATATCTATAACTACAGATATAATTGTAGGATTTCCTAAAGAGAGTGAAGATGACTTTAATGAGACTATAGAAAATGCTCGTAAGTTTGGCTTTTCTAAAATACATGTTTTTCCATATTCAGATAGGAAAGGAACAGTTGCAAGTACTATGGATGGACATATAGAAGGTAATATTAAGAAGGAAAGGGCAAGAAGGCTTCTTGATGTTTCTCGTGAGTTAGAGAAAGAGTATGCTAATAAGTTTATTGGTAATACATTAGAAGTCTTATTTGAAGAAGTTAAAGATGGCGTTAGTATAGGTCATACTAGTAATTATTTAAAAGTCAAAGTAAAAGGGTGTATTCCTTCTAATACTTTTAAAAATGTTAAGATTAAAAGCTATTTATTAGATAGTTTGATTGGAGAAGTAGATAATTAATTTTTAAGGAGGGATATCTTGAAAGAAAATAATTTTTTCATATACGAAACAGATAATAATGTTGAAGTAACCGCTATATTAGAAGATGAAAATGTTTGGCTAACTCAAGAACAAATAGGTAAATTATATAATAAAGCAAAGTCAACAATTAATGAACATATAAAAAATATTTATTTAGAACATGAATTAGAAGAGAATAATACAATGAGAAAATTCGGAAATTCCGAATTTTCTACTAAACCTACTAATTATTATAACCTTGATATGATAATTGCGGTTGGATTCAGAGTAAAATCTAATGAAGGAACTAAATTTAGGATATGGGCTAATAAAAAACTAAAAGATTATTTAGTAAAAGGTTATAATATAAATGTTGAAAGATTTAAAAATAATGGGACAGATCCTTATTTTGATGAATTATTAGATAAAATTAGAGATATAAGAAGTAGTGAAAAAGTTTTTTGGAGAAAAATTCTTGATATTTATGCAACTTCTATTGATTATGACCCTAAGAAAGAAATAACTATTAATTTTTTTAAGACAGTGCAAAATAAAATGCATTATGCTGTTTCTAACAATACTGCTGCAGAAATAGTTTATAATAGAGTAGATAGTAATAAAGAAAATATTGGTCTTACAAATTTTAAGGGAGATACTCCAACAAGAAAAGAGACAGAAATTGCTAAGAATTATTTAAGTATGGAAGAATTACAAGTCTTAAATAGATTAGTATCTGCTTATTTAGATGTAGCAGAAATTAATGCTTTAAAAAGAAAAACAATGACAATGAAAGATTGGATAGGAGAACTTGATAGTTTTCTTACTATGACTCATAATGATATATTACATACTAAAGGAACTGTTTCACATGAAGAAGCTCTGAAAAAAGCCCATGCAGAATATGATAAATATATGAAAAAACATTTAACAAGAGCTGAAAAAGATTATTTAGAAATAATGAATATTGACATTAAAGAAATTGAAACTAATAATTGATAATAGGAGAAGTTATGAGTAAAGTAACAGGAAATTTTAAAAAGACAATTTTTAGAAGTAATACTAATAACTACTTAATAGGTCTATTTAAAGTAAAAGAGACTAGTTCTGATTTAGATAAATTTATTAATAAGACTATTACTATTACTGGTTATTTACCTGATTTAAATGAGATAGATACTTATGTATTAGAAGGTAATATTACAAATCATTCTAAATATGGAGAACAGTTTGTAGTTAATACTTTTGAGAGAATTATGCCAAAAGAGACTGATTCTATGGTTAGTGTGTTAAGCAGTGATATGTTTAAAGGAATAGGTAAGAAAACTGCCGAAGCGATAGTTGAGATGTTTCATGAAGATACCTTTAATGTAATATTAGAAAATCCTAATAATTTATTATTAGTTAAAGGTGTTACCGAAAAACAAGTAAGGGTGTTACATGAAGCTTTAAAGAATTATCAAGGTAGTTATGAGATAATACTTAATCTATCTAAATTAGGTTTTTCTACTAGAGATAGTCTTAAAATATATAGTAAATTTAAAGAAAAGAGCTTTGATATTATTAATGATGATATTTATAAAGCATATTACTATATAGATGATATTTACTTTAAGACATGTGATTATATTTTTGAAAAAAATAATG
>CASEWH010000079.1 GCA_949291575.1 uncultured bacterium
AAAACTTATCTATAATCTGATAACGTTCATTAATATCATAATTATGTTCTTTACATTTTTCTTCATCAAAATAAATCTCCATCATCATTTTTAATCAACTCCTTATTCTAATTAAATTTTATATTTGCAAATATTATTATTAATCTTTAATAGCATCTAGCATATCATACCTATCACCTAAACTAGTTGCATCTATTCTTTTAATACAATGCTTCAACCAAGGAAAAGTATTTCCCATATTATTTAAATCCTGACTAACTTTAGGTAATGGCTTTTCAAAAATAGAAATATAACCAGAACCTTGTCTATGTTTATAACCAATATTTTCTAAATATTTTCTTATATCATAATAGGCATTAGTATAAGTTTTAGGATATACTTTTTTTAGTCTATTAGTATCTAAATCAAAATTAATCGCTTTTCTTGTTAAATCATAATAAACACCTTGATTTAGATTTATAACCGTTCCCTCCTATAATATATCTTATAACTACCATCTCCTTTCCATTAATTCTAATTAAATACTAATCGTGTTAACACGAGATAAATCTAACATAAAATTAAATATCTGTAAAATCATGAATTTTGCAAATTCGCCAAAAAAAGTGGGTCAAATTTTAAAATTCGCCCACTAAATTTTTAATTTTGATATCTAAATTAACTCGAATTTGCAAAATTCAAAGTTTTTTATATTTTTATTCATCAAAGAAATCATCAAAGAAGTCATCATCATCGTCATCATCTAAACTCAAATTAACTTCCTTTTTCGGATGTTCAACTTTTGGCATTTCACTAACTTCTGGTATAGGACTATTAACAACTTCTTTAACTGGAGAAACATCCTTAACAGGTTTAGGTTCCACAGCTTTCATAGCATCTAACTTCTGTTGTTGTTTCTGCTTATTCATTGCCTCTTCTTTCTCAAGTTCTGCAATCTTAGCATCTATCTTCTTAACAAGCTCATCCACATCAAATGAAGGTTTCTTAGGTCCTGCATTACTTTCCATATTAGGATTCATAAAAGGAGGCATTGGATTATTATTAATAGGATTATTTAGTCTAGGCATTCCAGTAGGATTAGGCATACCTTCACCCATAGGATTATTATTAGCCCCTGCTCCTATACCAAACAAATTAGGAGGTACAAATCCAGGTGGAGTACTTCCCCCTTCTCCATTTGGATTAGAACTATTCATCATCTCTAACAATTTTTCTTTTTTCTTCTCTTTAACAAATGTCTTTATATCAAAAGTATGAACTGCAAGTTTTTCTCTTTCAGGATATGCTGCCTTAGGATAAGTCTTACCCCAATCAAGTTTAAAATCAGGCGTAAACTTAGTCTTAAATGGTTGCATTCTCATTCTTAGAATAATAACTTCGAACGTTTTCATTCTCTGTAAATCAGATACTGTAACAAGAGGAGTTGAAGCAGTCTTATCATCTGACTTAGACTTAACTTCACCACACATCTTAGATATTTCTTCAAGTGCTGCAAGCTCTGCAGAAATTAAGTAAATAATATTACCACAGTTACCTCTAATAGTCTCAGCATTCTCTTTACCATAAACTTGATTTAACTGTGCATAGTTCTGAATAATCATTGTAAATCTAATATGCCTTGAACGAGCAGCCGTAATCATAGTAGTAACATCTTTAAGTGGTGGCATATTTGCAAACTCATCAAGTAAGAAATTAGTTCTAACAGGAAGTTCTCCACCATTTTCCTGTGCAACACCGATTAATGTTTCATAACACTGTTTTAAAAGTATTGTAACAAGTGAATGATATGTTTTCTTTTCATCTTGTACAACTATAAATAAAGCAGTTTTACGTCTTCCAATATCAGCAAGTTCTATATCACTATGACTAAGCATTTCTGATAAATTCTCACGAGATGCAAATAACTTAATCTTTTGTCTAAATACTGACAAGATTGATCCTTTTGTATCTGTAGGAGCATTAATAGTACTAGAAGCATTAATTACAGATGCACTAGCAGGATCTTTAAATGAAAAGTATTCTTTAATATAAGTAGAACCACCAAACTTCTCTTCTCCTACCGTAGTCATTAAACTAATACTATTAATATTTATCTCTTCTTCTTTAGCATCTTCAAAAAGACCTAAAGCAACACCAGAAAAGTAATCAGCTGAAGTCTTTTCCCAGAACGGATCACTATTATTACTAGATTCATCATATAAAATATTTAAAGCAAGGTCATCTAGTAACTCAATCGCTTTATCTTGATTGCCACTTTTATACATTCTATAAGGAAGTGATAATGGATTCCAACTACTACCATTTTGTGGATCACGAAAGTTAAGAATTTGTACATCATAACCTTTATCTCTTAACATATTAGCAGTCGCTTCATAAATCTCACCCTTAGGGTCAGTAATAATCATAGATTCCCCTGCTTTAGCAAGTAATTGAACTGTAGGTTTAATAACAGTCTGAGTTTTACCTGAACCAGTAGAACCAATAACTAAAGTATGATATTCTCCATTATCAACCCAAGCTTCTTTATCATTTAAAATTAAAGGAACACCTGCTGCATTACTATACTCTTGCCCTGGAGTAACCATAACAATATCTTTTTCAGCTTTCATTTCTTTATCTTTAGCCCATCTAGAATAACCTTTATCTTTTTTCTCACTAGTAAAACCAATACCCTTTTCCATTTCAAAGAAGTATGATTTAACACTAACAAGCATCCCAATTAAAGCTACAAAATAGATGATTAAAGTAATCCATAAAAACCTAGGTGCAAAAGCAGGAAATGGATTAAGTCCACTAAAATATCCTTCAGTAGCAAAAGAATGTAAATTAACAACACCTATCGCTACTATATAAAGTAAAAAGATAGCAAAGACTATAAAAATCATTACATCGTCTTTATCAGCTCTAAACTTCAACTTCATAATATCCACCTCTGTTCAATCTCAATTAAAATCTACGCTTATTATACCAGTATTTTACTAATTTGAAAACAAAAATTTAATTATATTTTATTATTCTTTCTATTTCTAATAAGCAATAAAACTAAAATAATAAGTACTATTCCTATTACAACACCTATAGTAATTACTGTACTAACATTTACTATACCTAAAACTCTATCTCCACTTTTACTAGTATCTATTACTATATCAATACTCTTCTTACTATCTTTATTAAAAACCCAAGTATAAGTATTACCATTAACACTATCAGCATTATTCTCTTCTACTAAATAATCTGTTTTTATATTAACTGTTACTTCTTCTAAAAGAGGAAAATCATTAAAATATATTAATCCTTCATTATCAGTTAATAAGGAAATAATATCATTTCTATAAGAATAACTATAATCTCTAAAACCATCTTTAATAGTTCTAGCATCCCCATATTTATCTATATCAAAATCATAACTATAATTAAATCTATAACCATTTCCTAAATCAGTAGTATTCTTATTATAATATAAAACATCAGAAAAAGGCTGATCAGGAACTGTATCTACTATTAAATCAGAAGCATATATAGGAATATAATCTCTAAATGATGTTCTTAAAATCTCTTTAGTATAAATAGCATTCTCTAAAACTGTGATATCATTACTCTCTTTTATTTTATTATCACTAATATCAAGATTAACTTCTACACTACATCCACTAACCATAAATATTAGTAGTATTAAAGTCAAAATTTTCTTTTTCATAGTCTATCCTCCATAGAAACCACTCATATCAATTCCATAATAACCAGAAGCATCAAAAGATTTTCTAGAAAACAACACTCCTGTTTCATTACCAGCCGCTTCTGCACAGATATAACCATTATCATCAACACCAACAACTAAAATAATATGTCCACTTGTCGCTAGCAAATCACCAGCTTGCAAAACTGCACTACTACTTAATGATACCCTCTCAGCCCCTTCTAAATATACAAAAGTAGCAGATGATTGAACAGGAATAGAAAATCCCCCATTATTAATAGCCCAAGTAACAAAACCAGAACAGTCGAGTCCACAATAAGTATAAGCTTGTCCATTAGCAGCAGTATAGCAGGTGTTACTTCCCCAACTAGCTTCCGCACCTACAGAAATACTTCCATGACCTCCAGTCCAAAAATAAGGAACTTTAACATTATAGTTATTACCAAGTTCTGCAATTAAAGTAACAGCAGCCGCTACAACACCTGCTCTTGTTCCAGAACCTGCTTCTTGTACATTACTTACTATTAAATTATTGAATTCTTCTAAACTAGTACCTTTACTTTCTAAAAAAGTATCTAAAGGCTCATGCAATATTTCATGTCCATCACTAGATAATGAATAATCACCATAATCAATATCACCACTACCCCCACTAGAAGCTTCTGCCGTATCAAGCCCCCAAAAGCCACTAAAGAAACCTATAACTGTAATAGGAATTAAAAAAATAAACAGAAAAGATATGATAAATCCAAAAAGTCCTATCATAAATTTAGTAGACAAAGGAATCCTACCAAATAATTTAAATTTAGAAGAAAATTTATTATTAGAACCAAAGATAGAACGTAAAGGATTTAAAGATCTAGATTCACTTTCTTCATTAGAAACAACACTATCATCACTAGTACTATCATCATTACTAGTTACACCACTAGTAATACTATCACTTCTACTATTATCTTCTCTATTATTACTAACAATACCACCAGTAGTAGTAGGATTAGTATTTCTTCTAGCCATAACATTTTTTCTAATATTATTAAGATTATTTAAAGTACCAAGAACAGGAACACTAGATAAAGCTCTATTAGCAATCTGTCTTTTAGCATTATTAACTATATTAGAACCCATACTACGTTTAGGAATATTGACATTACTAGAAGTACCAGAACTACTAACATTATCATTATTACCTGTTTTTTTTCTACTCTTATATTTATTAAAATCAACTATGTTATCTTTTTTATTATTAGCAACATTTCTAAGAGGTGTACTAGAAGAAGCATGAGTATTATTATTAGATTGACCACCTACTTCATTATTATTATCTTCTAAGTTTTCTACTTCTTCTGGCATTTTACCACCTCCCTTTAATGTAATACTAAGTTATTTTATTATTTTTCTTACGTCTTCTAAGTGCCTTAAAATATATCAAAATTCCAATTATTACAACAATTATAAGAATAACTATAATAGAAATAACCTGTGAAGTAAAAGATTCCTGATATCTTTCTTTCTCTATTTTTATATAAATAGGTTTATTAGTATAATTTTTATCATTTATATACCAAGTATAAGTATTACCATTAACTTTATCTGCATTATTTTCTAAAACTGTTAAAGCAGTCCTAATATTAACAGTAATACTGTCAATTTCTCTATCGCCATCTTTATAAAGACACGCTACTTGATTATCAGTATTAATAGTAATAACATCATCAGTAACATTAACAATACGCTTATAATAACATCTACTAGCAGCTTCTGATTTATATAAATCATTTCCAGTATATTGATAACTATAATTTAAAATTATATTATCATCAGTCTCTCTCTTAGTAAAGTCATAATATTCGTTTTCTCTTGTATCATAATTATAAAATGCAGTTCTTCTAATACCTTCCATTCTATTAGCAAGTTCACTTTCCGTAGCTTTATCAAAAATAGCATTAATATCTTCTTCCATAGTAGAGTTCTTAATAGTCAAATTATATTCAGCACTACAACCGGATAACAGAAACATACAACAAATTAAACAAAATATTTTAAATTTTCTCATAATATTCTCCTATCCCTCAAGTGGAAAAATATATCCACTAAAGTCATAACTACCACTATAATATGGACCAAAGCTATTATAAAACTCATCAAGAGTCATAGTCTTCATATTAAAGTTAATACAACTCCAATCATTAGGACAACTATTAGTATTAGTAGCCCATCCTTCAGTAATAGTAACACTATCATCAGTCACTTCTTCAATAAAAGCAACATGACCATAACCACCACTTTTAGTCCACGAAATAATAGCACCAGCTTGTAAATCATTTATATTAGTACTAGTTCTAAAAGTACCAGAACTTCTTTCAACCCATACACCTGCATCTCCATATATAGAGAATAATTTGTCTCCAATACTAGCTGCTTGTTCATCTGTAATAGTTCCCTTACTAGCAAGTTCTAAAGCAACTTCATAAGCACGAGCTTGAGCATACCAAACACACTGTCCTCTATTACTACTCTTTCTTGTAAAAGCAGCATCAGAAGAACTTGGAGCAATTGTTCTAATAGTCCACTGTCCTTCCCCAGTATAACAAAGATCTGAACTAACATTAACAGGAACATCCCATTTATCTAAATCATACATTTCAATAGTATTAATAATAGTACTAGAATAATTAGGATCTGTTGCATATCCAGCATTATGTATCGCTCTAATCTGTTCCTGATAAGTAGTAGCATCGAATACCCCTGCATTAGGATACCTAGGATTTTCTTTTAAAAACAAGGAATGATCATTAACAGAATCTTCTATGCTATTATATTTTCTAAAATTAGAATCAGTTGTATAATAACCGCTGCTTCCATATTCACCTGTCTCCATGTTTATACATTCTCCATCCCAATTAGAACTACACTTAATACCAAACATATTATTCGCTTGTTGTGTCAAACCAGACTTACCCCAACCACTTTCTATTATAGACTGAGCAAGAGTAACAGAAGCAAAAACATCATTTCTACTAAAATCAGCTTGAGCAATAGGACCCATTGTGGCAATATATTCATCAGTACTCATATCAAGAAAGATAGAAGCTTGTGTATTACCAGTAGAAAGACACCCATCCCCCATATTATCTTCTTTTTCTGCCCCAATAAACTCTAAATAATCATTTACATAATCATAAACATCTTGAGCCATCCTAGTACATGTAACATCCTCCAAACTAGAATCAACACTCTTAAAATAACTAGCAAGACTCTCTTTAACAGCTTCTTCACCTTTAGCAGTATAAGTATAAGTACCATCTTCATGTTCCACTTCATCAAGCATTAAATCTGCAACTTCTCTCATCCTAGCTTCTGACATATCATCATATGTAAAACCTTCTATATTAGTTTGCATAATAGTAAAAGTAGAAGTAATAATTAACTCTGAAAACTCTTTTTCTTCAGCATCATATTCATCACGCACTTCATCTAATCTCTCATAGTAAGCATCAGAACCTTGACTAAAAGCAACAAGTTGAGTAGAATCTTTACTTCTATCTATTCCAAAAAAGCATGTTAAACCTACAAGAAAAATCGAAAAAACAACACCTATAACAGTAAGTGTACCCTGCCAAGAAGATAATAACTTAAAAGAAGATAGAAATAATGCTATCTTTCTACTTCTTTTATTATTTCTATCTCCTTTCATATAACCACTACCTTTCCTACTAAAATCCTCCAGCCGTTCCAAATGATTCTAACTCTTCTTGAGTTACAACTACATTTATTCTCATACGTCTATTACCACAAACAAATAATGCTTCTCCCTGTGAATAACGTTTAATACTATCTTTTTCATTTTCATTTAAATCTATCAGTAAAGACAAATCTTCAACCGCTTGTTTTCTAAGTCCCATAACAAGATAATATGATGAGTTATCAAATATCGCTTTACCTTGAGTAATAATAGCAGGACTAGAGAAATCACTAGGTTGTTGAGTAATAATTATTGTACCTGTATTATATTTACGAGCACGTCTTTGTACCTGAGCAAGGAAATCAGCTCCCTGTTCATTATTAGTACCAAGTAAAACATGCGCTTCATCTACCATTAATATTGTATTAACAGATGAATCAAGACAAAGTCCCCAAGCATATTTTAATACATTAAAGAATAAAGCATTTCTTATATTAGTATCAGAATTCATAAATTCTTTAATATTAAATACCATAAAATCACTATCAGCAGTTATAGTAGTCTTACCATCAAAATAGAATTTTAATTCTTTAATTAAAGGTCTAATTTTAAGTTCAAGATTTTGAATAATATCTTTTTCTCTAGTCTGTTCAGTTAAAGACATAAGTCTACCTCTAATAGTAGCATATACATCAGAGAATGTTGGATAATCAGCTGAAGTAAACTTAGAAAAATCAGTATTAAAATCTATTCCAAAACGTTTATAAGTATCTTGAACAATCTCACTAAACATATTTAAAACATCTTCTTCAATAGAAGGATCATAATATTTCATAAAAGCTCTAAGAGATTGTAAAGTACGAGTTAAAACAGTATAACCTAATCCCTGAGAAATCTCTTCATCATCAGCATCAATAATAACTTCTAATGGATTAATAAGACCATACTCTCCACCTTTACCAATATCAATAGTATCTCCTCCAAAAGTTCTAGTCATCTCTTCAAGCTCGTTTTCAGGGTCAATAGCAACAATTTGACAACCATTTCTAATATGAGTTCTAAGAAGCAGTTTAGCAGCAGTAGACTTACCACTACCAGAAGTACCAAGAATAATCATATTAGCATTATTTCTATTATTTTCTTTTCTTATTTGATAAAGGAATTGATTAAACAAGATAACTCCTCCAGAGAAATCTACTCCAAGTAAAACAGATAATCCTGGATCTTTAATACTATCAAAGATAAAAGGATACATCGCTGCAATAGTAGGAGTTGGTATAGGAGTACCAATTCTCTCTTCTATATCTTGACTAGGAAAGATAGGTAAAATACCCTTCAAAACTTTCTCTTGTTCAAAACGTAAAGACACCGCTCTAAGTTCCATTGCATCTAAATAGTTTTTAACATTAACTTTTTTTAATTCTAAATCTTCTTTAGTATCAGCATTTATCATAATATGCATTTGAAAATCAAAGATACGAGACTGACTAGATGCTAACATTGCTACAAAAGACTCTAAACTCTCAGCATCTTGTCTAATTCTCTCTTTAGCAGTTTGATCTTTCTCCTGACGATATTTCTCACGTAAATCAGCAACTTGTCTATTAATCATTTTAGACATAGTACTAAATGGTACAGGAATATGTTTAATAACTATTTTTATTCCACTCATAGATGTTAAAGTTGATAAGTAACCTGGGGCAATAAAACGTGGATAAGATATAACAGACAAAATAGTTGCATACTTATCACTAATAAAGAAATCACTTGGATTAAATTGTAATCCTTTAGGTGCTAATTGACTTTTAATACTTATACTCATACAGGCATCACCGTCCCAAACTCAGTATTAACTCCTCCATTTAAGAAGTTTTCCATAATTATTCTAAGGTCATCATTACTTACTTGTGAAGCATTAAGTCCACAACTAGCAAGACCATTAATAAGCATTCTAACACGTTTTTGTAATACATCTTCACTAGTATCTTTAAATAGAATAAAGTACTCAGTATCAACAATATTATTATTCATAAACATATTACCCTTATCTATATCTTGTAAAATAAGTTTACGAATAGCAGGAGAAGCTGCATCGTTATATAATAACTGTAACTGTGACATATAAACTGATATATCAACAGGTCTATCTGCAACAACTAACCAAAACTCAAAGTCTATCATATTATAAAAGTTTTTAAGACTAATCATCACATTATCTTGTTCTTGTTGATCTAGAATAAAGATATTACGAGGAGTAATTTTAACTCCAGTAACTTTCTGTTTACCTTCACAAATTATATAGCCATTCTGAATACCAGTAATAGGCAACCAATCCTCAGTATACTGACTACTTGTTGTTTTGGACATCTTTGACATCTTTAACACACCAACCTTTCCAAATATATCTTCTTCTACATGTAAAGAAAGTATAACACTCTATAATTATAGTTAAAATATTATGATAATTAGGAACAGGAATAACTAAGAAAGCACTTAGTAGTCCAGGGGCAACTACAACAATTACTTGCCATGTATAATTCATAGGAAGCATTGTTAAAAGTACCAAAGTAATCAAAACACCAGTTCCCAACAATATCAAATCAAAAGGTTTAAATATACCAAGAATAAGTTTTCCACTCTTTGTATTAGCAGGTATTAAATAATTCACTATAAATCACACTCCTTTTATAAATTAAATTATTTATTATTATTATTAGTCGCTTTATCATTAGCAATTTTCCATTGAGTCCTTGGATCAGATTTAACAGCACGAGCTTCATTAATAGAAGCACCAATAACTCCTTTAATACCTTTAACCTTATCAGCAGGAGTACCACCATATTTATAAGCATCAATATCCATATCAACCTTAGCTGCAGCATATTCAAGATCTTTAGCAGTACCAGCAATTTTAACATTACTTCTACCATCAGCAGAAGCTAAATAATTTGTAGCCTGAGATTGTTTAAAGTCTTCAAGTCTATTAGCATTAATACTCTTAGTAGAAATAACATGGCTTCTACCAGCAGAATCCGTAAAACTAAATGTATTTTTACCAGCAGCTTTAGCAGCTTCATATTGACTATAAAAGTCTTGATAATTTGCAGATAAAGATTGAGTTTTTCCCATATGATCCAGATAACTAAGTGTACCTTCAGAAGTAGTACTTTTCAATGCCTCATCTTCAACCATAGATTTATGTGCTTGAGCAGCCTTAGTAAGGCTATCAAATAACTCTGCTTTCTGTGCAGCTTTTCCTCCTAAACTACTACCCAAAAACATAGCAGAAGCATTAGATCCTACTCTACCAAGCAATGTAGAACCAGTACCACGCATTGCATTACGTTTTTGCATTGCAGCCATAACAGCACTAGGAGCATTCTTATCAGCAGTAGCAAGTGCTTTAGTTCCAACAAAAGCTCCACCAAGTAAACCTCCTGCACCAGCACCTATTCCTCTTAAAACACTTCTACCAGTACCATAACCTAATTCTTTACCTTCTGACATACCAGTCCTAAAACTACCTATAGCAGAACCAGCAAGTCCTCCAGTTAAAGCAGCAGCTCCTAACATTGTACCAATTCCACTAAATAATTTCCCATCACCTTTAATACCTAACATATCTTGGAAAAATTTAGGAGCATCTTTCATAAATACTAAAATACCAATTATAATAAATATATTAGCAAGTCCAGTAGTCAAAGCATTAGATGTATGTACCCAAGTAACTAAATCACCTTCTCTTAATATAATTATTAAATATATACCAAAATAGATAATTATTAATCTAATAAATAAGCTCAAATAAGTAGAAGTTAAAGTCTTAACCCAGTTACCAAAAGCACCATCTTTTTCTTGTCCTGGACTAATATAAGAAATAATAGGAACAGGCGCAATTAATCTAAGTAAAGCAAGTTTAATCGCTCTAACTGTTATATCAAGAGTAAATCCTATTATTATTATAGTCATAACTACAGCACAAACTACCCCACCAAATCCTATATAATCAAAAGCATAGGCTTCACTACCATTTACTGTACATGTATCATTCACATGATCAATTAAAGAACCTGATGTAACTAACGGATTAAAATATGGACTAACAACATCAGGACATACCGCTGCTTCTTTGTAATTATCTTCATTTATATCATCATAACCATCATTTATAGCAGGAGTAATAAAGGCTTTAGCAATTTCTGAAGTAATAACATCCCCAACAGATGCCATACCAGGAAGCTGAGTACCACCTGAATTTGAAGTAGTAGTATCAGGATCAGAACCAAGAATTAACTTACCTAATATATTATCTTCAACAATACTATTTTGAAATTGATATAAAAATCCAAACAAAATACCATTAGATTTTATCTGCTCATTTAATGGATTTCCATTTGTATTAGAAATATTAATAGGAACAATCAAAGTCAATAAAATTAACATAACTGCAATTCTCATAACAAGAGAACCAGCACCTTTTTGTTTATCTTTAAATAAATCAGGATTAACAATAATTTGAAGAAGTGTAATAGATATCCTAAAAATCATTAAAATTCCTAATATCATCTGTATTCTTGAATAAAATGTATTAATTACACTACCTTGAAAAATGTCAGCATTTGCAATAGTAAAAAATATATTAAATATTCCACTCAAAAAGAAATAGCCTATACTATCCAATATAGAAAAAAATCCTCTAAGAAAATCACCTATAAACCCAGGATTACTCCACATATTTTTCACTTCTCTTTCATCTAAATACTATTCTCTTTTATTTTATCAAAGATAAAGATAAATAGCAATCATATAAAAATAAAATGATATAAATTGCAGACAGTAAAAATTTTTGTTCTACAATTAATACCATTTTAACCTAATGTACAAGTAGTAGCATTAATAAATGATAATAATAATTGAACTAAAGTAGGAACTAAGAATAAACACAATGCTGCTACTAATCTAATAATTAACTTAGACTGAGCTTCTTTCATTGCTTTTTCATCAAAACCAACTACTGCTTTTATAAAATCTATAGCACTAAGCAACACAACTAAAATAGGTCCTATTATCTTAATATAATTTAATACTGTATTAAGCATCCATCCAAATGAACCTGGAGTATCTATATCTATAATATCAGGACATTCTATCTCTTTATCAAAATTTCCTGAATTTAAATCTTCTTTAAGATTTTCCCATTCTTTCTGGTCTTCTATTTCCCCAGAAGTATATGAACCATTTTCTTCAGGAGAAGGTTCAGTAGTTTGAATAATTCTCTCTCCAGCAATACCAGATGCACCAGGTGCCCTTAAATAATGTTCCGCACTTTCACACTGATTACTCCAATAAACATCATAATCATCTGGATTAACACTAAAAGTAAAATTAGTAGCACCTTTAGATAAAGTTACAGTCTCATTATATTTTGCAGAAACTGAATCGCTACCCATAGTAATAGTAAACTCTCGAACTCCATTAGTTTCAGTAGTAGTAAAATATGATTCTTGATCACTATTTCTAACATCAATTCTAACTGAATCACAATAAGTTTTTGTCTGACTAGGTTTTTTATCACTAGTACCACCAGTACTATTAGCAGTAGCAATAGTAGTAGGATTACCTTGAGGAGATCTATTTCCATTTACATTAAAATGTAATTGATTAGGTGTAAAAAAGATAAATTGCAAATTAGGACAATTATTTTTCTTTTCATAAGCTTGATAAAAATCACCATTTTTATCAAACATTTTTGAATATTGTAAGCTAACACCAGTATTTCCTAAAAGTAGTCCACTTGATGGTTTATAACTAAATTTTTCACCATTAGCATCATGACCAGATATAACACGCCCTCCAGTACTACCGTCATCATAAACTGTTACTTTCAAAGATAAATCACTAAACGATCCTAATCCTAATTCATTAACATCAATTTTATAATCACAAGTACCAAGACTTTCCTTAGCTTCTACACCACAAGGAAATAAAAATAAACACAAAATAACACTTATAACCAATAAAATCTTCTTCATATAAAGTTCCACCTCAATCATGATATTAGTATATCATCAGATGAAAAAAATAGCAATCAATTTGCTATTAAAACTCACTAGGATTATTCCAACACTCACTCCATTTAATTAAAGTTTCATTCTCAGTAATACTACCTACCATAGAAAATACAAGATTAACAACAGTTACAAAAAAGAATATTAATAAAGCATAAACTAATCTTTTAACTATTCTACTTAACAGTTTCTTATTTTCTTTATCATCACTACTAAGCACCGCTCTTCCTAAATCAAAAGTACAAAGTACTATTAATATAATAGGTATAGCAATCTGAATAATAGGAAATACCCCTTCTTTAATAACTCTAACTACAGCATCAAAACCATAACAGTTACTATCTATATTTACCATTATTGCATCTAATATATTTATCATATTAACACACACCTTTTTTCATATAGAAAAAAATAGCAACAAAATACATTGCTATTTATAAATAACAAAACTAATCTATACTATTCCAACAGTTACTCCAATCTTCTAATCCTGGTGCAGAATCTCCAGCAATATTACCAACCATTGTAAATAACAGATTAATTAGTGTTACAATAAAGAATACTAATATTGCATAAATACATCTCTTAATTAATTTAGATTGAGCCTCTTTAACAGCCTTATCATCGCTAGATATAACGGCTTTACCTAAATCTAATGTACCTAAAACTATTAAAATAATTGGAATACCTATTTGTAAAATAGGAAATAAACCATTCTTAATAATTCTAATTACAAAATCAAATCCACGACAAGCTGATTCAGGATTAGCTTGAGTAGCATCTAAAATTTGAAATAACATCATACTTTTCATAAAATCTCCTCCACTTACAATAATAATATACAAATTATTACAATTTGTCAATTATTACCGTTTAAATAAGCCAAATATTTTGCCTCCACTCTCTTTTTCTTTAGTTTTATTAATAAGTCCTATCTTAGATAAAAAGTCACTAAGTACAGGATTCTTAACTCTATCATTTAAAGGCGGTATATTATAAAACACTTTAGTTCTACCTTCATACTCAAAATCCATAATATCACTATTAGAAAGTAAACTCATATTTAAAACTATCTTCTTCCCCTTAAGTTCTTCAAATATACGCCTATTTCTTCTCATTAATTTATTTAATCTTATACTAGATGGTTCTATCAAATACAAAACATCATTACATGCACCTTCATTGCTAGAATCATTCAAATCTATAAGTATAATCGCTACATCTTTATGTTTAACAACCTCAGTCATTAAATGTTCATCATCAACAGAAATCATATTATGACTATTAAAATAAAGAAAATCATGTCTATTTACTTCAATAGCCACTACACTCATTCCATAAGTTTGTTCCAATTCCTTTTTTAACATATAAATAAGTGTTGTACTTCCAGCATGATCAGTAACATTCTTAATTCCAATTATTCTAGACCCTGCTACTATCTTTTCATTAATAGTACTAGATAAATCATTTAACTGTTGTATATGAGCAACATCTTTATAAGTATTAGGATGATCTAAAAAGTATTTAATACCATCAATTGTAGTAGTAAAGTTATATATTCCCATAGATATTATCTTAGATAAATAACTACTAGATGTAGAAGTTTCTGTATTAGGAAGTAAAAGAATGATTTTATCAGCATCAAGACCTATAGATATCCTCTGTATATTAGTAATATCTTCATAGTCTTTAATGGCTGTAATATCTAAAATCATTCTTGCATAAAAGAAGTTCTTGAACATCTCAACAATTTCATCAGCAGTATGAACACCATCTACACTCTTAATTACATCTATATCTAAAGTAGATAACATGCTCTTCGCTTCATTAGCAATTATAACGTTCATTAAACCACTTCCTTATTCGTAATATATAGTCCTAGTCTCACCAACTACTTGTAGAAAGTTACCAAGTCCTATCAAATTGTTAATAACAGGAATATCTATATTAACAAAAGTAACTACAGAATAGTATCTACCTTTTCTTTCTCCATCCGCCTCATCAATAGAAACTTCATGAGCAACATAGCACCAACCATTTTGACAACTACTTTCACTAGAACTACTACCGTAATCTTCTAAGAAGTCTTGAACAAGTCTAGGAGGAACCTCATAAGTCATTTGATCAATATAACTATTAATCTTAGCAATTGCCTCATCATTATAAGGCCCTTCATATTGTTCAATTATATCAACTATACGATTCTTAACTCGAAATGCTCTAGTATAATTAACAGAATAAGCCATATAACCATTAATTAAAAGTACAAAAGCTAAAATAATTTGTAATGTAAAAACTTGTCCTATCGCATCTCTCATTATTAATCACATCCTTACTTATTATTCAAAATCTATGTTAGATTGAGAAGTAGTATTATCATTCCAAGTGTCTTGGATAGTTTCTTGAATAGTTGGCCAGAAAAATGCAAAAAACGCTGCAATAACTCCAATCAAAACAATTGTTACAACAGTCATATTTAACTCTCCAGTCGCTTCTTTCACAAAACATCTCTCCTTTCATATCTTACAAATATAATTATATCAAAAAATTATTAATTTGTAACCTCTTTTTTAACCAATCATTGTCATCATAGAACCTAGTATTACAATCATAACACTAACACCAGTAACAACAAGCATTATCATAGTTTGATTTCCCATATGATCAAGTCTTTCTTTATATTTAGTTTCACGAGCTTTCGCTTGTAAATTAGAAACAGTCCTTGAAAACATTAATAATCTTTCTTGTTTCTTATCTTGACCACCAAGACCTAAACGATAAAGAAGTCTCATCATTCTCATAGAGTCACGTACTGGATAGGTGTTAGCAAAATCCATATAAGGAGTAATACTAGAATCACCTGAATTAATCTTTTCAATTAAATCTCTAAGTCCAGGTTTAAAAATATCAGGAGCATCATTAATACTTTTACCTATCGCTACAGGAACAGTATAATGTTGAATTAATATTTCCAAACTCTTTAAATAGTATGGCAACATTATATCAATTTGATGCAAATGAGCTTTATAATATTTTTTTAATTGCATATAAGGCATTTTAAAAATAAATACAGCAACTAAACAAGATAATATTACATTAATTAAACTAACATCGTCTATAAATAAGAACATAAATACAAAGAAAGCACCAATCGCATAAGTTATTCTTTTTTGGAATAAAACATTAGGATCTGCCGTATCTCCATACTTAGCATAAACAAGAAAGTTATAATCATCTTCTCTTAATATTTCAAAATATTTTTTATTATCATTAATAAATTTATCTTTATCAATAGTTCTATTATAAATTAAGACAAATAAAATGATAACCGCTACAAATACTATTTCCATACTTACTCAACCCCCACATTCTCATTATAATATTTTTCTCCTTTTAATAGGAAATAACTATTAAAGATTATAATAAAGTGTAGTACAAGTTGAACCCAAATACTTTTTATTAATTCAATATAACTTTCACTACCTAACATATATTGAATTAACATAACTAAAAGAAATAACATAATACCATATTGTAAAAACTTCTTATGAAATGTCGCTCTATCCATTCTATCCCTATAAACACTTTCAACAAGAGTATCGATATCTAACTGTAAGTTTTCCAAACTCTCTCCAGTATCTTGAGCACCTTCTTTAGTTATTTGTAAGAACAACTGATGCATATTTTTAACAATGTAATATGGATATTTATCACTCATATAACTTAAGGCTCCATCAATCGCTCCTTCTTCATAAGCCATATCAATCATATGATTTACATCACTTAACACAGGATCTTCAAGTATCCCAGAATCTCTTACACCCTCTAAGGATTTAACAAAACTCTGAGTAGTAGCAAATTCCATAATTGTATTAGTTGTATATATCTGTATTTGTTCAAATATAAATTCACTATACACTCTTTTACATCTTAAAAATGATAAATAAGGAATAAAACAAATAGCTATAGCAACATAAATAACAGATACTACTAAATTATAAAAATACATATAGGTAACAATACCTGCAAAACCACCCATAATAACTATTTGTATCAAATATTGTCTAGCCGTATATTCTTGCCCTAACTGTTTTGTTTTCTCTCTTACAACCTTATATGAGTAAGGAGCAAATTTATCATAAATAACTTGTACTTGATCTGTGATAAATTTAGAAACATTCTCTCCTCTATAGTTTCTATATAATAAAACAGCTATAGCAATTACTAATAGTAAGAAAAATACCATAAAACCCCTCCTCTCTTTAAACTATCTCAGTAGGAAACGTCATCTTAGTCTGTGGCCCATTATCAAAATTAGGAGATACCACTACACCTAGAGAAGGTGTAGCTTGTTCTACTGCACTAACCGCTTCATCTATATTATTCATTGAATCTCCCTTAGTAAACAAATTATCAATAAAGATATTTTGATTTTCCAAATATTCTTTCAAATGTTTACTTGGCATATTTTGAACAGGCGCTTTACCAAAAGTTTTTTGATAAAGAATATGACTCTGAGGTTTATTATCATCATCTACATAAAACTCTACTACTTCATCAACTTCTCTATGAAATTTACCATATTCTTTACTGTAATATGCTTTAATATGAACCCCTAATTGAATATAACGATATATTGTATTAAGAAATTGATCTACATCAATATCACTTTCAAGAAGTGAATACATACGATAAGGAATAGCACTAGCTTTATCAGCATGGATAGTTGATAAAATATTATGTCCAGAACTTATCGAATTACGAACCGCTGTAACCGCTTCAGCACTACGAACCTCTGATAATAATATCCATTTAGGATTCTGACGCATACAAGTAACTAATACTTCTGAGTAACTAGCAACATTATTAGTTTTCATAGCAACTATATCACGATGTGGAAAGATTTTATCCAAATGAAGTTCCAAAGTATCCTCTATTGTAATAATCTTCTCACTTTCTTTAGTATGACTAGCTAAATACTTAACAAATTCTGTCTTACCTGAACCAGTCTCTCCACTTACCATAATATTACAATGTCCTTCAACACATTTCATTAAGATATCATGGATATTAGCAGTAAAATAATCTTCACTAAGTAACTTCTCACGATTTAGTCTAATCTTAGCAGGAGTTTTACGAATAACCACAGCAATACCATTAGTAGCAATAGAATCATGAACAAAGTTAAGACGTAACTCAGTAGACTCTGCATCCAAAAATGGTTTAGCATTATTAAAGGTTGTACCCATTACATTAGAACATTGAAAGGCTAACTTTTCAACAAAAGTATCATTTAACCCTTCAATTTCTACTCTTTTGGAACCTTCAGTTAAAGAACGAATCCAAATTTGCCCATGGTTACAATAAGAAATATCTGTTATATCATCATTATCTATCAAAGGTTTAAATAATCCAAAATCTAACTTATCAAATATGGAATCGTTCATAATATCACCCTTTCTATTATTGCTGTGTATATGATAAATCTTCTTCAGTCATAGCAGTAACGTTATTAATAAAGTTTCTTAAATCCTCACTAGATAATGTTACATCACCTGGCTCATCTTCTAAAGACTCTGCAGTAGGTACAGGAATAATTTCAGATTCATAAGCTCTTAAATATCCAGCTTTACGAAGTAATATATGATATTCTTCTGGTACAGCAAAGATAATCTGTGCAGGTGCGGTTTTCTCATCAAGATTAGCAAAAACATTATTACCATTACTATCAAATACAGCAAGAACTTTAACATTAGATAGTAATTTACCAACCATAATTCTATCATCAGCAACAGAACCATCTGCCCCTTGAGCATTTTGAACTTTTAAGTATATGTCTATATAATTACCAGGATAAATTGAATTACTATAAGTACTAGCCATATCAACATCTAAGTTATATAAGACATAGCCCTTAGGATAATCTAAAATTATACTATCAGGCAATTGATCACGAGATACAACACATCTTTTATAGAAAAGACTTCCTTCAGGTATAACACTATCCCCATTAGCATACATATCAATAACATCTGCACTATTTGTAATAATCTCATCAGTTACCATAGACTGAGGAATTTCCATAGTACTAATCATATCTTCAGTAATTTGTGTCCTAGCTTTAATTGTTTCTGTAGCATAAGGAACAGTAACAGGTGTAATAGCTTGATTAATTCTCATATTATAACCAGCATAAAGAACAACTATAGCAAGAATAACTCCCACAACTGTAACTGTATTCTTATTAGTAAAGAATTTTTTTATTCCAATAACTAAATTATTCATCTTTTATGTCCTCCTTATTCTTTTACTATTCAACATCACTATAATCTAACTCACCTGCTCTAGTCATATCTGTTACTAATTTATTTT
Source organism: uncultured bacterium (assembly GCA_949291575.1). Classification (GTDB taxonomy): domain Bacteria; phylum Bacillota_I; class Bacilli_A; order RF39; family UBA660; genus Onthousia. The sequence continues at coordinate 19,826 of CASEWH010000079.1, forward strand.
CATAATAATTAGATTCCAAAATAACATCAACTTTATTTGTTAAGTCTAAAGCTTCTCCATTAACACTAGCAGCAGTTTCTGATTTAACAAAAATACTAACTTTAGGTGGTGTTTCATTTATATCATAAAATCCAATATCATAAGTTCTATTATTAGATACATTTTGAGCAAAACGTCTAATAAAACTCTCAACAAATTTCTCTTTATCAATTCTAAGTAGACCGCTTAAGCGGTAATAACCAACGTCTACTGCATCAGTCATTGCCGCTTCAGCTGTTTCTCTAAGTAAATAATAATCAAGTTCATTACCAGTTTGATAATTTTGAACTATATTAACAACACCAAAAGTAATAATAGCCAAAAGTATAATTCCAACAACTAACATTGCTTTACTCATACTACCTAGCTCCTTTCAAGATAGCACTTTGTGCCATATATTCATTATAACAAGCGGTAGAAGTATCAATAGTATTAACACAAGTACCATTATCTTCATTATTACATCCGATTACACCACTCTTTAATAATTCACTACTATTAAGAACTCTATGAAGTAGATAACTACGATAAACTGTAATACCACTTGTTTTATCATTACCTGCAGTTAATACTTCACTACTATCAGTACCAGTAGGTTGAGCATAACTATCATATTTATCATTATAGTTTCTAACTTTATTCATAGTTTCAGGAGTTAATCTAATATGATAATCTAAATATTCATCACCTTCATAAATACTATCACCTAAAGCTTGAATATTATTTAATGTTGTAACTGGTTGAACTAAATAATCAGGATTTTCCAAATTAGTTGCAGCACAAGTCCAGTTAAATCCAATTTCTCTAGTATTATCAGCAACCTGTACAGCATCATTTCCTCTTAAACTCTCTACTTCATTTATTAAAAGAGAAGCATTTGTATTCTTATCATCTGCACTAGTAGGAGTAACAGAATTAGGGAATAAATTATCTAAAGCTACTGTCCTAAACTTATAATTAGTAGTAGGACTTTCACCTTCTTCTATCTCACTATCATCTATAGGAATATCAAAACCACCATCTGGATTATCTGGATCATCAGGATCACTACCAGGAATAGTAGCAGGATCTCTATATAGTGCATAGAAACATTCTACATCAAAGTTCCATCCGAAGTAACCATAATTATCTATAGAACCTCTAATATTCATATCAATAGAATCATTAATCTCTTTCTTCTCACTATCAGTTAAAGCATTAGGATCACCATCTTGATTAACTTTCCAGTTATACCAAGCAGTATTAACAGGAACTGAATTAAATTTAGTACAATATTCATTTCCAGCATAAGTATAGAAATCTTCATATCCAGGTTGAATTGAATGAACAGTTTGACCTGTCTTATTATTAATCCATACACCAGGGAATGTTATAATATTATGATAATTCCAAGGATCATCCTCTCCATCTTCACAATCACCATCAGTAAGTATTACCATATCAGGGAAATCCCCAGTTACATTAGTACTATTTAATTTTTGCTCAGAATTAAACTCTTCTTGCCAATCACTCTTATCAGTATCATTTTTACTATCATTACCATCTAAATTATCAACAACGATTTGGTATTTAGTAGTTTCATTGTTACATGTAGCAGCACTACTTTCACAAGCATTTTTCTCCTTTAAATACTCTTCATATTCTTTATTATATTCCTCTTGAGCTTGCCATTGAGTTAAAACTGTATTAGTAGGATCACAATCCCATTGCCATTCGCATTCATCATTACATAAGGTATTATCATAGTAAATTTCTTTTAATATTCCGTTATCATCAGCACGATAATAACCAGAATCACCATATGTTAAATCACCCTTATACATACTTATTGTTTTCTCTGTAGCTTCTACACTTCTGTAATAATAAGGACCTAAAGTACTACTACAAGGAGATTGCTTAATCCAATTATTACCATCATAATAACCACCAGGATATTGTTGTCTAAACTCATATAATTCCATAGCAGTAATTTCACCATCAGCTGCTTGATCCAAACTCTTACATTGAGAAGCCATCTTAGTAGCATCTAAGAAATTATCACTTTCTCTATATAAAGGACTCATTGCAATAACTTCATCATGAGTTAAATTACTTTCACTAGTCTTTTTAGTACTACCTTTACCTTCATATACTTTACTATAACACTTATCTATACATTTTTGAGTATATTTACCACCATCACAGTCTGATACACACATATCAAAGTCCTCATTAGGACCACCAGCATCATATGACTTGTTACCAGATTTACAAACAGGTGTAGGATAACATACTGATTTCATTGTAGGTTTTTTTCCTTGATATTGAGACTCACAAACTGTCTTAGATTTTATTTCTATCAAATATTGAAAACACATTCCTGCCTGAGTTGCCACTGGATCACTAAAATTAACCTCAACTTTCTCAGTACAAGTAACTTTACAATTATTAGAAGTACTAGTATCAGTATGATAATACTTATGCATTGTATCATAATTATTGTTACTAAATGCATCACAAGTTAATGTATCAATATTAGTAACATCATCTACATATTGATAACCAGTAGTATCCATAGTTTCACCTGATGAACCACTAGATGAATTTATTAAATCTCTAAATTTTATAGCAGTAGCAATCCAACTTTCAAGTTGACCTCTTGTAAAACTACCATAAGTTTGTGTTTGAAAACATTGAGGAACAGCATTTCTCATCATCTCATCATTACCATAATTATTACGATAATTAACACAAAGACTATCGTTATACAATGTATTAGTTGTTAAAGCACTCTCATTAAGTGATATTTTACCTACTTCTGTACCATTTGGAGCCATACACCCATGAGCAATCATATCCATATTTTCACGTAAGGAAAATCTAACTACACCACCAGTAAAGACTTCTAATCTAATAGTTTGTCCTGGATAAAAATCCCCATTTGGTCGTGACCCAACACTATATTGATAAAGAAGTGGAACACTAGAATTATTAGTAAGTACAGCATAATTACCATCATAAGAAACATCTATTTTATCTATAATATTTCTAACATAGTACTCAGCAGAACAAGTATTATTATTAGCAGCCTCTACATTATCCATATTAGCTAACATAATTCCACTAATACTAGCAATTGCCACAAGTGGGACAAAAAGTAATCTAGACTTCTTTACTCTCATTATTTTCACCTTCTTTCATTCTCTCTTCAATAACATTATAATTTTTATTTGTTTCAACCGTTGCATATTTCATATCTTCACCCTCTCTTAATTTTCTAGCATCAACTCTAAATGAGTAACTAGTAGTTCCATAAAATCTTGTACATGTATAAAGTGTCAACAAATCATCATCTTTATTAACATCAACATCAATATCAAACATACTCTCTTTTTTAGCTTTCTTTATAAATTCTTCTTGTTCTTCCTCTGTATAAGTATCATAGTAAGAAGAATATTGACCTTCATCAACTAAAGATACACCAAACACTCTATATATAGAAGTCTCATTATCTTCATTAGTTATTGCAATGAATTGATTTTCTTTAACAAAATCTTCATATATAAAGTTCATAAGTTGTTCAAAATATGTCATTGTATCATCATCAGTTATCGGATTACTAGAAACATTTCTTATATTATGAGAAATAAATGTAAGATGATTACTCTTATCATCAGGATAAGAATTAGTCCAAGCAAATTCATAATCTCTTCTTGATATATCCATAACATTATTTCTCTCTACTAAAGCCATATCTATATTTGTTCCTTCAACTCTAATCCAACCAATAACATCATCTCCAAACTCCTTAGCTTCTTCTATATTTGAACTCTCATCTTTAATGGCAAAATTACTAGTATTACCACCATCTTTATACAAGAGTACAAGACATATAATTATAAGTATTATAACTATTATTAAAGCTAGATAAACCTTTCTTTTTTCCTTCATAATTTACTCCTTAACTACTAATCATCTATTCTATAAGGACTAGACTCAGTACCATCTCCATTAGTAATATATACATCTTTATTTAAATAAGCTTTAACTTTAACACCAGCAGTTATACCTTCATAAACATTCGAATAAGTAACAGTACCCAAAGATCTAACTACAGTTTTAACCTCTTCATTTTTAGAAGAATCTATTAACCAGTAACCACCATCTTTTGATAAGGCCCCTTTAGCACTAAATATATCAAATGTAGAAGGTATACTAATTAATAAGTTATATGTTTTCTCATCATGTTTACCTTTATAAGTTACTTTATTATTATAAATAGGAACAGTTATCTTTTTACTAGTAAATAAACTTGTATCTATATAACTAGTCATATTATTCTTTATTTGATAACCAATATTACCTTCTTGATTAGGATTATAAACTTTAGTTTTTTGAGTATTTTGGTATCCTATAGTTATTTCATTATTATCATTCTTTAAAACAGATGTCATAATAACTTCAGTAGTACCATCATCCATAATATCACTTATTCTAAATAGATAACCAGAATAACTAATAAATTCACCACTCTCTCTTTCATTAATTAAACTATTTTTTCTACCACTTTTATCATTTAAAAGTATATAAGGATCAGTATAACTACCATCACCCTCTAACACTGTTGTACTAGCTTTAAGTGTAACAGCAGGTACTACATTTAATAGGTTATTACCATCACTTGTACTAAAACCATTAGGATAAATAGCATTACCAGTCATAGCCCAAGGTTTATTTTCTTCATTAAAATTAGCATACCAACTTAAATTATCTTTATTTAAATAACTACTTCTGCCATCATAACTTCTATTATAGTCTTGAATTGATAAAATTCCAACTTTTCTTTTAGAAGTTTCCCTACTACATTCAGTAGTATTAAGATTATCAGAAGTTATAACATCATTACACCAAGTACTATTCTTGATAAGTTCCTGATATCTAGGTTCTAATAATCCATAAAAGTAATCATTAAGCCAAGAATCTAAAGCACTATCTTCAAATTTACCATTAGTACTATAATCAACATTAGCAAGAGCATCATTACTAACAATAACAACAGAATTATCATCATTAACTCTAACTATTCTAAATAACATATGATTAAACATTACATAATTATCGCTATCATTACCAACATAATAACCATTTTCTGTATTATCATTAACAATCCTAGAAAGTCTCTCTTCTACTTTAACAGTTCTAGTAACCTCACTTTTATTATTTAAACTATCAGTAGCACTATAAGTAATCTCATAAGTACCAACAACTGAAGTATCAACTTTACCTTTTACACTAACTTTAGATACATCCATCTTTCCATCTGTATCATCTGTAACACTCTTAACCCCAGGATCAGTATACTCTTCTCCTCTGCTAACAGTTACATCTGTATCACCATTTAATTCAATAACAGGACCTTCATGGTCAACATCAGATTCATACTTACCACATTTTAAATAGGTATAATACCTATAATCCCCATCTTTTTTTACCGCTTTAACATTAGATTCCCTCAAATCACAAAGTTCATTACTATAAGGAATATAAAGCCCTTCTAAGTAATCTTGTTTTATTAAAGTATCTAAACTAACAGAAATAACTCTTCCTTCTTCTTTAGGCAAATATGAGTCATTAATCTCATAATAACGAATCCCTGCTGCATTAAAAGCTTTTTCATTATCATTAAAAACTTTTCTAGGATATAAAAATATAAACCAAATAAGAAGAATTATAATTACTACAACCAAAACCACACCTACTATTTTAATAATTTTTTGTTTAGTCATAATATCCTCCTCAAATTAAATGATAGACATAACGTTTAGCTCTAAAAGTAAATATTAAATCAATATTGCTATCAGAGCTTATATCACTAGGAATACTAAAATATGCATAATTACCATTATAATCATTAATAAGTGATGTCGCTTCCACTCTCTTGACTTTCCCATTATCATCCTCATATCTAATTTTAGCATATATTGAAGAAAAGTCAACAAAACTTTGCCCTGTAAAGTTATTACTTACAAAAGAAAGTGTTAAAATCTTATTCTTACTAAGACTAAATGTTTCTGTTCTAATACCACAGCCATAACTATCACAACCGTATTTATTATAAGATGTCTCACTACCAAGAGTAGCATTAGTAACAGTAAGAGTATTATTATTTAATAGAGTCATCTTTTCATTTAAATTAGCAGTAGCAACTGTCTTAACATCTCGTACATCTTGAACATTTAATTTAGTTTTCTTAAGAAGTAAATTACTAGCAAGATCATGATAATATAAAACGTATTTACTAGGATCTAATGAAGCATCTACTTTATAAACTAAGATAAAGGTAACTTCATCTCCAGTATCAAGTTTTTTCTCAGTATTATAACTACTACCTAAATCTTTAAAATTATCATAAAGTCTTCCTACATATTTAAATTGTTCACTTTTATTCATAACTCTAAATCTATCTATATTAATATTCCTTCTACTAGCATTATTTTTTACTGTTAAATTTAATACTAAGTATGCTGTATTATCATTAGAAACAATAGAAAAACCTTTACTATCTCTAGTAGTTAAATAACTACTATTAACAGTTATATCATAGTAATTAGCAGAAAAAGTATTTCCTTCCCTATAAGTTCTATGTAATATTCCAAAGTAATAATAAGTATAACCAGTAACAGAAGCAAAGAGAATTATTATGATAGTATTACAAATAAGTCGATGCTCTAAATAAACATATTTTACATTTCTAATAAACTTCTTAAAAGTTCTAGTTATCTTATCTTTATCAAATTCTATATTAACTTCAAATTCTTCTCTATCTTCTTCTTTTATATCTAAGTATTCTTCATCATCTTTAAAGCCAAATTTCTTAAGGTCAATACCTAATAATCTAATTCCAAAGATTATAAAGACTATATATTGAGGCAAATATACCAAGTTTAATAAGTCTCTACCTGCCATTATAGGTGTAATAGTAGAAAACTCATCATAACTATTAAAATAACTTCTAATAAACAATAAAATACCAAACATAAAAGCATACTCAAATACAGGAATTAAATATATCTTCCATGGTTTCTTTTTATAATGTAAAAGAACAATCAAAATTATACTTATAATAACTACTAGAAGTATGGAAATAAGTACAAAAAAGTTAATATGATCACTAATTGGCTCATAATAAGCATTATAACTTTCTGTATTTAAAAAATCAGCGACAAAACTTCTCAAAGCTATTACTTTATAGAAAATATAAGCACAAAGTAATATAAGTACTAAATGTATTCTCTGAAAGTACTGTATTAAAAGAGCATATGGTTTTCTAAGTATCATAGGCTACACCCCTTTACTATTATAAGTATAGACTAAATTTACCAATTTGAAAAGTAAAAAGTTGTTTTTATACTCTAAACAGTGCTATAATACTTAAGGAAAGTAGTGATAAAAATGAAAAAGAAAATAAAATATTTATTAATAGGTATCTTAGCTATATTTTTAACAGGCTGCTCTAATAGTAATGTTATTACTGATATTGATTATAGTAAATTAGAAGAAATGATTGATAATAAGGAAAGCTTTATCTTAGAAATTGTTCAAACTGGATGTTCACATTGTGAAGAATTTTCTCCAAGATTTAGAGCAGTTTTAAAGACAAACGACAAAGAAGCTTACTCTCTTAATTTATATAATATGACAGAAGAAGAAAGTAAAAAGTTTAGTGAATTAACAACCAGTGTAAGTGGTACTCCTACTGTTTTATATTTTGAAGATGGTAAAGAAACTAGTCATAAAATAAATGGAGCGGTATCTAATGAGAAAATTGAAGAATTTTTAGAAAAGATAGAAAACTAAAAGGCTTTGGTGTTTTGCCAAAGCCTTTTTATTTACTGTTATTTATTTTTCTTAGCGTCAAATTTCTTTCTCTCTTCTGTATTTAAAATACGTTTTCTAAGCCTAATAAAGTTAGGAGTAACTTCAACAAGTTCATCAGAATTAATATAGTCAAGTGCATATTCTAAGGTAATAGGACGAGGTCTTTTTAGAACAACGGTATGATCACTTCCTGCAGCACGCATATTTGTTAGTTGTTTACCTTTAACAACATTAACTGCAAGGTCATTATCACGATTACATTCACCTATTATCATACCTTCATATACTTCAGTACCAGGTTCAATAAACATAGTACCTCTATCTTCTAGATTACCAATTGCATAAGCAGTAGAGTTTCCATTTTCAACAGAAACTAAAACACCAAGTTTACGTTCTCCAATATCAACGTTTTCATATGTTTTATAGGAACTAAAGGTGTGATTCATAATTCCATATCCCTTAGTCATAGTCATAAAGTCTGTAGAAAAACCAATAAGTCCACGAGATGGAATACTATAGTTAAGACGAACTTGATTTTCAAAGTTAGTCATATTTTCCATAACTCCACCACGAGTACCTAAATGTTCAATAACACTACCAACAACATCTTCTGGTACTTCTATTTGTAACTCTTCCCAAGGTTCACATTTAACACCATCTATTTCTTTAATAATTACTTTAGGTTTAGATACTTCAAGTTCAAAGCCTTCACGACGCATATTTTCTATTAATATACCAAGATGTAACTCACCACGTCCTGAAACAAGAAAACTATCACGTCCTGTGTTTTCAACTTTTAAAGATACATCTTTTTGAGTCTCACGTATTAATCTTTCTTCTATTTTACGAGCTGTTAAAATCTTACCATCACGGCCTACAAAAGGACTACTATTAGTACCAAATGTCATTTGTAATGTAGGTTCATCTATATGTAAAATAGGTAAAGGTAAATTATCTCCCATATTACAAATAGTCTCTCCTACTGATATATCAGCAAGACCTGCAATAGCGACAATATCTCCTGCTTCAGCACTCTCAATCTCTATACGATTATAGCCATAGTATCCAAACAGTTTTTGAATCCTAAAGTTCTTAACAGAACCATCTAATCTAATACAACTAACCATTTCACCAGTCTTAATGATTCCATTATGAACACGTCCAATACCAATACGTCCTACAAATTCATTATAATCAAGTAATGCTGGTTGAAATTGTAATGATTTAGTATTATCTCCAGTAGGTGCAGGTATTTTATCTATTATTAAGTCAAGTAATGGTTCAAAGCCTTTTTTCTGAGTACTTATATCATCACTTAAACTACAAGTCTCATTCAAAGCACTAGCATATACAACAGGGAAATCTAGTTGATCTTCATCAGCACCTAATTCAATGAATAAATCAAGAACTTCATCAACAACAGCACTACATCTTGCACTAGGTTTATCTACTTTATTGATAACTACAATAGGCTTAACCCCTGCTTCAAAAGCTTTCTTTAAAACAAATCTAGTCTGAGGCATAGCACCTTCATAAGCATCAACAACAAGGATAACACCATCAACCATATTCATAATACGTTCAACTTCTCCTCCAAAGTCAGCATGACCAGGAGTATCAAGAATATTAATACGATAACCGTTATAGTCTAAAGCCGTTGTTTTAGCAAGAATTGTAATACCACGTTCTTTCTCTAAAGCATTAGAATCCATTGATACATTACTTACATCTTCATTATCACGAAACATACCAGATGTTTTTAAAATACCATCTACTAATGTAGTTTTACCATGATCGACATGGGCAATAATTGCTACATTTCTTTTTTTCATACTTATCACACTCCAAAATACGTTCTAAATTATATCATAACTTAAAGAAAAATACTAGAGTTTTCTAGTATTTATATAAAAGACCAATCAGAAAATCCTAATTTTTCTTAGTTAAATTCTCAATTCTCTTTTTAATTAATCTTTTTTGAATATCTTTCTGATTGTATTCAAAGATAAGCTTATCAACTTCTTCAAAGGGATAAATTCCAATAGATAACATTTCTTCAATTAGTTTATCATTTATAATATTATTTCAAAATAATTAACTAACTTTTTTGGTAAATGAATATTACTATTATAATAAGTTTCCCCTGTACCAACCATTAATCCAAAGTTTTTTAATTTTACACCATAATCTTTTCTTTCAAATACAGTTCCTATATGCTTACCCAAACGAATACTATTATCTTCCATAACTACAATTTCATATTTCATAATTATTTAGCAGCATTAATTTGACTCATTACTTCATCAGCAAAGTTTTCTTCTTTTTTCTCAATACCTTCACCAACTGCATAACGAATCATTGATACAATAGAACCTCCATTATTCTTAACATAATCTCCTACTGTAACATTAGAATCTTTAATAAACGCTTGTTCTTCTAAACAAATCTCTTTATAGAATTTATTTAATCTACCAGTAACCATTTTTTCAGCTATTTCTGCAGGTTTACCTTCATTCATAACTTGTTCTTTAATTACTTTTGATTCATGTTCTACCATATCACTTGGAACACTATCTCTATTTACACAAACAGGAGCCATAGCTGCAACATGCATAGCAACATCTTTGGCGATGTTCTCTGTAGTATTATCAAGTACTACTAAAGCACCGATTTTACCTCCCATATGTAGGTAACTTCCAAATACCCCGCTATCAGTTTTCTCTACTAATTCACATCTTCTAAAAGATATTTTTTCTCCTATTTTAGCAGTTAAACTAACTAACTTAGCTTCTACAGTCTCTCCATTATCATCAAATGATAAAACTTCTTCTCTAGTCTTTAAATCATTATTAATAATAGTATCTGCTAAATAATTAACAAAGTTAACAAACTCTTCATTCTTAGCAACAAAGTCAGTCTCAGAATTAACTTCTAATATAACTGCTTTATTATCTTTAACTTCTATTTTACATAAACCTTCTGCAGCAACTCTAGACTCTTTCTTAGCAGCCTTACTAATACCTTTTTCTCTTAACCAATCAACTGCCTCATCCATATTACCATTACAAGCTTCTAAGGCTTTCTTACAATCAAGCATTCCTGCCCCAGTCTTATCTCTTAATTCTTTTACATCACTTGCTTTAAACATAATTTATCCAATCCTTTCTTTAATTTATACAAAAGGAAGGAGATTCCCTCCCTCCTTCCTATCTTACTTTGATAAAGCTTCTATAATGTCAGCTTTTTTCATACCAGTTGTAGAAATATTTTTAGATTTAGCTATTTCTTTAAGTTCTGCAACTGTCATTTTACTATAATCAACTGTTTCCTCTTTAGTAGATTCTTTCTTTTCTTCTACTACTTCTTCTTTTTTCTCTTCTACTTTAACTTCTTTTTTAGTTTCTTTTCTAGTCTCTTTCTTTACTTCCTTCTTAGCTTCTTTTTTATCTTTCTTAGCTTTATCTTCTTCAGTAACATAATCAATTACTTCATTACCATTAACTTCTGCAATAGCATTAGTTAAAGCTCCAATAAGTAATTTAACACTTCTTACAGCATCATCATTACCAGGAATAACATAATCAACCATATCTGGATCACAGTTTGTATCAACTACACCAAATACAGGAATATTTAAGATTCTAGCTTCTTTAATAGCAATCTCTTCTTTTTTAGGATCAACTATAACTAAAGCTTGAGGAAGTTTCTTCATATCTCTAATTCCTCTTAAGTTCTTATTAAGTTTCTCATACTCTTTCTTAAGACCAATTACTTCTTTCTTAGGTAATGCATCGAATGTTCCATCCTCTTCCATTTTTTCGATTTGTTCCATTCTTCTAACTCTTGATCTAATAGTTCTAAAGTTAGTTAATGTACCACCTAACCATCTTTCATTAACAAAGTACATATTAGTTCTAATAGCAGATTCTTCTGCAGCTTCTTGAGCTTGTTTCTTAGTTCCAACAAATAGAACTTTTCCTCCATCTTCTGCTATTGTCTTTAAAGCTTCATATGCTTTATCTAAACATTTAGATGTTTTTTGTAAATCGATAATATAAATATCATCTCTAGTTGTATAAATATATTCTCCCATCTTAGGATTCCATCTTCTTTTTTGATGTCCAAATTGAACACCAGCTTCTAATAAATAATTCATTGATACTACGCTCATATTTTAATCTCCTTTTCGTTTTAATCTTCTATTTTGTTCTAAAAATTATCACTGATTATACTATAGTCAGCACTAGATAATTCAATTCCAAAATATGTTTATTTTTCTAAAGCTTCAATTATATCAGCTTTTTTCATACCTGTAGTTGCAATACCTTTTTCTTTAGCAATTTCTTTAAGTTCAGCAACTGTCATTTTACTATAGTCTACTTTCTCTTCTTTTTTAGTCTCTTTCTTAGCAGTTTCTTTCTTAGTTGTAGCTTTCTTCTCAGTAGTCTTTACTTCTTCTTTAGTACTATTACTCTTAACAGTTACCTCATTAGTAGATTTAACTTCATTTACTTTTATTTTACCTTCTTTACCTTTTTTAGCTACTTCAACTAATTCAGTAAATGCTTTAGGATCATTAATAGCAATCTCACTTAACATTTTACGGTTAACTTCAACGCCTGCTTTATTTAATCCTTCTATAAATCTAGAATAACTAATACCATTTTCTCTACATGCTGCATTAATTCTAGTTATCCATAATTTTCTAAATTCTCTTTTCTTTTGCTTTCTATCTCTAAAAGCATATTGACCAGAATGCATTAATTGTTCTTTAGCACTCTTATAAAGTCTATGTTTACTACCAAAGTATCCTTTAGCTTGTTTTAATACTTTCTTATGACGAGCTTTTGTAACTGCTCCATTCTTAACTCTTGCCATCTTTACATCCTCCTTCTTTTATTAAATAATGTTCTTTAAACGATTTTGATCTGCTTTAGATAAGCTAGATGCACTTCTTTTCTTTCTATTAACTTTTCTTGACTTATATCCAGTATTATGTCTACTTCCTGGATGTCCTATTTTATAATCATTTTTTCTTTTCTTAAATACTTTCTTACTACCTTTATGTGTTTTTAATTTAGGCATTATAATTCCTCCTTCTACTTATCTTTCTTTGGTACTAAAAACATTGTCATAGTACGACCATCTAACTTTGGATGTTGATCAATTGTTGCATAATCTAGAGTCCTATTAGCAAATTTCTCTAATACTTCTTTACCTAATTCAGTATGAGCCATTTGTCTTCCTTTGAATCTAATCGTAAGTTTAATCTTATCACCTTTTTGTAAGTACTTAATAACGTTTCTAAGTTTAGTTTCAAAGTCCCCTACATCAATAACAGGAGATAATCTAAACTCTTTTAACTCTGCCTGACTTGCTCTTTGTTTTTTCAAAGCTTCTTTTTCTTTCTTTTGTCTTTCGTAACGGTATTTATTATAATCCATTACTTTACAAACAGGCGGATTTCCATTAGGATTCATTAAAACTAAATCTAAATTAGCATATTTTGCTAGAGTTCTAGCATCTTCTATAGATTTAATTCCAACTTGTTCTCCATTAGGACCAATAACTAATACTTCTTTAGCTCTAATTTGCTCATTAATTAATTGACTCTTATTATCTTTTGCTATAATTAACACCTCCATAAAATTAAGAAAAGTGGATATATTAATACCCACTAAAAAACCAAAAATAATAATGTATTACTTATATCTAATCTTGGCTTTTTACCTATTGACTTACTTATCAATCAGGTGGTGGGGTATCCCATCTCTTTCCTTTTCTTCAAGTATTGTATGCTAAAAATCTAGGTTTGTCAACACTTTTTTGCTACTTTGTTACTACTTTTTTTAACAAATTAAACTCCATCTATACAGTTTTCATAAAGCCACTCTTTTAACTTAGTATTATCTCCACTCTCATAGTATTCAATTAATTTAGTTAAATAGTTACCAATCTCTTCAACAGGTACTGCTATTATACCTAGCCCATTTTTAATCATTTCTTTATTAGCAACTAAGTTGGCAACTAATTTTTTACCATCTAAAAACATTTGAGACCTCTGAAGCCAGCAAAATAAATCAATACATCTTTCCAATTTATTTTTATTACTTAAAATCTCTTTTAATTCTTCATCATAATCACATTCACTAGGAAGTTTTGGTCTCCAAGAAGTACCAGTAATACCAACGTCTTTGTCTCTAAAATCACCTAAAGGATAAATACTTTCACATTTACATACTTCAAAATGTATTTTCTTAATAAAATCTATAGTAAGTTCTTCATTAACATGATTTATTACATATTCCCAAGCATCTTTTAATCCTTTGAGTTTCAACATATCATCAACTGAAATATTTCCTGTATTAACATTATTCATAAAAGCATAAGTATTAGCGAAAGTTACAGCAATTCCTTCAAGATTAGCACTCTTATAAATATTATCTACAAGTTTTCTTTTAGCAAAAAATATATTATCTTCTAAAGACATATTATACTTATCTTTCATTTGCCACTTCTCCTTCCAACACATATCATCACTTATCAAAGTAATATTCTTTATTTTCTTTGTAAAGCATTTTTTTGATTAAAGTTTCTTTAAAATATTTTGTATACATGATATAATATTAATGTAGATAATATTATATCTACAATCTTGGTCTATTATTTATAATGGATCAAACCCGTGTTGGCACTATGTGCCGCTTAGAAAAGTAACCTTTATGGTTGCTTTTTTAATTTCTATATACAAAAACTAGAGTTTGCTCTCTAGTTTCTTTTTTTAGTTCCTGTTATAGTCGGAATCACCGCTTTTTTAAGTTCCTGTTATAGTCGGAATCACTGCTTTTTTAAGTTCCTGTTATGGTCGGAATCACCAGCTTTTTTACAACACATAATCACTTATGTAGCTATAATATAACATTCAGCGATAATAATGTCAATAAAATTATTTAATAATTATTTTGCTTTCTTTCTTCTCCTTAGCTTTCTCCATAAAACATTCAAATATCTTCTTAGAATTAACATCATCACTAATAGTTATCTCTGGATGCCACTGTACCCCTAAACAGAAGTCATAATCTTTTAACTCTACCGCTTCAATCACTCCATCAGAACTCTTAGCAACCACATTACACTCTTTAGTGTAGTCCACACATCTTAAATGATGAGAGTTAACCATTATCTCTTCACTACCTAATATCTTATATAAAAGACTATTTTTATCAATAGTAACATTATGTGCTGGCTCTCTATAATCTTCTTTATAATGTAACTCTTTATTAGGAACATCTAATAATTTAAAGTTATCTATTTTATAGTTAGCAATCATCTGCATACCTAAACATACTCCAAGTATTGGAATATTTCTTTTAAGACAAAAATGTAAGACATAATAATCATACTTAGTAATCTTATCTCCACCAGGAATAAATAATCCATCTAACTTTTCTATCTGATATAAAATCATTTCTTGTTCCATCCCAGTTAAATCAGGAGCTTCACTACTCTTAGTAGTAAAATAATCTATATCTTGAGGAGGTGTTAACATAATAGGCACTCCACCTGCTTTAATAATCGCTCTTCTAGTACTTTCCATGCAGTATTCTATAGGTGTACCATTTTCATTAACACCACTTCTAGTTAAAATACCAATAATAGGACCCATTAGAATTTAATCCTCTCTTCAATATATGGAATAACTTCATCTAACTTCAATGTTACTTGTTCCATAGTATCTCTATCTCTTAAAGTAACAGTTCCATTATCTATTGTATTATCATCAACTGTTAAACTAAAAGGTGTTCCAATAGCATCCCCTCTTCTATATCTTTTACCAATAGAACCTGCTTCATCATAACTAACCATAAAGTTTTTAGATAATAAATCATATATCTCATTAGCTTTTTCACTATGTTTTTTCTTAATTAAAGGTAAAACTGCCACTTTATAAGGTGCTAGGTAAGGGTGTATTTTTAATACTTCTCTTTCACTTCCATCTTCTAAAGTCTCTTTTCTATAAGCTTCTGCAATTATCGCTAAAGTAAGTCTATCAGCACCAACAGTTGACTCTATTATATAAGGAATATATTTCTCATTAGTAATAGGATCCAAATATTCTTGACTAACAGAAGAATACTCTTGATGCTGTGATAAATCATAATTAGTTCTATTATGAGTACCATTTATCTCTCCCCAACCAAAAGGAAATAAATATTCTATATCACATGCTTCTTTAGCATAAAAAACCAACTTTTCATGGTCATGAAATCTAAGTTTATCTTCTGGCAATCCTAAATCCATAAAATATTTTTTAGCATATTCTTTAAAATATTTATATAAATCACTATCTTCACCTTCTTTACAGAAAGTCTGATATTCCATTTGTTCAAATTCAATAGTTCTAAAAGTAAAATTACCAGGAGTTATTTCATTTCTAAAAGCTTTACCAATTTGTCCAATACTAAATGGTACTTTCGCTCTCATACTTCTCCCTACATTTAAAAAATTAACATACTCACCCTGAGCATTTTCAGGTCTTAAATAAATAGTATTTTTACTATCATTTGTTACTCCTCTTTTAGTTTCAAACATCAAGTTAAATTCTCTAATATCAGTATAATCTGTCCCACCACAGTTTGGACAAGGTACTTTATGAGCCTTAATATAATCCATCATTTCTTCTTCGCTCATACCATCTGCATGAGCATTAGAATCGAAATCATCAATTAAATTATCAACTCTATGTCTCATTTTACATTTTTTACAATCTATTAAAGGATCAGAAAAACCTGATACATGACCTGAAGCTTCCCATACTCTAGGATGCATTAAAATCGCTGCATCTATTTCGTATGCATTCTTTCTCTCCTGTATAAATCTTTTTCTCCAAGTATCTTTAATAGCATTTTTTATTCTACTACCAACAGGACCATAATCCCAAGTATTAGCAAGACCTCCATATATCTCACTTCCTTGGAATATTATTCCATATTGTTTACAGTAATTAACTAAATCTTCCATCTTAATATTACTCATTATCTTACTTTGCTCCTCTCTTCAGCTTTTTTATTAAAAATATTTTCTGCTTTTTGTAAACTGTCTGCCAAACCAAAAACATCATGAACTTCATCAAAATATAATTTATAATTTTTGTCAATACAACCTCTTTTAACTCCATCCTCAAATGTTTTCAAAATAAAATCATAACTATGGTCTTCATTATATATAATTAGAGGTTTATCATCATTAGTTTCTTTTTTATTATCAAGAAAACCCAAAAATTCAGTAAAAGTTCCTAAACCACCAGATAAAAATACAACCGCATCACTTAAATTATATAAAGCAGTTACTCTTTCTGTAGGTAAATTTACTTTAATTGTAGCAGGACCTTCTTCCCTTTCTAAACCAACAGTCAAAACCTTTCTTCCATTTTCTCTAGCAATCTCTTTTATATCATGCATAGAACCAGTATTACCAGAACCCATTACCCAATCATAATCTTTCCTAGCAATAAGCTTTGCAACATACGAATTAATTCCTCTAACATCTAAATTTGCTTCCAAACTTCCACACATAATTCCTAACTTCAAATAAATCACCTCATTTGATAATTATTATATACACTATAGATTTAAAAGTCTAGGTAAAAATATTGATATACCTATAATAACTGAAAATATCGCTGCAACTAGTACTGCCCCTGCTGCCGCATCTTTAGCAACTTTAGCTTTCGCCCTCTTCTCTTCTGTTACAAGATCAACGACATTTTCCAAAGCTGTATTCATAAGTTCTAAAGAAAGAACTAATGCAAAAAGTACAAAACATACTCCCCATTCTACAAAAGTAATTTCAAAGACTATTCCTGCTATTATAACTAATATCATAACAAGAAAATGAATTACCATATTTCTTTCATGTTTTAAAGTATAAAAGATTCCATTAAAACCATAAGATAAAGTTTTAAGTAAAGGTTTCTCCTTTTCTTTAGGCTTAAAAGTCTTCTCAAAAAAGTAAATTAATACTAAAAGAATTATAAGTCCTAAAATAACTCCCCCAACTACATCAGTAACATAATGAACATTAAGTATTAACCTACTTAAACAAATTAAAACAATTAATGTAGTTAAAAATGTTGTTCCTATTACCTTATATTCTTCCTTACATTTACTTCTCCTAAGTAAATATATTAAGAATCCATAATAAGTAGTAGCAATTAAACTATGCCCACTAGGAAAACTATAACTAGAAAGAAGTTCACTTCCAATTAAAGGCCTTTCTCTTAAAAATATATTCTTACTTAATATAATAGTACCAGCACTAATTATGGTATTAATTATAACAAATAGTCTTTGATGATTAGTATTAAGTAAAAATATAAGTACAAGAGTAATTATAATTATCGCCTGACTAGATGCTAAAGATGTAACTACATTAGCACAGGTTGTTAAAAAATCTATTCTGTTAGTAGATAATAAATTATAAACATTATAATCTATTACCCCTGTCACATCTAACAAGACACATATAGTTAAAATAACAAATAAACTTAAAAGAATTATTAATTTTTTCTTCATCAAACCACTACCTATCTTACTTTAATTTTATCACATTCTTTAACATTTTTTTACTATTTAAATAAATTCCTGTATATCTATCATAATAATCTTCTAAAAATTTATTTATTTCTTCATTTACTTTAGGATTAACATCTATTTTCGTAATTTTCTCTAAATCAACATAATAATACATCTGTAAAAGTTTAATAGCTTTATCACTATAATATCCTTCATTCTGATAACAGTCTTTACAAATAAAACCACCAGAGACAGGACTTAAACTAACTATATTAGTAGTTTTTCCGCAAACTGCACAACCTGTTACTACTGGACTAACACCTAAAAAGTCTAAATATTTAAGTTCTAAAATATTAGTAACAACAGCAGGACTTAAACCATTCTCTATTTTATCCAAGGCACTGATTAACAAAGGTAGTATAGCTTCATCCTTAGATTGTTTAACTACTTGTCTTGTAAGATCTAAAAGGTATGATGCATATACAACTCTCTCTAAATTCATAATAGTCTTAGGATAATCACTAATAACATCAATACTAATTAAAGTAGACAAACCATTCTCTTTATAATAGAAATGAAATGTCCCATATACTAATTTTCTAGAACTACCTCTAAGTTTACTTTTTAAATTACGACACCCTTTAGAAATAATACCTATAAGACCATACTCACTAGTCAAAACATTTAATATCTTACTAGAATCACTATAATTAGTCTCGTTTAGAACTAAACCCTTCACGTCCAATATCTTCATTATTTTCACTTTCCTTTATAGACTTTGCTAAAAGAAAATATCTAATATCTCCAGTTTTCTTAAATAAATTCCAAACTATTTCATAATTATTCATATTATCACCTATTAATATAATGATTAATAAGTAATTTTTTTATTCATCTTTACTATCAATTCCTAGTTCTATTAAATATTTCTCTTTATCACGCCAATTTTCTATTACTTTAACATGAGTTTCTAAAAATACTTTTTTACCTAAAAAATCTTCCATATCATTACGAGCAAGTATACCAATACGTTTTAACATATTACCATTCTTACCAATAATAATTTTCTTTAAACTATCTTTATCCACTACTATTAAGACTTGTATATGTACTAAATCATCATATTCTTCAAAGTTTTCCACATAACAAGTAACACTATGAGGAATCTCTTGTTTAGTTAACATCATTATCTTTTCACGAACAAACTCACCCATAATAAACTTAGTAGAAACATTAGTAAGTTCATCATTATCAAATATCGCTTCATCTAGTGGCAGATATTTTTTTAATGTTTTAATTAAATCATCAATTGCTTTCTTCTTTAAAGCAGATATAGGAATAATCTCATCAAAATCATACAATTCTTTCGCTTCATCTATTACTTTAAGTAATTTCTCACTACCTACTTTATCAATTTTATTTAGAATTAAGAAGACTTTAGCATCTTTGTTTTCTTTAATTTTATTTAAAACAAACCTATCTCCCTTACCAATACCACTGTTTACATCTATTAACAAAAGAATAATATCAGCATTATCTATATTCTGATATGCTTTTTTATTTAAAACACTACCAAGTTTATTCATAGGCTTATGAATACCTGGAGTATCTATAAAGACAATCTGTGCCTCATCATCTTGATAAATTCCTTGTATAATATTTCTCGTAGTACCTGCTTTATCAGTTGTAATAGCAAGTTTCATATTAAGTATTGCATTTAATAATGTACTCTTCCCCACATTAGGTCTTCCCATTATTGATACAACTCCACACTTCATAAAATTACCTCCTTACTTTTGAACAATTATTGTATTTTTGTAACTACTAAAATTTACTTTATATTTAAATATGGCGAATTTGCCACAATTAAATATTTCTTTATAATTTTGCAGATATATCTGCAAAATTTATATATTTGACAATTGACTAATATCATTAATTTTATAATCAAAACTTTCTACCTTACCAAAGCCGTACGTTGCATATACAAAAGGAATACCTGCATAATAACTTGCTTCCATATCACCCTTAGTATCTCCAACATATATAGGATTTTTCAAATTATTACGTTCTATAACCAGCTTAATATTTTCTCCTTTACTAAGAAGAGTGTTACCATAACTTTCATAATCATCAAAATAAGCTTTAAGCCCACTAGTATTTAAAAAAGATTCAATATATCCTTTAACACAATTACTAACTATATATAATTTATATTTTCTACTTAAATTTATAATAGTTTCTCTAGTATTAGGATATAATGTTCCTCCTTCTTTTAACAAGTTTTCCACATTCTTATTAAAAGCCTCATTAGCATACTCTTCCCCTTTTTCTCTTGGAAGATATCCATAATATATATTAATAATCTCATCAGATGTTTTTCCCATTGCCGATTCGATTTGTTCTCTTGTAACATCCCTAGTGATATCATTATGTTCTTCTTTTACAAGACTTATCGCTTTAAGACAACTATCAACAGTATTCCACAAAGTACCATCTAAATCAAATATTATTGCATCTATTTTTTTCATGCCTATCACTCCTTTCAACACCTTATAGTTCATATTCCTTTATTTCACAATTTTTTAACCCTCTTTTTAAAAACATTCCATCTCCTATGCCTTCAAAGTAAGCACTAAAAGCTTTAGAAACACCACTATGTGCAACAATTAAAACACTTTCATAATTTTTAAGTTTTAAATCATCTAAAAAACTATATACTCTATTAAAGAATAACTTTATATTTTCAGAAGTTCCATACTGAATACTAGTATTATAATTCCAATATTCATCACGATTAACTGTATCAAGTGGTTTAGAAGCAAAATTTCCAATATTTCTTTCTTTAAGTCTATCATCAAAAATAACATTCTTATTATTAATATTAATAATATCTGTTGTATGTCTTGTTCTAATTAATGGGGATGAAAAAATTATATCAAAATCTATACTTACAATTTTATCTCTTAAATTTTTAGCTTGTTCTATCCCAGTATCGTTTAAATCATCATCATAACTATTATATAATTTTAAAGCATTATTCTGAGTTTCACCATGTCTAACTATATATACTTTCAATTTATATCATCACCTTTACTCATTTCTTCTAATAACAAATCAGAATCAGATTTATATAACCTATCTTGTTTAACTCTATATTTTTAAATAATTTATTATTTATTATTATTTAATTGCAATGAAAGATTATTGACATCATTTTGCAAAATTTCCAATTCATTTATTCTATTATTATTTTTTAGCAATTCAATTTGTCTTCTAGCAGATTCATTAAGTTTAATTAATCTTTCTTGTTGAGGAATTCCTAATTTAATCATCTCAGCATTAGAATTTTCTAAATTATTTAATATAATCAAATGAAGTAAATCAGTATAATCCCTCATATTGCCATTTAAAGCTAATTCTTGATTTTGTTCTCGCCATTCTTTAGCAGTCATTCCAAACAAAGCTACATTTAAAACATCTGCTTCATTGGCATATACAAATCTTTTTTGTTTCTCTGTAAGTTTAGGCACTATTATCTCTTTAACAGCATCTGTATGAACTAAATAATTTACTTTCGAAAGTAATCTATTAGCACTCCATTCTAATTTATATTGATACGATTCTTTATTTTTTAACCTTTCAAATTCAGTTATTAAATATAACTTAAATTCTGGAGACAACCAACTAGCAAATTCAAAAGCTATATCGGGATGAGCAAAAGTACCTATACTATATCTTCCACCCTTAGAAATAATACCAATAGCTTTTGTTCTTTTAATCCACTGACTAGGAGACATTGCAAAAGAATTCTTTCCATATTCAGTTTTAATTTGGTCGAATTCGACCAAATTAAACTCTTTATTATGTAATTGTTCCCAAAGTCCTATATAATCAATTGTACTTACCCTACGCAACCAATTTTTTACAGTAAAAGATGGATCACTAGAATTTTGAAATCTTGCTAAATCTGTTAAAGAAATATAATCAATATTGTTTACATGTAATATTGAAATTTTTAAATTTTTTACATTAATTTCTGCCCTTACAATTTCACTATTCATCTAAAACCTCCAATAATAAATTTTAATATAATTTGACACACTATTTGCAATTTTTTATTGTGTATTAATTTTTTCTTATTTACTCATTTCTTCTAACAACAAATCAAAATCAGATTTATATAGCATATCTTGTTTAACTCTATATTTTTCATATTCACATAATGCTTTATCACAAGCTATTTCATAAGAAATCTTACCTGCATCTTTTAAAATATCTCTATCATCTGCAAGTAAAAACTTATCTATTCTATTAGCCCAATCTTCCATCGTCATTGGAATATTTCTTTTCGCTCTTGCTTCTGCTAAATCTAAAAAAGTACTAACTATTCTTTCTAAATCATCCATTTCTTCTTTAGTTAAATAATTTTTGCAACAACAACATCAGTTTCTAAAATTTTACCATTAGGAGAATTTTTCCAAGACGTTAATCCCATATTCTCTTTTTCAGCATCTGCTCTATTATAAATTATCTCTGCCGCTGTCTGTTTAGAAACAGCATAATGCATTTTATTTTGAACTTTCTTAAAGAATTTAATCGTTGTTGGTGATTTAGAATCACAATCGATACTAGTAGCATAGATATCTGTTATTTTTTGATAAAATCTTCTTTCAGAAAGTCTAATCACTGCAAGTAATGAATCAAAATAATCTTCATCAAAAAAAGTACCATTTTCCATTCTCTTTTTATCAATTATATACCCTTTTTTAGAAAATTCTTTCAAAACATCAGTAGCCCATCTTCTAAACTGAATTGCCCTATCAGAATTAACTCTATAACCAACTGAAATAACAACATCCAAATTATAATATTTAACTTCTCTATTTCCTTCTTTTTGAACTAGTGCAAAAATTGCACTAGTTGACTTTTCTTCAAGTTCTAAATCAGCATAAATATTTTTCAAATGCTTCGTTATAACAGTTCTATCAACATCATATAAATCAGCAAGGCCTTTTTGTGTTAACCACAAATCTCCTTCCTCGAATCTAACTTGAATACCTTCACTATGATTTTGTCTTTCGAAAATCAAGAACTAGAGCACTGCTGCTTCTTACAACTAAATTTTCTCTCAAGAGTATCTCCTCCTAACTTCTTATTATTTTTTTACTCTTCATTATATGTTATACCATTTCCTAAAAAGTTTTTTGAGATTTTAAAGTTTTTTTACAGTCAACACTCTTGAGTTAACAAAATATTAAAATAACTCCATAATCTTAGGTATAAAAATCATCAAAGCAATAAGAGCACTAGTCAAAGTAAGTACAAACTCTGCCGCACTTGCCGTATCTTTAGCAACTTTAGCAAGAGGATGAAACTCTTCAGTAACAAGATCAACTGTACTTTCTATCGCTGTATTAAGAAGTTCAACTACCAAAGTTAATCCTATAATTGCAATTATAATCAACCACTGTGTTAAAGATATCTCAAATAAAAAACTAAGCAATAGTAAAATAACAGTACATACCAAATGAATATACATACTCTGCTCATTTTTATATGCAACCTTCAACCCGTTCCAAGAATTCTTAATACTTGAAATAATTCTTTTAATACAAAAACTTTTATTTTTTCTATCTAGTGATGCCATATTCCATCAAAACCTCCTCTTGTTTCTTAAACATAACTTTCGCTTCTTCTTCACTCTCATGATCATATCCTAACAAATGATAAACACCATGCACTGCTAAAAAACATAATTCTCTTTCCAAAGAATGACCATATTCCTTAGCCTGTTCCTTTGCTTTATCTAAACTAATATAAATATCTCCTAATAATCTAATACCATCAGGAATAACCATACTTTTATCATCTTCTAAAGCAAAACTAATAACATCAGTAACTCTATCAATACCCCGATATTCCTTATTCAGTTTATGAATAAAAGAATTATCTACAATTATTATACTACAACTTGCTTTTTTTAACCTTTCAATTTCGAAAGTCTTATTAACAACCTTCTCTATTATATCCTGATAAGTAAACTCTTCATCTATCTCATTATAAATAGTAACTTCATTCAAATTCAACACACGTCCTTTCCAATGCCTATAATATATCATAAAAAAAGAAGTTTTTAAAGTAATGTTATTAATCCCACTAAAAGAATAATAGACACTAAATTTAAAAACCATTCTCTTTGTAATACACTAGGACACATATCTCCTATCTTCAAAATAAAAATATATAAATAATGACCTAAAACTCCCCCAATTATATTTAATAAAATATCATCAATATCAAAAACTCTACCTATCATTAACTGTGTACATTCAATAGTTAAAGATGTAACTACAGTTAATATGAATATAGGAAGTAATTTCTTTTCTTTTAAAAAGTAACTAGTAAAGAATCCATATGGTAAAAACATAATTATATTACCTAAAACATTCTTTAAAAATAATCTACTACCTAAATCATATCTAAACATTTCTCTAAAAGGAATTAAATTATTACTAGAAATATTATTATTATCTTGAAAAGTAACTACTTGGAATAAACAAAGTATATATATGATAAATGATAAAGCGATTAATTCTTTATAAAAACAAAACTCTTTTTTATTTTTAACTATATCAGCAGCTCTCAAAGTAATAGCAACTACAACAGATATTATTATCATAGGTAAACTAAATTCAAAAACATTACCAATAGTACGACTTAAACTTGTAAACATATTACTATTACCTCCCTAACTACTTTCTTCTTCTAATTTTTTATTCTCTTCTTCTATATTAAAGTCTTTTAAAGATTTATAACTAGTAATATCTTCTTCGACTTTAAAAAAGATTTCTATATCTATTCTATCAGTATTCTCTTCTTTTTTCAAAACCTTTTCGGAAAAGATCTTAATATCACTACCTAATTTATTTTTTAATTTCTCTATCGCTAACGGTTTTATATTCTTTTCATAATTTTCACTAAAGTCTATATCAGTAGTCTTAACCTCTTCTTTCTTTGTTAAATTAATACTAATAGGTAACAAAGGATGTTTATAAAGAACAGTTTTAGTATCTTTTGAGTGTTTATATTTATCGAAGTCTGTAAGGGCAATATCATCACTTAAAAAGCTAATTTCAAGTACAGTTTTATTCTTCCCAGTTTTAATCTCTTCATGATAATTACGAGGTAAAGATAGTGATACTTTATACCAAATCTCTGCATATACATGACCTATCGCTCTCGTTTTACTAACAATATTACCATTATTTTTAATAAGTCCACTAATTAAAGTATCTCCTTTCTTAACATAAGCATTTTTCTTAGTAACAACTTCCCCACTCTCTGCTTCTATCCTCGTAACAAGTCCTGTTTTCTTAGCCACGATATCACGAGGTTCAGTTTCCTTTTTTATATCATCTTTTACTCTTCTAATAAGTTTAACTTCATAACTAACCCCTTTTTCTTCTATTTCAATCCACTCTAATATATCTTTTTCTTTTTCAAGAATCTTCTCTTCAATTTTCTCTTTTTCTTTATAACTTATCTTAAAACTATATTTTTTAAGTCCCAACTCTTCTAAATCCGTAAGTATTATCTCTCTTAACTCACTATCAGTATCAATTACTTTAATAGAAAACACTAAATTAGTAAGAAGATTAAAGAAAGCAAAGCCAAGTAAAACTATTATTACAAAAAATTTTCTCATCTTAATAAAATGAATAATATTAAGAAGCCCTTTTCTTTTAACAATCTCTATTTTATAAGTAGTATTAATCTTTAAAAGCTTTTCATAATCTTCTTCCAAGACTTCTATTATAATAGAGTCTCTACTTCTTTTAATCATCTTAAAATTAATACTAAATCTAACCAATAACATTAAAAAGGTATCTATTCTCTTACCAGTTACTCTTAATATATAACTACTCATACTTAATCTCCAAATTATTTAAACTACCTAATATTAATAACTCCCTATCTGCTAACTTCTTTAAAGAAAAATCTCTTCCTTCTAATGTTATTTTACGAGACTTAGCTTTTATAATTATTTTATTACTACCAAGAGTTAATATTTTCTCATAATTAGTAATATGTATCATCTTACTATAAATATCAATATGAAAATCTATTGGATCTAAAAAATTTCTTAAATAATTATAAGCCATAAAACTTCACCTATAAAATTTTATGTTATTAAAAAGAAAAAAAGAAAAGAAAAGAAAGATTAATCTCTTTCTCTTCTTCTCTTACGTTCATTCTTACGAGCATTCTTAATAGCTTCTTTCTTAGCCTTTCTTCTTCTTACTCCTGGTTTATCATAAGCATCGTGCTTCTTAGCTTCAGAAGGGACACCACTACGTGCAAGCTTTTGTTTATATCTTTTTATCGCTCCATCAAGATTACCGTTTTTTACAGTTACCTGTGCCATTACTATTATCCCTCCCTTCGCTTTTTTCTACAACTGATTATAACACTAAGAACATTTAAAGTACAACATTTTTTTGACATTTTTTACACATTTTGTAATATTTCACCTAAAAATATGCCAAAATTATAAAAAGTAAGTACCATTATAACATTAAGTAAACTAAAACTTATTAACTTAACACATCTCTTTACTCTAAGGGACATATATCACCACTCCCTATTCTTCTAAGAGAACTTCCTAACTTTCTTCCTGCTAATATTAATATTTCGATTAAATCACCTACATATTTAATAGCAGTTGATGTTAAAGAAAATCCCCCTTTAATATTTTTTAACTCTTTAACTGATAAATCTTTCATTCTAATCACCACCTCCACATGGTTCAGGATTAGTAAAACCACTAATTACTCCTACTACAAAAGAAATAATTATAGATACACCAATTCCTATAACAGCAGCAGATAAACCTGCTCCCCCTTTAATATTCTTCATTTCATTTTTTGTTAATTCTTTCATTTTACCCTCCAACTATCTATTATCAAACTAAGTATGGTTTCCCGTTTATTAGGTAAAAGTATTACCATATCATCATTAACTAATCTAAAAGATTTCTCTAACTCTAACATCAAGATAACTCCATCTTCAGAATCTTCTTTACTATTTATTTTATAGGTATATTTTAAGGTATCATAGTAGAAGAAATTATTATCTTTAAATAAGTCTAAATCCAATGTAGTAAAAACTGTAATAACATTATCATCTATATTTAAGATACTAACGGTATTATAAGTCCATAGTTTAACAGTATTTATTAGATAAAAGAATACGATAGTTAAAATAAAGGTAATGACAAAAGATAATAAAAGTAATCTCTTCTTCTTATAACTCTTCATGGCATTTCCCTTTCTCTAAGTAAAAGACTCTATTAAACAAATCTTTATTATTAAGACGATGAGAAATATAAATAATTATCTTATCTTGATAATAATTTAATATATTTTTTAGTATCTCTCTTTCTAACTCTATATCTACATTACTAAGACATTCATCAAGTATATAAATATAACTAGGTTTAAAGAAAGCTTGAGCAAGATTAATCCTAGACCTTTCCCCCATACTAATATTTTCCCCATCTTCTAAAAGAATAGTATCAAGATTATATTTTTTATCTTTAAATAATTTCTTTACTCCTGTAATAGATAAAAGTGTATTTTGATTAATATTAGGCTTTCTAGATAAATAAATATTCTCTTTAATATTAGTATTACTAATCATCTCTTTATTAGAAACATAAGTAATAATATTTCTAAGATCATAAAGATTATAATGAGTTAAGTCAATATTACCAAGCTTAATATGTCCAAAATCAAGTGGTAAGAATCTTCCTAACAATTTAACAAGAGTACTTTTACCACTACCAGAATCTCCATAAATAAATACTTTATCTCTTGGCTTAATCTTCATATTAATATTATTTAAAACAAGATTATCTTTATATTTAAAGTATAAATTAGATATAGTTATCCCCATATTTTTAATATTGTAATTATAATTAGGAAAAGGTAATAACAATTCCTTCTCATAATTAAAGATATCATCTAATCTTTCCTTTATTTTTTTAGCATTTTGATATTTTAAGATAATTAATACTAAGTTCTCTACATTTCTTAACCCCATAAAGATAAAACCTTCTAGTAGTAAGAATGTTGCCAAACTAATATCAGTTGTAGTTATTAAGATAAAGCCCCCTACACCTAAAACTAGTAAGTAAATAATACCTTCTAATAAGCTTAAGATATTTCTTATAATTTCACTATACCTACTAACTCTATAATTCTCTTCTTCTACATTATCAGTAACCTTTCTAATTTTCTTAAACATTACTTCTTCTAAATGTAGACCCTTAATCTTATCATTATTAATAATTACTTGTTGTAACTTACTATTATAATTATCTCTAACTTGATAATACTTACTAATTAGATTAGTACTTAATCTCTTCTGAAAATAAATAAAAAGAAATAAAATAATACTACTAATTATAATGATGAGAGCTAATAGGTTTGATAAACTCATAAAGAATATGTAGATAAATATTAATATAAAAGTACTATTAATAAATGTTAATACTGAAGATAATAATGAATCTGCAAAAGTATCTATATCGTTAAATAAAGATATAATAATCCCCCTTTCCTTAGTTTGATAATATAAATTAGGAAGTGATAATAACTGTTTCATTAAATTAAGTTTTAACTGATAACTAAGTTTCTTTGTAAGTTTCAAAGCAGTAAGTTGTATAAAGTATGAATAAAAAGTCTTTAATACTAAAAGATAAAGAAAGATAAGTAACAAAACTACCAAATTATAAGTAGATTTAACTGTTAAAGCATTATTTAAAATTATCTTTAAAGAAAACAAATTCAAAAGTTCAAGACTAATACTAAGTATTATTGAAATTAACATAAAAGTAAGAGTATTTTTGTTACTAGCAATTAATTTTATAATCTCATTTCTAATAATTTTTACCTTTACAAATCTCTTAATACTAGCAGTTTTCTTAATAAAAAGATAATTACCTGTCGATATCTTACTAAACTCTTCTATTGATAGAGTCTTAATAAGTTTACTAGGATCTTTAATAATAACTTTCTTATCAGTGATATTAGTAATTACTACATAATGATATAAATTCTTCTTTTCATCAATTTTAATATGGGCAATTACAGGAAGTGATATTTTAGGTATATCACTGACATTACCTTTCTTTCCATAAGCATCAAAGCCCAAAGACAAAGCTGCCTCCAACAA
The DNA here is from genome assembly GCA_949291575.1 of uncultured bacterium. Classification (GTDB taxonomy): domain Bacteria; phylum Bacillota_I; class Bacilli_A; order RF39; family UBA660; genus Onthousia. Next base: position 49,534 of record CASEWH010000079.1, read on the forward strand.
ACCATACATCGTTGTACCATCAGAAAAAGTATTACTAACTCTTTCTAAGTAGTCCTTTGAAACATTACAATTATAATATTTAGCAATCATGAGCAGGCAGGAAAGGCCACAGTCGTAACTTGATTCCTGCGAAACTATTTTTAATCTTTTTATTATTACCACCTCCTATTATAATAATTAACCATATCTATTTTTTTGCTCCAAAAATTTTTGTTTATCAGTTATTTTGACAAATCTCTTAATATTAAAATGACTGTAATAAAATATGGTTAAGGTGGTAGAGATGCAGTTTGGGAAAATTAGAGATTTAAGAGAAGATCATGATTTAAAACAAATAGACGTTGCTAAAATTCTTGGCGTTAAAAGAACTACCTACGCTATGTGGGAATTAGGTGATGTTAATTTTCCAATAGAAAAACTAGTTGAACTTGCTAAATATTTCCATACAAATGTTGAATATATGCTTAATTTAACATCAGATAAACGTGAAATTATATATGAAAAAGATATAAGTGTAGAATTTATTGGAAATCAATTAAAAAGATATCGCCTAAGATTAAAGAAAACACAAAGAGAATTTGCAAAAGTTTTAAACATAAGACAATCGAGTTATTCTTATTATGAAGATGGTAAAACTAGGATTCCAACTAACAAACTAGTTATACTAGCGATGACATATCACATTCCTATAAATTATATTTGTGGCGGCAAAAGAAAAGAAAATATCAGTGTCACCCTATAAAATTTACAAAAAAGTGTTGACAAGAGCCTTTTCTTTTCATATAATTGTAAATGTCAATACAAATTGATGTTTACTTATGCGGATGTAGTTTAATGGTAGAACCTCAGCCTTCCAAGCTGACTACGGGAGTTCGATTCTCCTCATCCGCTCCAGTGACGTTTCTGTTCGAACTTTT
>CASEWH010000080.1 GCA_949291575.1 uncultured bacterium
AAATACATCTGAACAGAAGTGAACAGCTCTGAACAGAAGTGAACAGCTCTGAACAGAAGTGAACAGCTCTGAACAGAAGTGAACAGCTCTGAACAGAAGTGAACAGCTCTGAACAGAAGTGAACAGCTCTGAACAGAAGTGAACAGCTCTGAACATTATTAAATAGTTATATTACTATTTAATAATGTATCTCCCATAACTATCTTTTTTTGTAGTACCTGTCCAAACTATCAAATCATAATCAACTAATCTATTTAACAACTTAACCGCAGTTGTCTTTCCTCTTTTAATTATATCTGCTACTTCTAATGATGTAATCTCTCCTTTATCATATATTGCCTGCAACACTTGTCTTTCGTGATAATTTAATTGTTCCCATTTCTGTTCTATTTCTCTATTTTTTAACATTGTCTCATTTTTTCTTTTACTTCTCATAACTATATTATTATCAAGCACTAATAAAACCGAATGTTGATTAGGCTCAGAATAAATAGGATCCTTTAAATAAAATCTTTGCATTTCACTATATATTCTTTTTACACCTTCATTTAATTCTCTAACAATACCAAATTCAGTTAAAACTCTTGCTATCTGAGGATTTCTTGAATAACGTTCTGTTTTCATATTTTCTAAAGTAATAAATCCGCTAAGTTTACCTGGACTTAATATTTCTAATCTATCATCGAATAATTTTACTGTAATATATTCTCCTGTATTAGAATAGTCTCTATGAGTTACGGCGTTAACTAATCCCTCATACCATGCAAACTCTGGATATTCTGGAACTGTTTCAAATATACCATTCTGATTTAGATGTGTAAACTCTCTTAACTGAGAATTAATAAAATTTCTTGCTTCTTCCAACGTTTTATATAAACACTTATCAAAAGTCCTATCTTTAACTATATTCATCTCTGTTCCTACTTGAAAATTAATTCCTTCAAACTTTAAAACTCTTACTCTTGCACTAGGTAAATATACTGATGGATTTTTACCAAATAAAAGCATACCTGCCTTTGTAAAACATAATTTTCCATTATCTTCAACTAAAAAACCTCTTGCTTTTAATACTTGTTCATTAGAAAGATTAGTAGCACCTATTTTATCTTTATAAATTTCCATTACTTCTAAATCAATATCATCAATGCTAGACATTTTTAAAACTTCAGATTCAAAATTTCTTTCCCTTTTTTCATATTCCAAACTTCTTACTTGTTCAGCATTTAATTTTATAGAAGAATCTCCTTGTCTTAAATAAACTTCATCTTTATTATTTCTAACAATAAAGTTTAATGCAGGTTCAATATGAAATAATAGAATATTATCTTTTTCATTTTTAATATTATCTACTTCTATTAACTCAGTTTTATAATTTGGCGTGGGACTTAAATAGTTAGTAACAACTTTCTGAAAATCATTTAACTTATTAATTCCATAATTATTAAATCCTTCTATCTTTCCATCATCAGTTATTCCTACTGCTATTACTCCTCCATTGGCATTTGAAAAAGACGCTATCTCATTAGCTAAATCTTGAATACTAACCTTTGCTCTTTTTCTTTCAAAATATAGATTTTCTTTAGTATTCTTTATATAATCCTCTGTAATAATTGAATTAATTTTAGATAATGTCACTTTTCTCACCTCACTCGTTTTATTACTTATAGTATACCATTATTTTAGTTATTTATATATTAAAATTTTAAAAAGACTAACTTAAGTTAAGCTAGTCTATACAAAGTTCATATTACCAATCATCATATCTGTTAGAGTTTTTCCTAAGAGTTCTAAAAAGTTAAGTTTATCTACATTTTCTGTTACTGTTAATACTTCTTCTTTAACTTTGTTATTATCACTATCTTTAACTATTATCTTACCAACTTCATCTCCTATTTTTAAAGGTAGATTACTATTAGTTACTTTTATATCATAAGTATATTTTTTAGTATCTGCACTTTTCTTTGAAAGTATTGCTATATCATTAAGTGGTACTAAACTAATCTTAGAACTAGTCGCTTTATCTAAACTTATTTGTTTTACAATATCATCTGTTGTTTTTAGTATTTCAATTTTATAGTTATTAAAACCATAATCAAGTAAACTCATCGATTCACTATTTCGAACCCCACTATTCTCTTCTCCTAAAACAATAGCGATAAGTCTTAAATCATCTCTTTTAGCAGTCGCTGCTAAACAGTACTTGGCAGCATCAGTATGACCTGTTTTTAATCCATCTGCACCTTCATAAAATCTAACAAGTCGATTAGTATTAACTAACCAAAACTTATTATCAGTATCTTCTCTTAAGTAGTCTTCATAAACTGATGAAAATTCTAAAATCTTTTCATGTTTTAAAAGTTCTCTTGCTATTATTGCCATATCATAGGCACTTGAATAATGTCCTTCTTCATCTAATCCCGTACAATTTTTAAAGTATGTATTTTTAAGTCCTAATTCTTTTACTTTCTTGTTCATCATTTCAACAAACTCAACTTCAGTTCCAGCGATAAACTCAGCCATAGCGACCGTAGCATCATTAGCACTGGCCATAGATATACCTTTCATCATATCTTCAACAGTCATTTCTTCCCCTGTTGTTAAATAGATCTGACTACCTCCCATACCTGAGGCATTTGCACTTGCCGTTACTATATCCGTCCATTTAATCTTACCAGCTTCAATTTGTTCAAGTATTATAATCTGAGCAACCATCTTAGTCATAGATGCTACTGCAACTTGTTCATCTTTATTTTTTTCAAAGATTATCTTCCCTGTAGTAGCATCCATTAAAATACCAGCAGTGGCATTAGGAATAAGAGATGTATCTATAGTATTATCACTGTTTGTATTTTCTTCAGTATCACTATTATTTTCATTTGTATTTTCATCTTCATTTAAAGTATTATTCTCTTCATCTTTTGTATTATCTTCTATATTAGTAGATTCTTCATTACTATCTGTCCTATTATTTTCCGTAATATTTTCTTCTTTTATTTCTGCACTATTATTCGCTTCCTCTGCTTTAACAAAACATGGTATTAAAAGTATAGATAACATAATTAATAAAAATGCCTTTTTCATTAAATCAACTCCTAATAAAGGCTATGCTAACATTATTTAAATATGATTATCTAATTATATTTAAATTATTAGAAATATGATATTATGGTATTAATAAAGGTTAAACGTAATAAAATTAAGTAAGGTGTTTATGTATGAAAAAAATTATTATTATTTTAAGTAGTATTATTGTTATTATCTTTATTATTCTTATGATTTTCTTATTTAATACTAATAGTAAAGAAAAAGATATCAAAGAAGTTAAAGAAAATGAAAATAAAGAAGAAATCACTAAGGAAGAAGATAATGAGTTTAGTAAGTTATCTTATTATAAGGAAGAGAATCTTGAAAGATATAAAGCTTATCAAATTAATAATTCTGATCTTTATATAGAAGATATTGTTACAAGAGTTAACTTAAACTTAGATAAAGAGCCTTATACTGATACTATTCCTTCTACTAATTTAAATACTAATTATTTACTTGTTAATAAGTTTAATTATTTAGATAGTAGTTATATACCAAATAATTTAGAACTACTTGATAATAGTTATTCTAAAAGTGGTATTTACTTAGTTAGTGAAGCGAAAGATAATCTTGAAAGATTAATAGACCAAGCTAAAAATGATGGAATGAACATAAGAGTAGCTTCTGCTTATCGAACTTACTCTTATCAAGAAAACTTATATAATAATTATGTTAAAAACGATGGTGTAGAAAATGCTGACACCTACTCTGCAAGGCCAGGATATTCAGAACATCAAACAGGACTTGTCGTAGATGTAACAAGAGCATTTGATGACTTTAATAATTTTGAGAATACTGATGAGTATAACTGGATGTTAGAAAATGCTGCTAATTATGGTTTTATTTTAAGATATCCTAAAGATAAAGAAGATATTACTACCTATAGTTTTGAAGCTTGGCATTATAGATATGTAGGTGTTGATTTAGCACAAAAAATAAAGGCTAGTAACCTAACCTTTGATGAATATTATGTAAGATATTTAGAAAGTGATAAAAATTAATTTTACTTTATAAATGCATTTAAGATACTTGCATAAAAGTTACTTATGTGATAGGATGTATATGTAAGAAAAATTTTCATACAATATAAAAAGAGGGAAATACTTAACTGGCGTAAGTTGAGTACTGCCCCTATTATTGGTTTTAGTACTTAATCTATGAGAGATTGAGTACTTTTCTTATATAATCTATTTTACAAATAGTAAGATAATTAACAAGAAGATAATAATGAATAGCCCAAGTACTAAAAAGTCTGTTTTTTTCATATTATCAGGCCTCCTCCTTATTAAGAGTAGGCAAGTACTCAATAGTTAAGTTTTCCCTATAACTATAGTATCATATTGATTTCTATAGCACAAGAGAAAAAGTAATAAAAAAGTTACGAGTTTTCGTAATAATAACACTTACTAATAACTTAGCCTTTAACAAATATTATGTAAGATATTTAGAAAGTTATAATAATTAATATAAACTCATTTATGTCACTTGCATAAAAGTTGCTTATGTGATAAGATGTATATGTAAAAGAAGTTTACATAAAATATAAAAGGAACACTTAATATTGCAGTGTTGAGTGTGCCTCTAATTAGTTGTTTTTATTAGAACCACCTAAACATCGCTTGAGTTAGGTGGATTCTTCTATTTTAAGGTGCAAATCATAAAGAGCATTAAAATTTCTTGAAGAAATAGCATAACTACTAGAGATAGAATTAGAAAATCCTTCTTGTTCATTATAAGCCTCCTTTCTGAGGCTTCACCCAACTATTAAATGTTCCTATAACTATAGTATCATATTGATTTCTATAGCACAAGAGAAAAAGTAATAAAAAAGTTACGAATTTTCGTAACAATAATACTTACTAATAACTTAGCCTTTGACAAATATTATGTAAGATATTTAGAAAGTGATAATTATTAAAAATCACTTTTTATTTTTTCAAACAGTTTAATTCTATTTTCTTTAAAAGAAGTTTTTCCCTCTTTAATCATGGTTATTATTTCATCTATATTAAACCATTTAACCTCTGATAATTCTTCTTCTTGGATGATAAATTCATCTTCTTTTTTATTGCATTTAACATAATAGAAATAAGTTATATGAGAATTACTCTCTTTGATAGTAACTTCTTTTTCACCATAAGGAATTAACTCTTCATAAGATACATCTAGTCCTACTTCTTCTTTTATTTCTCTTATGGCTGCATCTTCTAAAGTTTCATAAGCATCAACATGTCCTGCACAAAGTCCCCATTTATTAGGAGAAAATCTTTTATTAGCACTTCTTTTTTGTAATAAAACTTTACCATCATCATTAATAATAAATATTCCTACTTCATTATGTAGTAAATTTTTATCATGAGCTTCTTCCTTATCCATAATTTGTCCTGTAAAATCTCCATTTTCATCTACTATTTCAATTAATTCCATATTATTATTTATCTCCCAACTTTTAAAATAATTTATATATACTTCACAGTTTTTTTATTATAGCAAGAGAAAAAAGAAAAGACAACTTACTTTTCTTTCTTTAAAGCTTCATCTATATCACTTTTCTTAAGTCTTAATGTTTCTTGTATTACTCCCGTAGCATTAAAACACATTCCAAGAGTAAAGATATAAGCTAGGATGTAAACCCAGATTAATAATACTAAAATATTAGACATAGCCCCATAAAAGACATTATAGTTAGCAAAATAATCTACATAAAAAGCATATATCTTAGAACTTATTAACCACATAATAGTAGTGAATAATGCTCCTGGTATTGTACTTTTACTACTTATCTTAGTATCTGGAGCGATTGTATATAGTAGTTTTAAGTTATAATAAATTAAGAATAATGAAATAGGGTATTCTAAAAGTCTATAAGTATTCTCAACTAAACTAGTTAGACTATCACTATGAATAGAATTAGTAATTATCTTTATTAAAACATCTCCAAAAGCTGGAACTAATATTAAGAATAGAAATAGTACTACTAATATCAATGTCATAAGTATAGCCTTACCTCTTCTTTTAAGTTCACTACTATCTTTTACTTTATATATTTCATTAGATGTATTAATTATTGAATATGTTCCATTACTTGCAAGAATAAAGGCAGCGATAAAGAATACTATCATATTAAAATTAAATAAGTCTCCCCCATTATTAGCAGGTATTAAGTAATTTATAACATCACTTGGTACAACTGACTCTAATATTTCTTTAATACTTGTAGCAGGTAAACCAAATTCACTACCAATAGCACCTACTAAAGCGATTAATGGGATAATTGAGATAACAAGAAAAAAAGCAAGTTGACCAGGAAGAATTCTCATTTCTGGTAGTTTTATTATTGAAATAACTTTTCTTAAAAATATCTTCATTTTCTTGCTTTTCTTCATTTCTATCTCCTACTTTAATCCTTGCTTTTTCGTCATCATTTCAAGTGTTGCTTCATTAATTGCATCATCTAATGTCTTAATATCATCTTCTATCATACTATAACCAACACTTGCTCCAAAGTCATGTGGTAAACTCTTCATTTCTTTTTCTAGTTTTTTAGCATATGTTTCTACTTGTCTTTCACTATAACCTACTAAATAAACCAAAAACTCATTACCATCTGTTCTAATTATTTCACTGTTTTCTAATTGTGTATTAACTAATGTTGATGCTGCAGTTACTATTAATTTATCTCCTTCTTCATGTCCATAGTTATCATTAACATATTTAACATTATTTAAATCTATTATAACTATGCCCTGAGGATATACCTTACTAGCTTCCCAATCTGGAGCTTTCTTATTTAAGTAGTTTCTATTCTTTAGTGATGTTAGTAAATCTGTATACTTATGTCTATCTTCCTTCTTAACTTTCTTTACTTTATGTTTATGTTTAAAGTAGAAATAAAGGAATACTAAAGCGATTAATGGAACAGAAACTATTACTAATATAATTAAGAATAAGCCCATAAAACTACTTCTTTCAACTATTGATCTACTAATATCTGCTAAACCATTATTACGGTAATTATAATAAGAATTAGTAGTAATTATATAGTTAAATAAATTATAGAAAGTATTATTATTATTCTTAACCATAAATTTATAATCATTCATCATAGTATCTTGATATAAAACATCATAATCTTTAAAGGTTGTATTTTTATAAAGATTATATACTTCTTTATCTACTACAATCATTTTATCATTAGCATTCTCTACTAACTCAGTATTTGTATCAAATGTTGTTATATCACTACGACTATTATTCTCAAAATAATCATATAATGATGTATTATCTAATATTGCAATCTTTTCATCTTTTAAGCTTTCAAAAGAATTAACAACATGATTATCACTTCTTCTACCTAATATTACATAATCTTCTATAAAAGTAGATATTGTCTCTTTATAATCATCATTTGTAGAAGCAAGATTATAATAATCAAAATAGATATCTACATCTCCTTTTTCTACCGCTTTTCTTAAAGCTTCAACACTTCCATATTTCTTATAAGAAAAACTTATATCAGTAAGACGACTCATTCTTTTTAGATATTCTCCTGCTATACCAGAAACAACACCATCTACTTCTACTTCATATGGATAGTTTTCTACATAACCATAGACATAATTTTTCTTAACTAAATCTGTAGAATCAGCTGAACTAACTTTATTTTCTTCTATATAATAATCAAAATAAATATTGTTATATTCATCTACATAATTATCTGTCTGCCATTTTTCAAAATATTTTCTAATAATAGTATTAAGTCTAGCATTAGATTTATCACTACTTAGTGTTAAAACTAGTTTTTTAGACATTTCTGTAAAGTAATAATTTATATAATAACTGTTATTTTCAATAGTTTTATCTAGATACATTATATTAGGTATTATAATCATATCTACTTCGCTATTATCTAATGCTGTAAATAACTCATCTATAGTCTCATATGATTTATAAGCAAGATTAGTACCAGTTTTTAGATAATAACTAACCTCTGCCATATCTGAATTAAAAACACCAAAAGTTATATTAGACATATCACTTACTCTATTGATTCTTCTATATTCTTTACCAATAGCGATATAACCATCTGTTGCAATTAATAAATCATTATTAGATAGTTCATCTTCATTATTTAAAACTCTAAAACTATAACCATTATTATCTTCTAGTTCATTACTTTTAGAGTAAGCTATTCTGTTAAATTCTAATCCAACATTCTTTTCAAAATCATCTAAAAAATTAAAGAATACTCCTTCCCCATTAAGTCCATATAAAGGGTAATCATTAACAACACTTATATCGATCATAGTTGTATCGTTTTCTTCAACCCATTTTTTTTCATTAACAGTTAAAGAAGTTTTAGCATCTTCTCTATTATAATAGATAAAGACACCTACAAAAACAACTGCTACAACTAAAAGAGGAAGAATAATCAGTACTTTTTTCTTCATAATTCCTCCTACCTATCTTTAGTCCATGAAAATCCATCTTTATTTTGATGTTTATATCCTATAATAGGAAATCTTGTATCATCATTATCTTTACTTATAAATACTTGAATATCATAATAAGATGTTTGATCTTCTTCAAGATTATCAGTAATAGATGAAGTTAAAGCTTTAGCAGGGTCTAGTTCTACATCATCATTAACAGTAATAAGAACATTTAAGGTACGTCCTTTTATATCACAACTAACTTTTTTTACTTCATCTTTATCTTCTAAAGATTTAATAATATCTTCTTGTTGTTTATCAGTTATTTCTACTTCTTCTATTCCATCAAGTCTATCTCCATAAATAGCAGTTCCTTCATTAGGGAAGAAGGTTAATTTAACTGCAAAAACTAAAATTACAAAGATTACACAGATGATAAAGGCCACTACAGTAACCTTATTATTCTTAATAAAATTCTTCATATTTATCACTTCCTAGTATAATTATTATATAATATTATTTGAAAGTTAGCAATTACTTATTTAGGGCATTAACTAATAAATCATTCGCTTTCTTAGGATTAACACTACCTTTAGTCTCTTTCATTACTTGGCCCATTAAGTATTTTAAGGCTCTATCATGACCAGATTTATAATCGTTTACACTATCAGGATTATTATCTATTACTTTAGTAATAAGGTCTTTTATAAAGGTATCATCAGTAATATTTTCAATATTAAATTCTTTCTTTAACTCATCTAATGTCTTATCAGTTTCCATTAAGGAATCTATTAGGTCTTTAACGTTTTTATTAGATAAGTCTCCACTTTCTAAAGCTTCAATAACACTAACTAATTTTTCATATGAAAGATGTGTATCAGTTATTACTTTATTATGTTTATTTAAGTATGATGAGATATCTGATAATAGTAAGTTTACTGCTGTTACATAGTTAGTTTTATAAGAAAGTAGTCCTAAGAAATAATCATTTAAAGATCTATTATTAATTAGTTTTTCTATTTGTAAAGAACTAAGTCCTACTTTACTATATTTTTCTCTTAACTCATCAGGTAATAAAGGTAATGTACTTAAAGAATCATTAATAAATTCATCAGTAAGTTCCAAATAAGGAATATCTGGTTCGATAAAATAACGATAGTCATTACCTGTTTCTTTAACTCTCATAAGAATAGTTTTTCCTTGTTTATCATCAAAACGTCTTGTTTCTTCTCTAATAATTTCTCCATTATTTAACATTTCTTCTTGTCTTTTAATCTCATAGTCTATAGCAAGACCTACATTATGAATAGAACTAACATTTTTTACTTCTACTTTTGTACCAAAATTATCATCCTTACTAATAGAAATATTAGGTTCACATCTCATACTACCTTCTTCCATCTTACAGTCACTAATATTAGCATAAAATAATAATTCTTTTAATTTAGTAAGATAAGCCATTGCCTCTTTACCATTTTTTATACAAGGTTTAGTTACTATTTCTATTAAAGGTACCCCTGCTCTATTAAAGTCAAGTAAACTAACATTACCACGATGAGCGCTCTTACAAGTATCTTCTTCAATATGTAACTCTTCTATTTCTATTTTTTTCTTAACACCATCTACTTCTATTTCAACATAACCATTTCTACCTATAGGTGTTCTATTTTGAGTAATTTGATAATTTTTAGGATTATCAGGATAAAAGTAATTTTTACGGTCAAAATGCATTCTACGAGTAATATCACAATTTAATATATGAGCAGTTCTTATCCCTTGCCTTACTATTTCTTTATTAACAGTAGGAAGTGTTCCTGGATAACCTAAATCTATAACATTAACTGCCGTATTAGTAGCCATTCCATAAGTATTAGCACTGGAAGAAAAAAGTTTACTTTTACTTTTAATTTCTACATGAACTTCTATACCAATAGTAGGAATAAATTTACTCATCTAAAACACCTCCTCTATAAAGCTTGCAAGGCGATAAATAGTCGCTTCATCAAAGGCTTTACCTATTATATGTAATCCAATAGGTAGACCTTCGCTATTTTTACCCACAGGAACAGACATAGCAGGAAGCCCTGCCATATTAACAGGTATCACTAACACATCATCCATAAAAGATTTATGAGAATCATCATTAAATGTTCCAAGAAGAGGAGCGACTCTAGTTGCAACAGGTCCAATAATTAAATCATAGTCTTCAAAAACTCTATTAAATTCTTTACTAATATCATCTCTTATCATTAAAGCTTTATCATAATAAGTCTTGGCATTGTCACCACTTAAAATATATGAACCTATCATAATTCTTTTTTTAACTTCATCACCAAATCCTTCACTTCTAGTCTTAGCATACATAGTATCAATAGAAGTTGTATCACTTGTCCTATAACCATAGCGTACTCCATCAAAACGAGCAAGGTTACTACTAGCTTCAGCCATAGTAATAACTTGATAAATATTAACTGCTGTATCTAAATAAGACATATCAATTATATCTATCAAAGCACCTTGTTCTTTTAAATAAGAAACAACTTCCATAATTCTATCTTTAACTTCTTTATCAACAATATCACTAATAAAGAACTTAGGTAAGGCGATCTTCATTCCTTTAATATCTTCACCAATAAACCTTGTAAAATCCTCTTTATCTTTTTTTACACTAGTAAGATCATTTTCATCTTCACCAACTAAAATATTTAATAAAGCTGCATTTTCATAGACAGTTCTAGTCATTGGTCCTATTTGAT
>CASEWH010000081.1 GCA_949291575.1 uncultured bacterium
AACTTTATAATACAAAAAAACTGTAAAATAATCACTGAAAATACGAAAAAAAGAAATTGATGTAAAATCAATTTCTCATATGTAAAATTTTTATTGAAAATTAATTTTTTTTAATGTAAAATTTTCTCTGAAAAATCACAAGTTTTTGCAAAAAAAATAGCCATACTTTCATGACTATTTGTTTAACATATTTAATAAGTTGATTTTAAACATATCTTTTTCAGGGTGAGATTTAGATATCATTACTCCTTTATAAGTAGATAACTCAGCCATATGACCTTCATTTAAAATACCTTCTGGAGTAATATTGGTAAGTAGAATAACACGTTTATCAGGGTATACTGTATAGTGAACTCTAATCTCTCCATGTACTTTAGCGAATAACTCATCTGTTGGTAATTTAAGTTCATAGTTCATTGTACCTGCTTTAGTATCTTCACTAACCTTTTCACCTAAAAAATGACCACGTCTTAGTTCTGGATAATATTCAAAAGTTAGTTTTTTATAAGCTAACATGTTATATTTTCTTACAGAACGTTCTCTTTTTCTAAAATCATTCTCATCTAAATATTCAAATATAAATGACTTCTCCATATGTATAACCCCCTTTATTAAAACCCCCATATCTTGAAGTTGCTTGTATTATACTACAAAATTAAGATTTTGTCAAATTTTTTCGAATTTTTCTTCTATTATTGAATATAAATAACAACTAGTAGGAAGATTTAACTTATTACTAATTACTTCTTTATAACCATTAAGTTGGTCTATATAAGCTTTATCTTTAGTATTTTTAAGTTTGTAATCGATAATTATCGCTTCACTATCCCCTACTAATAATAAGTCTATTTTACCATGATAAGTTTTATTACTATTCCCCCAAAGAAATTCATATTCTTGATATTTTTTATAGTCTTTATATTTAGAGATAAAATTACTATTTAAAAAGTTAGTAAGTTTTTCTTTATAATAGTTATCTTCTATATAAGGTAACTTATTATTAATGAAGTCAATTCTCTCAAACAATGTATGAACATTTCTTCCTATCTCGAGAAGTTTTAGTTCTTCTTCTGTTTTTTCGTAATCACTTTCTTTATGATAGGTCTCTTTTTCTTTAACAGTATTATCATAAATAGAAGGAATAATCTCTAATTCTTTTACATTATTATCTATTTTAGAATCAATTTTTTTAACTTCCAAATAAGCTTTAGAAATATCTTTTATATCAGTTATTTCTTTAGTTTTATCTTTAAATAAAGATGCTACACTAATAACCATTTTAGCAAAGTTAGTATAGTTTAATCTATCATAATCACTAACAATATCCCCTAATTCTTTATCATTACTGGTATTAGGCATAACTATTATCATTTTTTCTCTTGCCCTTGTTAATGCTACATATAAAAGTCTAATCTTTTCACTAATATCTTTTTGTTTTAATTTTTCTAGTGAAAGAGTCTTAGTAATTAGTTTATTATTAGTATCAACTTCATCTATAATTATTCCATAAGTATCATCAAATAAGACATTACTCTTATATTCATCTTTATTAAAGTCTTTATAGAAACCTGCAAAATAACAGATAGGATATTCTAGTCCTTTAGATTTATGAATAGTCATAATCTTAACACTATTACTATCTTCTTTACTAATAGCAAGTTTAATCTCTAACTTCTCATTATTTATTTTCTCTAAATAATCACTAACATCAAGAATAGTAAAGTTACTATTTTCTAAGTTTGTAATTAGATTATAAAAATATTCCATTCTACTAGAATTAATCTCGACATTACCTATTAAAGTAAGTTTATCTATATAATTTAATTTCTCTAATAGTTTTTCTAAATAGACTACTGGAGTTAATTCATCTATATTTTCCAAAACTTCTTTAAATAGTTTAAAGACACTAGTATCTTTATAGGTATTATTAACTAAAGCCTGATAAATTTCATCATCGCTATAAGAGAAAAGGAAACTACGAGAAATAGAAGTAAAGGCAAGGCAAAACTTGCTATCATAATTATTAGTAATAATAGCTTTAGCCATAATAAAGAAGTTTTTTAAAAGATATAAATCAGTACTACCACTAGTCTTTTCATCTTCATATAAAGTAATAGGTAAACCTAAATATTCAAATACTTGTTTATAAGTAGTAAAATCAGTCGCTCTATCTAATAATATAACAAAGTCTCGATACTCTATTTCTCTTAAAGAATCTTCGTCTTTATCATAAACTGAGTATTTACTATTAATTTTTTCTTTAATATCATTTGCAATAATAAAAGCTTCTTTTTCTAATTTACTATACTCTTTATCTTTAGCATCATAAGTATAAATATCTAAGTAGTTATTATTAGTTGTTTTAGCACTACCTTCATATGTCATATTACCAAAAATCATTGCGTGACCATTATTATAGTCTGCTTCACCTAAATAATCATCCATGATATGAGAAAAGAAAAGGTTTATATCATCTAAGACTTCTTTTCTACTTCTAAAGTTTTTAGCAAGATCTATTACTCGTCCTCCAACTTCTTTCTTATAATTATCATATTTATCTTTAAAAATAGAAGGATTAGCATTACGGAAACGATAAATTGACTGTTTAATATCTCCTACCATATAAACATTATTATGAGCGATATAACTAATAAAAGTTTCTTGAATATCATTAGTATCTTGATATTCATCTATTAATATTTCTTTAAAAGAGTTACCTACTTCTTCTCTAATCTCTAAGTTATCACGAACTAAACTAATGGCAAGTTTCTCTATATCCATAAAAGTATAGTAGTTATTCTCTTTCTTATACAAAGTAAATCTTCTATCTAATTCTTTAACTAGTTCTAATATTACGGAAATATATTCTTTAGTCTTAATTATACTAGTTTTAATATCTTCTATACTTTCATAAATAACCAGTTCTTTAAATTCTTTTAATAATACTGTTAAGTTATCTCTTAATTCTTTAGAATCACTATCTACCCCTGTTCTTGCCCTAGGCAAAGATGTAAATATTGTTCTTTTTAACTCCTCATAACTACTTGCATCCATAAAAGGTAAAAACATACTTTCTAACTGTTCTAAATATTTACTTGATGTTAGGCTTCTAACTTCTTCATAAAGATCAATAATATTTTCTTTTTTCTTACCTAAAAGGCTTAAATATTCTTTGATATATTTATCTATTACTTCATCACTATAATATTTAGAAATATAATTATCAATAAACTCATCCTTATTTAGTTTTAAATCTAGGGTACTATCAAGTTCTAATATTCTTTTCTTAATAGTTTTATCATCCTTAAGGCAAAATTTAGTAATTAAATTAAGAAAGTCATTAGGACATTTATCATAGTAATCTAAAAATATCTCATCTAATATTTCTTTTTTAGCAAGATCTAAAATACTAGACTCAGCGATTGTAATATTACTTGATAAGTGAATAGTATCAGCATATTTTTTTACTAAGGCAAGAGAATAAGCATCAAAAGTTGTTATATAACTACTATCAAGTAAATCTAACTCATCAATTAGTTCATTTTCTTTAAGTTTCTTTCTAACACGTTCTTTCATTTCAAGTGCTGCTTTATTTGTAAATGTTAATATTAAGAGTTCATTAATATGAGTACCTTCTTTTAATTTTCTTAACACTCTTTCTGTTAAAACAGCAGTCTTACCACTCCCTGCCCCTGCACTTACTAAGATATTTGTTCCTTCCATATCGATAGCAAGTTGTTGTTCTTCTGTAAATTTAGGCATTAAATTCACCTTCTTTCTTCTCTAAATAGATATAATCACTTGCACTTACAAAGCATACTTCTTTAAACGGACAAAACTCACAAGAAACATTTTTATTATTAATTATTTTAGGAGCAATATCAAATGCATTATTATCTATTATTTTAAGAGATTTTTCTAAGGCTTTATTAATAGAGTTCATTATATCTTCTAACTCACTATCTGATAAAATTTTACTTCTAGATGATAGTTCTCCATCTTTCTTTACACTTAACCCCTTAACAAAAGAATCAGTTTCATAATCTTCATCTAAATAAGAAAGTATTATCTTATCATCTGTTGTATATCCTACTAGTTTTAAGTTTTTAACCTGTTCTTCTTTATCTTTATAACTTTGTAATAAGTACTGATAAAAGAAACCTACAAAAACAGGATTATCAAATAGATTACTCTTATTTATTAAGTAAATATATAAAGGTAATTGTAAGTATAAACCATCTTCTAAATAATCTAAATTTAAGGTTGCACTACCTGTCTTATAATCAAAAACAGCATAATAAGTCTTATCATGGAAAGT
>CASEWH010000082.1 GCA_949291575.1 uncultured bacterium
CAGCCTTGATTCCTACCCCTGCTAAAATTCTAATTACATTGATTCAAAAGCTTTTTATAATCAATAGGATTGTTAAATATATTATTATGTATTTTAAACAGTTATTTATAAGACTTAGTGTTGTGTTGACTCTTTTTTTATTTTTATTTTTTAAATATTTAGTATGTAGAGCTTTAATTAGAAAAAATGTAATTATTTTATATAATATATAGGCAAGACCGATATATATTACTGGTCTTACTATATATATAAATATCTCTGAAGCAAAAAAATCTTTCAAGGGGATTACCTCCTTTATTTATCTAAATGCATAATTTCTAGTATTCTTGTTAAGTCATTAGCATTTGTAAAGCTTATGTCTAATTTATTGTTTCTTATTTTTACTTTTGTACCTAATTTTTCACATAAATCACTTTCTAAGTAAGAGTACTCACTATCTTTAGATTTTGGTTTATGAGGAGTTATTTCTTTTTTACGATGATATTCTTCTTTAGAATTAGTTAACTCTTCTAACCTTCTAACACTTAGATTTTCATTTATTGTCTTTTCTGCTAGACTTATCGCTTGTTCTTTATCTTCTAATTTACTTAGGACTCTAGCATGTCCCATACTTAATTCACCTTTTACTACTTCATCTTTTATTTCATTAGGTAAAGTTAATAAGCCTAACATATTAGTAATATGACTTCTTGATTTACCTACTTTTTTAGCAAGTTCTTCTTGAGTTAAATTTAGTCTAGTCTTTAAAGCATTATAAGCCTCTGCTTCTTCCATAGCACTTAAGTTTTCTCTTTGTAAGTTCTCAAGAAGAGCGATTTCCATCATTTCTTCATCTGTAAAATCTTTAATGATGGCAGGTATTGTAGTTAAGCCTGCTAGTCTTGAGGCTTTAACACGACGTTCTCCTGCTATTATTTCATAACCTTTAATACTTTTTTTAGCAATTATAGGTTGAAAAACACCATGTTCTTTAATAGAAGAAGCTAGTTCATTTAAGCTTTCTTCATCAAAGTTTTTACGAGGTTGATATGGGTTACTTCTTAATTCATCTAGATTTAGATTTACTATTTGGTCTTTTGGTGTATTATTAATTATCTTTTCTTCTACATCAGAAATGTTTAATTGTTCACTATTGAATAATTCCTCAAGACCTTTTCCTAAAGCACGCCTTTTATTTTCCATTTCTATCAATCACTTCCTTTGCTAAGTTTAGATAAGCTTCTGAGCCTTTACTTTTAGGATCATATACTATTATAGGTTCTCCATGAGAAGGAGCTTCTGTTAATCTAATTAATCTTGGTATAATAGTATTATATACTTTTTCTTTGAAAAATTTTCTAATATCATCTACAACTTCAAAACCAAGGTTTGTTCTTGAGTCTAGCATTGTAAGTAGGACTCCTTCTATATCTAGATTAGGATTTAATTGTTTTTGAGCAAGTCTTATTGTGTTTAATAGTTGCATTATTCCTTCTAGGGCAAAGAACTCACATTGTACTGGAATAATAACAGAATCACTTGCTGTAAGGGCATTAGTTGTAATTAATCCTAATGATGGAGGACAATCTATTATTATAAAGTCAAAATTTTCATCTTCTAGTTCTTTTAAATGATATTTAAGTTGTGCTCCTTTTGCAAAACCAGGTTCACTCTGACTTTTTTCTAATAGTTCAATATCAAGTCCTGCTAAGTTTATTGTTGCAGGTAGTACATATAATTTTTTATATTTAGTTTTAATCATGGCATCTTTGGTACTACATTTATTTGTCAGAACATCATATACACTTAAATCAATATCTCCTTTATTTATACCTACTCCTGTTGTGGTATTACCTTGAGGGTCTAAGTCTATTAATAATACTTTTTTACCAAGGAATGCTAATGAGGCAGAAAGGTTAATACTTGTTGTTGTCTTTCCTACTCCACCTTTTTGATTAACTAAAGAAATTACCTTTGCCATTTTATCACTCTCTTCTCTTACTTGTCTTTTTTATTGTATCAAAAATATGTTATTATGAAAAGAAATTTATCTAAAAAAGTAGATTTAACTCTACTTTTATCCTTCATTATTTTCTTTAGAAATTTTTATAGTTATCTGATAGTTATTAACAAGGTCCATTTCTTCACTATCTACTTTAAAGCCTGAGTCTTCTATTTTCTTAAGAGTTTCTCTTACTAGATTTATAGATTCATTTAAGGTATATTTAGGTTTTAATGTTGCTTGCTCCTCTTCAGTTGCTTTTACATTATCTCTAAATATAGGATTGTGAGCGAAAGGATTATTAAATGTATCTATACTCGGAATAGAAGTTCCCTCTTGAGAAGCATTATTCTCTTTATTTGTAACACCTGCTAATAAGGTATCCATAGAAGTACTTGTAGAATCTTTTATGTCTTTTGTTTCTCCTCCTAGGTTAAATGGATTATCGTTAACGAATGGAGCATTTGTAGGTGCTGGTGCGTCAAACATTGATGTCATTTCCTGTTTTGGAGGTTCTTCCTTAGTTTCTTCTTCAAGTGGTGAGAAAAATTTAAAATTACTAGATGTTTCTTCTTTTTTCTCTTCTTTAGGTGTTACTTTAAGAAATTCATTGACATCGGTTGCCTCTCTTTCAACATTAATATCTTGAGCATTATCTTTAATTGCATTTATATCAATAGATTTGTTAGCAGTACTTTCTAAGTTATCATTTATGTTTGGAACATCATAATCTATAAATTTAGGTGGTGTTGAATAGTCAATTCCTACACTTCTATTAAAGTCATCTTGAGGATTATTTAATGATGGAGCTTGAGAAGTTGAAATATTTAAAGTATCTGTTTGTGGAATAGAAGCACTAACAGGAGATGGATTTAAAAGATTTTCAATATCACTCTTTGTTATTTCTTCTTTAGGATTTATTTTTTCTTCTAATTCTCTTACTGTCATTTTTTTATCTATAACTTCTTTTAATAGTTGTTTTTGAGTTTCAGCATCTTTAGCATTTAATAGAGTTCTAGCATGACGTTCTGAAATTTCATCTTTTAATAGAGCATCTTGAACTTCATCTGTTAATGCTAATAGACGTAGTTTGTTAGCAACGGCACTTTGACTTTTTCCCATAGTTTTAGCTAGTTCTTCTTGAGTCATTTGATCTAGTTCAAGGATCTTTTGATATGTTTTAGCTTCTTCAATTGGATTTAGGTTTTTACGTTGTAAGTTTTCAAGAAGTGCTACTTTACTACTTTCTTTATCATCTAAATTACGAACAATTGCAGGTATTGTAGTAAGTCCTGCCATAGCAGATGCCTTATAACGACGTTCTCCTGCTATTATTTCGTATTTATTACCAATATTTCTAACAATAATTGGTTGGATTACACCATGTTCTTTAATAGAGACAGCTAGTTCTTTTAAAGCTTTCTCATCAAAGACTTGTCTAGGTTGAAATCTATTTGGAATTATATCATCTAAATGTAAATATACAACTTCATTTTCTTTATTATCCATATTAATCCCCTCTTTATTCTATTCTTTTTATTTTTTTACTAATCTCATTATATCATTAATTGTACTAGTTTGCTAGGCCTTATTTTTTATTTCTAAAATTGTTCTTACATCTTCTTTAGTTGGTAAAGTAAAAGTCTCTTTTTTATTAACATACCAGTTATGTTTTTTCATAATGTCTTTAGATAGTTCTAACTCCTCTTCAACATTTCCCTTCATAGCAAGAAAACTACCATTTTTATTTACTAAAGGCATAGTCCATAAAAGTAATTTAGGTAAAGCACTTACGGCTCTTGCTGTTACGATATCAAATTTTTTACCTTCTTTTATTATGTCTTCTGCACGATTGTGATAGGCTTTTATACCAGTTAATTGTAGTTTATCTATTAGGCTGTTAAGATATTTTACTCTTTTTAAAAGAGAATCCACTAAAGTTATTTCTAAATTAGGATAGAATATTTTTAAGACAAGACCTGGAAAACCTGCTCCTGTTCCAATATCACAAAGAGTGTTAGCTTTTGTTAAATCATATACTTTGGCTAGAGTTAGACTATCATAGAAGTGTTTTAGGTAGACATCATCTTTTTCTGTTATTCTTGTTAGATTCATTGTTTTATTAGTTTCTACTAAGGTATTATAAATAATATCTAGTTGTTTTAGCTTTTCTTCTGTTACATTTAATCCTAAAGATTCTACTTCTTTTATAAATTCTTCAATAGTCATTTAGATTCCCCTTTTCTTTAAATATACAGAAATAATAGCGATATCTGAAGGATTAACTCCACTAATTCTACTTGCTTGTCCTAATGTTAGAGGTCTAATATTTTCTAGTTTTTCTTTCGCTTCACTAGCAATATTAGGAATATCTTGATAGTTAATATCTTCTGGTATTACTTTATCTTCTAGTTCTAACATTTTTTTGGCTTCTTCCATAGACTTTTTAATATAGCCCTCATATTTTACATTTATCTCTACTTCTTTTAAGACTTCTTTAGAATAATTTAATTCTTTAAAGTTAGTTAAATCTTCAATAGATAGTTCAGGTCTTTTTAATAAATCATATAGTGTAATACTATCTTTTAGAGGAGATGTATTTAATTTTATTAAGATATCGTTTATTTCACTCTTAGGTGTAATTTTTGTTTCTTTTAAAATGTTAGTTAACTCTTCTATATTTTTTTTCTTTTGTAAGAAATTATTATAAATATCATCTTTTATTAGTCCTATTTTATGACCATATTCTCTAAGTCTTAAATCAGCATTATCATCTCTTAGAAGAAGTCGATATTCAGCACCTGATGTTAAAAGACGATATGGGTCTCTTCCTCCTTGTGTGACTACGTCATCGATTAAAACACCAATG
>CASEWH010000083.1 GCA_949291575.1 uncultured bacterium
AGATAATCTATATTCTAGTTATGGCAATAATTGTAGATTAAGAAGTAAAACTATTAAAAGAAAATTCATTCTTAGTAATAAGGAAACTAATACTTATAATTTAGTTAATAATTTTACGAAAGAAAAAAGTATAATGAGTGCCACTAAATTAAGTAATAATCTATATATATTTATATCTACTTCCCTAATACCACTTGACTCTACTATAAATATTATTGAACAACAGCTAATTGTTGTTAGTATTGTTGTCTTACTTCTTAGTATAGTAGTTGCTTATTTCATCTCTAAAAGATTATCTCTTCCTATAACAAAAATATCTAAAGCTGCTAAATTAATCTCTAAAGGTAAACTTAAAACGAAATTTGAAACAACAAGTGATATTAAAGAACTTGTAGATTTAACTAATGCTTTAAATGATATGAAAGATGAACTTTCTAAGACTGAAGAATTACAAAAAGATTTAATGGCTAATGTCTCTCATGATTTAAAGACACCTCTTACAATGATTAAAGCTTATGCTGAGTTAATTTTAGATATTAATATTAATGATAAAGAAAAGTGTAAAAATAATTTAAATACTATTATTGAAGAAGTTAATCGTCTTAATAATTTAGTTAATGATATTTTAGCTTTAACTAAAGTAGAGAACGATTTAGATAAACTTGATATTAGTAGTTTTGATTTAATTAAGTTAATAGAAAAAATTGTAAAACAGCATAATATTTATGTTATTAAAGATGGATATAGTATAGAGTTTATTCATGATAATATAAAGGAATTAATGATAGAAGCAGATAAAAAGAAGATAGAACAAGTAATATATAATCTACTTAATAATGCTTTAAACTATACTGGGGAAGATAAGAAAGTTATTATTAAAGTAGTTGAAGATGATAAAGACTATACTATTATGGTAATAGATAGTGGTAAAGGTATTGATAAGAAAGAGCTAGACCATATCTTTGATAGATATTATCGTAGTAAGAAAAATCATAAGAGATATGTTTATGGTACTGGTTTAGGTCTATCTATTGTTAAAAATATTCTTTTATTACATAACTATGAATACGGAGTAAAATCTATTAAGAATAAAGGAACAACTTTTTATTTCAAAATAAAGAAAGATTCTTAGTCTTTCTTTTTTAGTATTCTAATATATTTATCTCCATACTTCTTAGTCTTAACTTCTTCATAATAATCACTAAAGTCTAACTTATCTAAATCATCACTTTCTAAAACTACTATTCCCTTTAATAAATTTAACTCGCTTATTTTCTTTAAAGACTTACTTAGATAATCAGTCTTATATGGAGGATCTAAGAAAATAATATCAAACTTTTTAGGATAAATTTTATCTAATGCTTTTAAATAGTCCATATTTAGTACTGTTGCATTGATATTAGAATCTAACATATTTAAATTACTTTTAATAGTTTTACAAGCCATATATTCTTTATCTACAAATATTACTTCACGAGATCCCATACTTAAAGCTTCTATTCCAAGATTACCACTTCCTGCGAAAAGGTCTAGACAAACACTATTATCAAGCATTTCATTAATAGTTGCAAATAAAGATTCTTTAACTCTATCCATAGTAGGTCTAGTTCCTTTTAATGTATATCCTTTTAAGACTCTACCTTTATACTTACCACTAACTATTCTCATTTATATCACTACTTTCTTTAAATATTTTATTTAATTTCATTATTAAGAGGTTAGTTTCATTTTCTAATCTTTTATATCTCATAAATTTCTCATTATTATAGATTTCTTTTTTTATATTTTCATTCCCTGTTTCTTTATATTTATTAATTGACTTAATCAATTCTTTATCATTATATATATCTTTTAAAGATTCTTTTATATCAAAACTTAACTTAGAGTTTTTTATATCAGAAAGTAATTCTTTATAAATAATATTATAATTCATCTTCTTCCCTCTTTTCTTTATTAATATATCATATTTTTCTTTCTTTTTACCAGAATAAAATATATAATAAAGGTACATAGGGGGGAAACTATGAAGAGTTTAAGAAATAGAAATGACAATAATACATCAATAAATAAAGTTACATTTGCTAGAGGTTTTACTGAAGATGAACTTAAGTTATTTTATGACCTAATAGCATTTACCCTTAAATATGAAGAAGTGTTTTTTTATGATGATATAGATGATGAGGTTCTTAATTTAATAGATAGGGTTATAGATGAAAAGATAAATAGCATTAGTCCTACTTTAGCATTTAAATTTCTTAATAGATTATGGACTATTTATAGTGAGGGTATATCTACTCTTGATGCTAAAATAATAAATGACGTTGACTTTGATTTAGCAGCGAATAGATTATCAATAGATCTTCTTAATAGAGCGACTGATGATGAGAGTTTTTTTAATAATTATAAGACTAGAAGTAAGGGATTAGAAACCTATTTAAATTTTAACTTTTATAATAGAATTTATAATATAGGTAGTAAAGCTAATCAGATGTTAATGCTTGATCATGTTGAACTATTTCTAGCTTTATTAAATGAATCTACTGATATTAATAATGATTTAATAGATAGAATAACAAATAAATATTTATTTTTATATAAAGAAATTTATAGAGAAGTTTTAAAGAATAGCTTAACTAAAGATAGTGCTGTTATTTTATCACAGAGATTTAATGGTTATGAAAGATATATAATGCAGCATCATACTGATATAAGAGAAGAAAATATCGCTTTACAGTTTACATTTGAAGCGATGGTAATGTTAAGTTATAAAGATGATGAGATAACACCTAATGATATAGAGTATTTAAAAGTTGGTAAAATATATTTAGATAGTTTACTTATGCTTTTAAAAGAATTTGAAGTTGATAAAGTATTAAGTTATTATCAAGAAGAAGAAAATGATATTGATACAAGAGAATGTACTAAGTCATTATCATATATAAAGAAAAGTATTAATGAAAAAGATTTACAATTAAAAAGAAATAGTTAAAACTATCTCATGACTTCTAGAAAAGACTGTATCATCTTCATAGTATTAGAAATATTTTCTATTTTATCTACTGATCTTAAGCGATATTTTTCTTTCATTTCTTCTTCTAGCCTTCTTAGAAATATAGGGCTTCTATTAAGATATTTATACCAATATGAATTTTCTCTTAAATATCTATAAAGATTAGGATTACTTTTAATCTTTAATCTTGTTTCTACTTGCATTAATCCTCATAGTATTTATTAATAGGTCGCTCTTCATATTCAGGTATATATTCATCATTATTTTTAGGGACTATTTCACTAATAAGACTAACTGCTTTCTGTAATCCATTTACACTTCTTTGAACAGTATCTAAGTCAATATTTCTAAATAAATTAGTTATCTCTTTAAATGAGGAAGAAGATGTTTCTTTTACCTCATTTTTTTGTGTTAAAACTTCATCAAAGACACTACTATCTTCTCCATACATATCATAGGTTTCATATAATTTTTGAAAAGTGGTCTTATTATTAAAGACGGCTTGGGCTAACTCTGGCCTTTTTTTAATAAACGCTTTAAAACTCTCTTTAGACATAAACATCACCTATTAAATAATATGTAGAAAAAAAGAAAAAAGACGACTTATTTCAAAAAGTCATCTATAGTCATTAATCTTTTATCTATATCTTCAAGTGATATTTGGTCTTTCTTAGGAGTAGTATCTTCTTTTTCAGTAGTTTTTTCTAATGTCTTATAAAGAAAAGCATTAGTTAGTCCTTTTTTGTTAATGGTACTACCTGTAGAATATCTATCGGCAATAGGTAATTCTGTTGGTTTAATTAAGGTAATTTCACCATTTTTAATTCCTATATGGTCTTTATTAGTAGGTATTAATGCTTTAATAACATGATATGGATTAGTCTTAACATCTCTTATAGTCATTAGTCCCCTTCTTGCTCTACTACTCTTTTCAAAGTCTTTTAACTTAACTCGTTTACCTGTACCTTTATCTGTAAGGATAGCAAGATAATCACTAACATCTTCATTAAAGTTTATAGTACTAACAACAGTATCATCTTTTAAGTTAATCGCTTTAACTCCACTAGCTTTTATACCGACAATAGGTACTTCGTCTTTAGCAAACCAAAGTCCATAACCTAAAGATGTGGCGATAAAGATATCTGGATTAGTATCTAGCATTACATCAACAACAGTATCATCATCTTTTAGTTTAATACAACTACTAGGTTTAGATGTTCTAGTTATTTTAAAGTCAGAAAGACTTGTTCTTTTAATCATACCATTTGCTGTAGATACAATTACATTAGCATCTTTCTTAAAGTCTTTAACAAGTAAACTAGATACTACTTCTTCTCCTTCTCCTAAAGGTACTAAATTACTAACGTGTTTACCTAACTCTTTCCATTTTAAGTCATAAATAGTATGAACTGGTATAGATAAGAAGTTACCTAAGTTAGTAAATACTAATAGTGTATCTAAAGTAGATGCCTCATATAGTCCTATTAAGTAATCATTTTCTTTTAGAGTAGTTTCTTCATCTTTACTTGCACTATAACTCTTTAGACTAGTTCTTTTAATATAACCATCTTTACTTAATGTAACAATAACATCTTCTTTAGGTATCATTACAGTAGTATCTATTTTTATTTCTGTTATCTCTTCTTTAATTTCTGTAAGTCTAGGTAGTGCATATTCATTTCTTACTTTACGTAGTTCATCTTTCATAACTTTCTTTAACACTTCTTCATTACCAAGGATTGCTGTTAGTCCTTCTATTATTTTTCTTAGGGTAGTGCCTCTTTCTTCAAGTTCTACAACATCAGTATTAGTTAAACGGTATAGTTGTAATGTTACAATTGCTTCTGCTTGAGCCATACTAAAATCAAACTCTTTAACTAAATTTTCTTTAGCATCGGCTTTATTTTTAGATGCTCTAATAACACGTATTACTTCATCTAGAATTGATAAACATTTAATAAGTCCTTCAACGATATGTAATTCACTTCTAGCATGATCTAAATCAAACTGACTACGACGAGTAATTACTTCTTTTTGATGGTCTATAAAAGCATCAAGAGCCTGTTTTAATCCAAGTAATCTAGGTCTTTTCTTAACAATGGCAATCATATTAAAGTTATAACTAATTTGTAAATCAGTATTTTTTAATAAGTAATTTACAATTAATTCTTTGTTAGCTGTTTTCTTTAAATCAACAACTATTCTAACATCTTCTGCAGACTCATCTCTAACTTCAACAATACCATCTATTTTTTTATCAAGACGAATATCATCTATTTTCTTAACAAGTAGGGCTTTATTAACTTCAAAAGGTATTTCTGTTATAACTAAAGAGTTTCCTTCAAAAGCATACTTACTTCTAATAATAACTCTACCCTTACCTGTTTCATAGGCATCTCTTATTCCTTTAATACCTTCAACAATACCACCAGTTGGAAAATCTGGTCCTTTAACATATTTCATTAAAGTATCTAAACCACAATTAGGATTATCAATTCTATGTATTGTGGCATCTATTACTTCTCCTAAGTTATGAGGAGGAATATTAGTAGCATATCCTGCAGAGATACCCATGGCACCATATACTAAAAGTGCAGGAAATCTTGCAGGTAAGACTGTAGGTTCAAGTGTTGTATCATCAAAGTTAGGAGCCATTTCTACTGTATCTTTATTAATATCACGTAACATTTCATTAGATATTTTAGAAAGTCTTGCTTCTGTATAACGGTAAGCGGCAGGAGAATCACCATCAATAGAACCATTATTACCATGCATATCTATATAAGGAAGTCTAGTTTTCCAAGACTGACTCATACGAACCATAGCATCATAAATAGATGTATCACCATGGGGATGGTAATTACCAATAACATCTCCAACAGTCTTTGCACTTTTACGATAGCCCTTATCATAAGTGTTTTTCTCTTTATACATAGAATATAAAATACGACGTTGAACAGGTTTTAGTCCATCTCTAGCATCAGGGATAGCACGTTCTTGAATAATGTATTTAGAATAACTTCCGAATCTCTCGCCCATTATATCTTCAAGGGTATAATCCCAAATACGTTCTAATACTTCTTTAGTTTCTGTTTTCTTTGCCATCATTTCACCTCCTAAATCTTATAATCATCTTCCAAAGTAAACTCAACATTTTCATCTATCCACTCTTTACGAGGTGCAACATCATCTCCCATAAGAACAGATACACTTTTTTCTGCTAGTTGAGCATCTTCTATTTTAACTCTAATTAAAGTTCTTGAACCTGGTTTCATGGTAGTCTCGCATAACTGGTCAGCATTCATTTCACCAAGACCTTTATATCTTTGGATTTCACATTTTTTACCTTTAGACTTTTCTTTCATCTCTTCTACGGTATAAGCATATTCTATATTTTTACCACTTTGTATTTTAAATAGTGGTGGTAATGCTACATAAAGTCTTCCATCTTCTATTAAAGGTTTCATATAACGATAGAAGAATGTTAAAAGTAAACACTGAATATGTCCTCCATCTTCATCAGCATCGCTCATGATGATTACTTTATTATATTCACAGTCATTTATATCAAAGTTAGCTCCATATCCTGCTCCTATGGTATAAATCATGGTATTAATCTCTTCATTCTTTAAGATATCTTCTACTTTAGCTTTCTCTGTATTTAAAACTTTACCACGTAAAGGAAGTATCGCTTGATATTTTCTATCTCTTCCCTGTTTAGCAGAACCACCTGCAGAGTCACCCTCTACTAAGAATAGTTCTTTTTTAGATTTATCTTTAGACTGAGCTGGTGTTAGTTTACCAGATAGGGCTCTTTCCTTAGGATTTTTACTCTTACCTTTTCTTGCTTCTTCTCTTGCTTTTCTAGCTGCTTCCCTTGCTACTTTACTCTTTAATGATTTAGTAATTATCTCAGTTGCAATCGCTTTATTCTCTTCTAAATAAAACTGTAATTTCTCGGTAACAATAGAATCTACTATTGTTCTAGCCCCGGGAGTACCTAGTTTTCCTTTAGTTTGTCCTTCAAACTGTAACATATCTTCTGGTATTTTAAGAGAAATAACAGCGGTTAAGCCTTCTCTAACGTCACTACCTTCAAGTGCTTTCTCTTTACCTTTAATAAAGCCATTATTTTTTGCATAGTCATTAAAAACACGAGTTAAAGCCGTTTTAAATCCTACTTCATGAGTACCACCATCGCTAGTCTTAACATTATTAACGAATGATACAATATTTTCCTGATATGTATCAGTATATTGCATAGCGATTTCTACATCTATTTTATTTTTAACTCCTTCAAAATCTAAAACATTATGTAAAGTAGTTTTATCTTCATTAAGATATTCTACAAAAGCGACTAATCCTGTTTCATAACAAAACTTAGCATGTCTATCATCTTCTTCATCATGTACTTCAATAGTTAGTCCCTTTAAAAGGAAAGCAGACTCTTGCATTCTTTCACATATAGTTGTATATGAAAAGTTAGTTGTTGAAAATATTTCAGGATCTGGTAAGAATCTAACAGTTGTACCTGTTTTATTAGTAGTACCAATCTTCTTTAATGGTTTATCTACTTTTCCTCCATCTTTAAAACGAATAAAGTATTCTCCCTTATCTCTTTTTATAGTTACTTCCATCCATTTAGACAAAGCATTAACAACACTACCACCAACACCATGAAGTCCACCTGATACTTTATAACCAGACTCTTCAAATTTACCACCAGCATGAAGTACTGTATATATAACTTCAGGAGTAGGCTTACCTGATGCATGCATTCCAACAGGAACACCTCTACCTTCATCACTTACACTAACACTTTTATCAGAATGAATTGTTATAACAATATGTTTTCCATATCCATTTATCGCTTCATCTATAGCATTATCAACAATTTCCCATACTAAATGATGAAGACCTCTTTTATCAGTAGAACCAATATACATACCAGGTCTTTTTCTAACTGCTTCTAATCCTTCTAATATTTTTATTGAACTATCATCATATTTTACTGCCATTATTTCACATCCTTCAAGATTTCAAAAAAAAGATACAAAAGCTTATCTCTTTTGCCCTTATCTATTCTTTTCAACGTTTATTTTATCAAAAAAAAGAAGTAAATTCAAGGAATTTACATTCTTTGTGTCAAATTTATTTACTTACTATCTTTCATTTCTCTCACATGTATAACCACTATTTTCTAATTCTTGTTCTATAGTAGTTACACTTTGATTAAGTTCATATTCTGGATAAAACCCTTCAAACTCTGTAATGTTATCAGTAATAAAATCCATATCAAGCTTTTCATAATCTATATTTTGAGTAGTTATTTGTACTGCAGCACTTACACTACAATCTGCAGTCATACCAATATCATTTTCATCTAATACTGTTTTAAGGAACTCACATGAATTTTCTCTTTCTGTTAAAATACTACTATCAGTTGCAGTATCCGCTAATCTACTTGTTGTAGTCATTCTACTACTCTTTAATCTATTTTTCTCATACTTAAAACTTAAATCATAGGTATAATCTAAATTATCAGTAGAATTTCTAAAAGTACAAGACATAGTACCACTCTTTAACTCATTCGCTCCAGTTTTATTATTCATATAGTCTGTTATAAAATTTGTAATATCTGGTAAAAAGAAAACAAAACCAAAGAGAAATAATATTAATAATACTAGAAATACAGGATGCCCTTTTTTCTTTTTACCAGTAGTATTTTCTTCTATTTGTACAGAAGTTGGAACTTTATTATCAGTATTATCCTGACTAGCATTAACATCTACTGTCTTTTGATTTACTTCATTAGTATTAGTAACTTCTACAACTTGAGGTTTATTATTTTCAACATTATCTGTTCCTGGTGTTATTACTTTAGGAGCATCTTCATTAATATTTTCATTGTTATTTTTATCATTCATAGAGTCTTCCTCCTCTTTATTCTAAATAAATTATAACATTTAACTTTTAAAACGTAAACTATTTATTTGCTTTTGAAAGTCCGTGCTACTAGTTATATAATTACCACTTACTATTATATCTGTTAAATTATATATTTTCTTTGCAACTATATTATTAACCCCACCATCAACACTTATTTTAAATTTAAAATCTTTATATTCTTTCTTTAGGACTTTTAACTCTTTTAATTTATCTATAGTCTTATCAATAAACTTTTGTCCACCTTTACCTGGTATTACTCCCATTACTAATATTAAATCTATATATGGTAAGTATGGTATTAAAGATTCTACTTTATCATTTGGATTAAGGGCAATACCTGTTTTTATTCCATAACTTTTTATTAATTTTAAATTACTTAGAGTATCTTCTAGAGTATCTAAATGGATTGTAATATACTCTGTATTTAAACTAGCATAATCACTAATGTATTTACTTGGAGACTCTACCATTAAATGAACATCTAATCTTTTATCTGTAAACTTATAGATATGTCTCATCTCTTTAAATGGTAATGATTTATTTTCTACATATTTACCATCCATAACATCTACATGGATAAAATCAACATCTGTGTCATTTAATTTTGTTAAAGTTTTTGGGATATCTTTACTAGTTAAAAAAGATGCACTTATCATTTAATCGCCTCCTCGTAAAATTTTAAATAACTATCATATCTACTCTTAAGGATTTTACCATCATCTACTGCTTTCTTAATACTACATTCAGCCTCTTTTGTATGAGAACAATCTCTAAAAGGACAAGAGTAATTAGAAAATTCTCTAAAAGCATATTTTATATTTTCTTTTTTATAAATAGATAAGTCTAAGGCAGAAAAACCTGGGGTATCTAAGACTTTACCATCTAAAAAGTCATATAATTCTATATTTCTAGTAGTATGTCTACCTCTTCCTAGAGCAAGAGATACTTCTCCTGTTTTTAAATTCCAATCGGGATTTAATTTATTTAAAAGAGTACTCTTACCTGCTCCTGTTTGTCCTATAAAAACAACGGTGTTATCTTTAATTAGTTCTTTTATTTTATCAATATCATTGTTAGTAAGAACTCTATATCCTATATTAGTATAATATACCATTATCTCTTTTATTTTTTCATAAGTTTCTTTATCAACTAAATCAGTTTTAGTAAGACAGATAACAATATCTACATTATTAAGTTCCATATGAGTAATAAATTTATCTAATAAACCTAAAGAAAAGTCAGGATTAACGAGACTTGTAATGATGAAAGCTCTATCAATATTACTTACTACGGGTCTATTAAAAGTATTTTTTCTAGGTAACACTTCTTCTATAACTAAGCTTTTTTCATTAAAGACTACATAATCTCCGACTTTAGGTATTATCTTATCTTTTCTAAATTTACCTCTTGGAATAGTATTATAGTTTATCCCATTACTATTAACAACATGTCTATTACTACTTATTTTAACAATTTGTCCTTGCATTTTTTCACCTAACTATTGTTCTCCTGTATTTGTATTTGAATCATTGTTGTTATTATTGTTATTGTTTTCATTACCATCATCTATTTCAACTTCATCATTATCATTACTGTTATTAGGAGCAGCTTTACCAATAGTAATAGTTACACTATCACCATTTCTAACAGTAGAACCATTTGGACGAGATTGAGTTATAACTTTACCTACTTGATTTGGATCTGCTACTTCTTGATATTCTGTTGTTACTGTTACACATGCATTATTAGCCCAACTAGTTACAACATCTTCAGTTTGTAAGTACCAATCTGGGAAAGTAATATTTTGTAATATTGTTAAGGTTATTTCATCTCCTGATTTAACTTCGCTACCTTCATCAAGTGATTGAGAGATAACAAGATTTTGGCCAATAACAGAACAAGTTGTAGAATCTGGCTCTATTTCTTGTATTTTTACTTCTAAGCCCATATCTTCTAGTATAGATTTTACTTCATCTATATCCATATTAACATAGTTTTCAAGTTCATAAGTCTTTACTCCTGTTGATTTATATAAAGTTACTCTTGTTCCTTCTTTAACTGTACTACCACTTCTTGGATCTGTTCTAATAATTCTATTTTTCTTAACATCTTCACTTGATACTTCTTCTATTTTACTATTAACAGTAAGCCCTGCATCTTCTAATGTATCTTCAGCTTTACTTACAGTCATACCACTAACATCTGGAACTTTAACATCTTTTTCGGCTGTTACAGCAGGAATAATAAAGAATACTGCTAGTAATGCTATTACAATAACTCCTGCAATAATTGATAAAGCGATTATTAATTTATTAGATTTTTTTGTCTTTTCATCAGTAATAGGAGTAGCGATACCTTCATTACTATCACTTATTGGTTCCATTATTTTAGTAGTCTCATCTACTTCATTTTCAGGATATGGATAAACATAAGGTTCTTCATTTATTCTATCATCGTTTAATGCTGTTAATAAGTCATTATGCATACTCTTAGCATCATCATATCTATTCTTAGGATTTTTAGCAGTTGATTTTAAGATAATATTTTCTATACTTTGAGGTATATCGTTATTTAGTTTATGAACATCAGGAAGTGGTTCTTTCATTTGTTTTAGTGCTATTTCAACAGCACTATCACCTTTAAATGGAAGTTCTCCTGTTAATAGTTCATAGAAGATAATTCCCATTGAATAGATATCACTTTTTATAGTTGTACCCTTACCAGCTGCTTGTTCTGGTGGTAAATAGTGAACTGAACCCATAACAGAATTAGTTTGCGTTAACTGAGTTGAGTTAAGAGCCATAGCAATACCAAAGTCTGTTATCTTAATCTGTCCATCATCTTGAATCATAATGTTTTGTGGTTTTAAATCTCTATGAACGATATATGAGTCATGTGCATGAGCCATACCATCTGTTAGTTGTAGCATGATATCAATCGCTTCTGATAATGTTAGACTACCACGTTTTTTAAGTAATTGTTTTAGAGTCTTTCCTTCAACATATTCCATAACAATATAGTATAGTCCATCATCTTCTCCTACATCATACATGGCAACGATATTAGGATGAGAAAGACTAGAAGCTGATAAAGCTTCACGTTGAAAACGTCTTACAAATTTTTCATCATTTGCAAGGTCTCCCCTTAATACTTTTATCGCTACATTTCTATCAAGTATAGTGTCATATGCAAGATAGACATTAGCCATACCACCTTCGCCTATTGATTTAATTATCTCATAACGATCATTAATTTTTTGCCCCTTTGTAACCATTATTCTTCACCTTCTCCTAAAATTAAGTATGCTACTGATATATTATCAGTTCCCCCTCTATTGTTAGCTTTCCTAATTAGTTTAATAACTTTATCTTCTATATCTCCTTCTCCAGTTAAGACTCTTTCTATTGCTTCTTCATCTAACATATTAGTAAGTCCATCACTAGATAAAAGAATTGCATCTATTTCCATATCACAATCAAAGATATCTATATCGATAGGATCATTGGCCCCAAGTGCTTTCATCAAAACATTTTTCTTAGGATGATCCTTAGCTTCTTCTTCTGTTAATTCACCAGCTGACACTAACAAGTTAACTAATGTATGGTCATATGTTACTTTATGTAATTTATTATCTTTCATAACAAAGCCTGATGAATCTCCAATATTTCCAAATAATATATAGTCTTTTGTAATGATAGCAGTGACAAGGGTTGTTCCCATTCCTTTACTTTCTGGATGAGTCTTTTCATGTCTAAAGATACTATCATTTATTTCATTAACACTATCTCTTAAAAAATTAACAGCATCCATCTTACTCATATTATGGAAGTTTTCATTAAAGTCTTTTGCAAGATGGGTTATAGCGATAGATGATGCTACTTCTCCAGCAGAATGTCCCCCCATACCATCAGCGATAGCCATAAGTGTATCGTTATCACTATTATGTACTATTAAGACACTATCTTCATTATGGTCTCTAACCTTTCCTGCATCAGTTAAATAAAACGATTTCATATATCCTCCTTCTTACTTCTAAGCTGTCCACAAGCAGCACTAATAGTACCACCAAACTCTCGCCTAATTGTAACTGTAATATTGTTTTTCTTTAGTATATCATAAAACTTAGCAATTGTTAAAGGTTTACTTCGTTTATACTGTAAAGCATCTGTTTCATTATATGGTATTAAATTAACATATGAGTTTATTCCTTTTAATAAATTTACTAATTCTAAAGCATGTTCTTCTTTATCATTAACACCATCTAACATAATATATTCAAAGGTTACTCTTCTATTTGTTTCTTCTAAGTATACTTTAATGGCATTTATTAAATCTTTTAGAGGATATACTTTAGCGATAGGCATTATCTCTTTTCTTAATTTATCATTTGGAGCATGTAAGCTAATAGCAAGATTTACTTGATATGGGAAATTAGCAAATTCTAATATTTTAGGAACAAGTCCACAAGTTGATACTGTTATATGTCTTGCCCCTATATTAAGTCCTTTAGGATGATTTATTATTCTAATAAAGTTACAAATGTTATCATAGTTATCAAATGGTTCTCCTATTCCCATAATAACAACATGACTAATTCTAAGGTTAGATTCAGCTTCTACTTTAAGTATCTGTTCTACCATTTCTCCTGTAGTTAAATTACGTACTTTCTTACGTCTACCTGATTCACAAAATTTACATCCCATATTACAACCAACCTGGCTAGAAATACAAAGACTATTACCGTAATCATGGTTCATAAGTACTGCTTCTATATGCTCATTATCATTAAGTTTAAACAAGTACTTCCTAACATCTTTAGCTTTTTCTACTGTAACTATCTCTATATTAGAAATAGTAAAGTCTTTACTTAATTTCTCTCTTACCTCTTTTTTTATATTGCTAGCTTCACTGAAAGAAGTAATTCTCTTATCTTTAGCATAAAGCCAAGAGAAAAGTTCTGTTGCATAATATTTTTTTTCATCTATTTTTAGAAAATATTCTGTTAATTCATCTATAGTTAAATCATATATACTCATAACTCACCTCTACAACTACATTTATTATACATTAAAACTTGAGGAAAAACATCAAAAAACTGATAAAATGTATCTATCAGTTTTGTAATATTTAGTCAGTTAAGTTCTCTAACTCTTCTATACTTAGTCCAGTATTTCTAGATACTACTTCTATAGGTATGCCATCTTTAAGAAGATTTTTAGCAATTTCTATTTCTTTTGTCTTAGCACCATCATCATATCCCCAACTACGAGCGGTATTAATCATTTTTTTCTGCATTATCTCATTATCATATGCTAATCCAAACTTATCATCAAGCCATAATTTCTCTGATTCACTCATGATATAGCAACCTCCTTACAATTATTGATTGTTTAATTATTATCTTCTAATAGGTTTTCTAATTCTTCCACACTTAAACCTGTATTTTTAGATACCACTTCTATAGGTATTCCATCTTTAAGAAAATTTTTAGCAATAGTCTTTTTTCCTTCTTCGAGTCCTTCAGCTTTCCCATCTGCTTTACCATCATCATATCCCCAACTACGAGCAGTATTAATCATTTTTTTCTGCATTATCTCATTATCATATGCTAATCCAAACTTATCATCAAGACCTAGTCTTTCTAATTCATCCACAATTTTTAATGCCTCCTTATCATCTCCTGCTATTTCTCTTAACTCTTCATAAGAGGTTGCAGTGAATAAAGATAGATATGCTTCTTCTTTATTGTCTCCATTATATCTTATTCCTTTGTAATTTTCAAGATACACTTCATGAATTTTAAAATCTTTTATCTCTTTATGAGTATTTATATCCAT
>CASEWH010000084.1 GCA_949291575.1 uncultured bacterium
AAGAGTTTAGACCTCATATTGCCTTAATGACTAATTTGGCTGAAGCACATATAGATTTCTTTGGTAGTTATGATGAATATAAGAAAGTAAAACTTAAACTTTTTGTAAATCAGCGTGATGATGATATTGCTATCTTAAATATAGAAAATGATGAGGTTATGAAAGGTACTACTGATATTAAGAGTAATGTTAAGTACTTTTCTTCTAAAAGAGAAGTCAATGGAGCATACTTTATTGATAATAAACTTTATTACTATGATGAATTTATTATTAATCGTGATGAATTTTTACTTAAGGGAAATCATAATGTTGAGAATGCTTTAGGGGCAATGATGATAGCGAAAGAAGTGGGCGTTGATAATGAGTCTATAGTTTCTGTTTTAAAAACATTTACAGGTGTTAGACACAGATTAGAGTTTATAGATAAAGTTAATGGTGTAGATTATTATAACGATACAGAAGCGACTAATACTAAGTGTACTACTATAGCTTTATCATCATTTGATAAGAATGTTATCTTAATACTTGGAGGACTTGAAAGAGGACAAGATTTTCATGATTTAGATAATTTTATTAGTCCTGTTAAAGAAATTGTTGGTATTGGAGAATGTCGTGATAGAGTTAAAGAATATGGTGATAGTGTTGCGATTAAGACTAATGTTTTTGAAAAATTAGTTGATGCGATGAATTATATTAATAGTGTTGTGATGGATGGAGATACAGTGTTACTTAGTCCTGCATCTGCATCATGGGATCAGTATAAACAATGCGAGGATAGAGGGGATGAATTTAGAGATATAGTAAAAAAATGTTATGATAAACATAGAGTATGTATTAAAAAAATAGAAGAGGTGTAATAATGAAGATACAAAACTTTATAAATAAGAAAAATAAATTTAAAATAGATCATACATATCAAAGACCAAACAAGGTATGGAGTCTTCAAGATAATCAGTGTTTAATTGATACTATTTTGAGAGGAGAACCTTTACCTTTATTTTTTCTAAATAAGAAGATTGAAAATGGAGAAGAAGTCTTTTATATTGTTGATGGGCAACAAAGATTAAATTGTATTAGAGAATTTTATAATAATAAATTTAAACTATCATCAAAATTTTCTGATGATAAATATGACGGAAAAACTTTTAATGGTGAAAATTCTTTATCAGAGATTGATCAAGATAAATTCTTAGAATACGATTTAAAATTCTTTATTATGGAAGATTATGATGATGAAAGAGTAAGGCTAATTTTTTCTAGATTGCAAAGAGGTAAGCCACTTAATTTGGGAGAAAGATTAAATGCAATGCCAGGTGCAATTGTTCCAACTATGAGAGCGATAGCAGAACATCCATTTATTAAGGAAATAATTGATATCCCAGAAAATAGATATGAAAAATATCCTGATGTTGCGAGGATGCTATTTTATGAGGTGTATGGTTCTAAAAATTGTGCTTCAGATGATTTATATAAGTTTTTTGATAATTATAAAAATGTAACAAGTGATGGTAAGATATATAAGACGATAGTTGATAATTTAAATTATTTAAATAGGTGTTTTAAGGGTAATAAGTATTTCTTTTTAAAAAAGCATGCATGGATTATTGCAATTTATAGTATGATTAGTGATTTAAGAAAAGCTTATGCTATGACTGATAAAGAGGAAGATGTTAAAAATTTTATTGTTAATTTTGCAAGTAATGTTTATGATGAAGATATGAGACAATCTAATATTATGTATAATAAGTTCTATGATAATGTACGTGGAGGATGGTCAGAAAAAAATCAGATGTTACGTAAAAACTATTTAATTAATAATTTTATAGAAAAATATAAAATTATTGAGAAAGATAATAAAAGACAGATTAGTGATGTAGAAAAAATGGTAATTTTTAATAAACACCCTTATTGTGATATGTGTCAAAAAAAGTTTAATAGTTATAATGAACCTGAATATCATCATGTAGTGAGATACACTGATGGTGGTGCTTCAGAAGAAGATAATATACAAATTTTGTGTAAAGAATGTCATGATATTATTCATGGAAAAAAAGCTTACGAAAGTAGTAATGAACTTGATGAGATTGCAGATGAGGATTATGAAGAATAAAAATATTACTGTTAATAGTAAATCAGTGATATAATATAGTTGTTTAGAAAGGATGATTTTATGAATATTAAAAATATTATAGGAAGAGAAATATTAGATTCAAGAGGTAATCCTACTGTTGAAGTAGATGTAATACTTGATAATGGTGTTATGGGTAGGGCTGCTGTACCTAGTGGAGCTTCTACAGGAGAAAGAGAAGCTTTAGAAATGAGAGATGGAGATAAAAGTAGATTTAATGGTAAAGGAGTATTAAATGCTGTTAATAATGTTAATACTGTTTTACGTGATAACCTAATTGGAATGGATGTTACTAAACAAAAAGAAATAGACTATAAAATGTTAGAGTTAGATGGTACTAAGACTAAGAGTAAGTTAGGTGCTAATGCTATACTTGGTGTTTCTATGGCTTGTTTAAAAGCTGCAGCTATTGCTTCTGGAAAAGAGTTATATGAATATGTTGGAGATGGTAAGACTTTACCTGTTCCTATGATGAATATAATTAATGGAGGTGCTCATGCTGATAACTCATTAGATTTTCAAGAGTATATGATTATTCCTCAAAGAGATTCTATCCATGAAAGAGTAAGAGTTGGTGCTGAAGTATTCCATAGTCTTAAAAATGTTTTAAAAGAAAAGGGATATGCTACTAGTGTTGGAGATGAAGGTGGTTTTGCTCCTAATCTTAAGACTAATAAAGAAGGATTTGAGTTAATTACTGAAGCAGTTAAACGTGCTGGATATGAGCCAGGTAAAGATGTTTGTTATGCTATTGATGTTGCAGCATCTGAATTCTATTCTGATGGTAAATATAACCTTGTAGGAGAGGGTAAAGTACTTAGTACTGATGAGTTAATTAAATATTATGAAGATTTAGTTAATACTTATCCAATTATTTCTATTGAAGATCCAGTTGATGAGAATGACTGGGAAGGATTTAGTAAAGTAACAGAGCTACTTGGAGATAGGATTCAACTTGTTGGTGATGATTTATTTGTTACTAATAAAGAATGCTTACAAAAAGGTATTGATAATAAAGCTGGCAATGCAATTCTTCTTAAAGTAAATCAAATTGGTACTATTACTGAAACACTTGAGACTATTGAACTTGCTAAAGCACATAATTATAAAACAGTTATTTCTCATAGAAGTGGAGAGACTGAAGATACAACTATTGCAGATTTAGCTGTTGGACTTGATTTAGGTCAAATTAAGACTGGTTCTATGTCAAGAACAGATAGAATTTGTAAATATAATCAGTTAATGCGAATAGAAGAAGAGCTTAGTAGATAGGCTCTTTCTGTTTAAATGGAGGTTATTTAGATGAGTGATATTAACGTAGTTACAATTGTAGATAATGAAGAATATTTAAGACAAGTTTCTCTTCCTGTAGATTTTAGTGATAAATCTTTAAAGAAAGATATTTCTATTTTAGATAAATATTGTAAAGAGGAAGAAGTACTTGCTATGGCAGCAGTACAATTAGGTATTCCTAAGAGAATAATTTATTTAAAAAATACTAATTTAGATATAGTAAATAAAATTCAAGATGATAGTCTTAGTGACGAAGAGAAAAATTATAATGAAGCGAGAGTTTTGATAAATCCTGTTATAATTTCAAGAGAAGGATTGACTGATTATTGGGAAAGCTGTGCTAGTTGTTTAGATAATTTTGGACATGTTAGAAGGCCATATAAAATTACTTTGGAATATCTTGATATTGATGGTAATAAACATAGAGATATTTTCGAAGGATTTGAAGCGACAGTCTTATCTCATGAGTATGATCATTTAGATGGAAT
Organism: uncultured bacterium; assembly: GCA_949291575.1. Lineage (GTDB taxonomy): Bacteria > Bacillota_I > Bacilli_A > RF39 > UBA660 > Onthousia. The sequence goes on from CASEWH010000084.1 coordinate 3,910, forward strand.
ATTACATATGGATATTGCAGATGAAATACTTATTATGAAAGCTGAAGATAGAAAAAAGTTTAGATTAGAGCATGGTTATAATATTATTTCTAAAACTGGTAATTATGAGGAACTATTGAATAATAATCAGTTTAAACCAAAGAATAAAGCCAAATCTTAGTTGCATTTATTTAGTGTTTATGCTATTATATTAACAGTTTAAAAGAAATCTATCGGAGGTGTAAACTATGCAAATAGCTTTATTAATTATATCAATACTATTAATAATAATTGTACTATTACAAAGTGGTAAAGCTGAAAGTGCTGCACAAATTCTTTCAGGTAACTCTACTGACTTATTTAAGAATAGAAAAGAAAGAGGTAGTGAGTTAGTTATTACTAGAATAACAATGATATTAGGAGCTGCTTTCTTTATTATTTGTTTAGTATATTCATTTATGTAAAAGACATGAAATATTGTCTTTTTTCTTTTACATTGTGTTAAATATAGAGTAAAATGGTATTAAGAATCGAGGGTGATTGTAGTGAGAGAAGATATATTAAAAATATTAGAAGAAGCAGGTAAAAGTCTTAGTGTTTTTGAGATTGAAGAAAAACTAGGTAGTGATAATTTAGAAGAATTATTAAAAGTACTTAAAGAACTTGAAATTGAGACATTAATTTATCATACTAATAAAGATAAATATATGTTATTTAAAGATAGTCATCTACTTAAAGGAATACTTCATTCTAATAAGAAGGGCTTTGGTTTTGTTGATGTAGATAATTCTGATGTTGATATTTATATTCCTAAAGAAAATATAAATGGGGCTTTACACGGAGATTTAGTAGTTGTTGAACTTATTAATAAAAAAGGCCTTGATAGAGTAGAAGGTAGAATTGTTAAAGTTTTAAAACATGAAAGTAATACTTATGTAGGCGAGATTAACTTTAAGAATAATGTTGGTTATGTTACTTTAGATGAAGATAAAGTTAATTTAGAAGTTGTAGTTGCTAAAGAAAATAGTCTTAATGCTGTAGATGGACATAAAGTAGTTGTAGAGATAGTTAAGAGAATTAGTAATAGAAAAGCAGAAGGTAAAGTAGTTAAAATAATAGGACATAAAAATGATCCTGGCGTTGATATTTTATCAATAGTATATAAATATGATATTAATACTAGTTTTCCAGAAGATGTGGAAGAAGAAGTTAAGGCTTTACCTATGGAGGTAAGAGAAGAGGACTTAAAAGGTAGAAGAGACTTACGTGATGAAGTAATCTTTACAATTGATGGTGATGATACTAAAGATATAGATGATGCGATATCTATTGAAAAAGATGGCGATACTTATACTCTTGGTGTTCATATCGCTGATGTTTCTTACTATGTTACGGAAAGTAGTCCTTTAGATAAAGAGGCAATGGATAGAGGTACCTCAGTTTATCTTGTAGATAGAGTTATTCCAATGTTACCTCATGAGTTATCTAATGGAATTTGTTCATTAAATCCTGGAGTAGATAGACTTGCTATTAGTTGTGTAATGAAATATGATAGCGAAGGTAAAATGCTAGATTATGATATTTTCCCTAGTGTAATTAGATCTAGAAAACAGATGACTTATAAAAATGTTAATAGTATCTTAGAGAAAAATATTGTACCTGAAGGATATGAAGAGTTTGTTGATGATTTAAAGACTATGAGTGAGTTTGCAACTATTCTTAGAAAAATGAAAGTAAGAAGAGGGTACTTAGATTTTGATGTTGATGAAGCGAAGATACTTGTAGATGAGGCTTGTGTTCCTTACGAGATAACTAAAAGAGAAAGAGGAACTGGTGAAAACTTAATTGAAGACTTTATGATCGCTGCTAATGAATGTGTGGCATCTCATATATATAATATGGATTTACCATTTATCTATCGTATTCATGAAAGTCCTAAGGAAGATAAAATTAGAGATTTCTTAAGTTTTGTTAGTAATTTAGGATATCAAGTAACTGGAGACTTAAAAGGTAATAAGAGTGTGGCAGTTCAAAAATTACTTAAATTTGTTCATGATAAGAAAGAAGGACCTATACTTACATCATTATTACTTAGATGTATGCAGAAGGCGATATATTCTCCTACTAATGTGGGACACTTTGGTTTAGGTAGTTCATGTTATACTCATTTTACTTCTCCTATAAGACGGTATCCTGATACTACTGTACATAGACTATTAAGAACTTACTTATTTAATAATGATTTAAGTAGTCATACTATTCATCATTATGAAGAGAAGTTGGTGTTTGTAGCAGATCATTCATCAGCGATGGAGATGGCATCAGTTGACTGTGAAAGAGAAGTAGAAGATATGAAGATGGCTGAATATATGGAAAGTCATATTGGAGAAGAGTTTGAAGGAATGATATCATCAGTAATGAGTTTTGGTATGTTTGTAGAACTTGATAACTTAGTTGAAGGTTTAGTTCCTGTTAGACTTATGGATGATTACTTTGTCTTTGATGAGATGCGAATGACTTTAGTAGGTGAGAGGAGTCATATTAAATATACTATTGGAGAAAGGGTATTAATTAAAGTAGTGGCTGCTTCTAAAGAAGCGAAAACTATTGACTTTGAGATAGTTAAGAAGTTGTAGTTATGAGTAAAGTTAAGAAGAAAAGAAAATTAACAGCATTAGGGCGTTTTGTTATTATTTTATTTATTGGTGTTTTATTTGGAGCTAGTTTAGGATTTTATTATCGTTTAACTAATGATAATCTTAAAAAAGATGATGTAAAAGAACAAAAAAAGGAAGAAGAAGTTGTTAGTAAGAAAGAAGAGATGGATGCATCACTTGTAATGGTAGGAGATGCTTTAATTCATAGTACTGTTTATGAAGATGCTTATACAGGGGATGGTTATGACTTTAAACCGATGTTAAAAGAAATTAAGCCTTTAATAAAAGATTATGATTTAAAATATTATAATCAGGAGACTATTTTAGGAGGAACAGAGTTAGGTCTTTCTAATTATCCTAGGTTTAATTCTCCTTATGAAGTTGGTGATGCTTTTATTGATGCAGGGTTTAATTTAGTTAGTCTTGCAACAAATCATACAATGGATAAAGGAGAGGTAGGAGTAATTAACTCTTTAAACTATTGGAATAGTAAAGATGATGTTTATACAGCTGGTAGTTATTTATCTTTTGAAGATAGAGATGAAGTAATTATTAAAGAAGTTAATGGTATTACTTATTCTTTCTTTTCCTATACTACTTGGACTAATGGATTAGAGACTCCTAGTGGTAAAGAATATTTAAATAATGTTTATAGTCCAGAGAAAGCGAAAGCAGATATTCTGAAAGTTAGAGACAAAGTGGATGTTGTGATAGTTGCAATGCACTGGGGAACAGAATATTCTACTAGTGTTAGTGCAACACAAGAGGAAATTGCTAACTATCTATCTAGTCTTGGTGTTGATATAATTATAGGAAGTCATCCTCATGTAGTGGAGCCAATTGCTTTTATTGGTAAGACTATGGTAATATATTCATTAGGTAACTTTATATCTGATCAAGAAGGAGTAGAACGTCTTACAGGATTAATGGCTAGTATAGATATCCATAAAACTGTGGAAAACGGTGTTAGTACTATAGAGTTAAGAAATCCTAAAGCAGAACTTTTATATACTCATTCTACATATGGTAGAAAAAGAAACTTTGTTGTTTATCCTTATACTAGTTTAAATGATGAAATACTTCCTGGTTATAGAGATTATTATGAGACATATAAAAATATAGTATTATCTCTTGATAGTAGTATAGAGATGCCTAGTTTGGAGTGATATTATGGAGATTATTAATAGACGTGCAAGATTTGATTATTTTATAGAAGATACTTATGAAGCAGGTATTGTTTTAAAAGGAACAGAGATTAAATCTATAAGAGGTGGTAAAGCAAATATTAAAGATAGTTATGCTATTATAAGAAATGGCGAAGTTTATCTTGTTAATATGTTTATAGACCATTATAAAGAGGGTAATATCTTTAATCATGAAGAGACAAGAAGTAGGAAGTTATTACTTCATAAGAGTGAGATTAAAAAGTTAGATAATAAATTAAAATTGGAAGGTTATACTCTTATACCTTTAAAATTATACTTTGTAAGAGGAAAAGCGAAGATAGAACTTGGACTTTGTAAGGGTAAGAAGAACTATGATAAAAGAGAAAGCATTAAAGAAAGAGATTTAAAGAGAGAGGCTGCTAAGATTAATAAGTATAAATAATTTGGTAAATATTGGTATTTGCTTTTTTGATACTTCTGTGATATAATCTAGGTGTATTTGGGGATGCTTTGGTTTCGACAGGAATAATAGAGCATAAATGGCAAGTCGAGTTGTTTACGTTACAAACTAAATTAAATATAACTGGAAACAGTATTAAAACAGCATTTGCTAACTTATTTAATAAAAACACTGAGTTAGCTTTCGCCTAGTAAAAGGTAAATGCACTGTCTTTTCTTAATTTCCTGTGTTAAGTTAAGATGGTTTATTTTAGCAGGATATAGTTATAGTTTGTCTAGACTATGATGGAATCTTTTAGACTAGGGCTATTTTATTAGTTGATGGTTACTAGAAAATAGTTCGAAAATTCTTAATCATCTAAACTTGTAGAAGTTTATGTAGCTTTATTTTTGGACAGGAGTTCGAATCTCCTCATCTCCACCAATTTGTAATTAATTTAATTTGATATATATTTCAATCAGAAAAAGTACTGATTTTTATTTAGAATTAAAAAATGAAAGTGGATGTGAATACAAAATAGTTGATAGTGCATTAGATGACATAGATGAAAATATTTTGTATTAGGAGGAAACTATGCAAGAATATGGGAATGTTGTTATTGAAACTTTACCTTTAATGTTAAGTCAAGAGACGAAAGGAAGAGCATCAGTTATAATTGCATCGTATATGAACGCAATGTTAAGGTCAGTTAAAACTGAAGATGATTTAAGAATATTTGCTCAAACGTTGACACAATGCAAAGATTTTTCACAACAAAATAATTTAGGTGGTTTAAATAGAGCCTGTGTTGAGTGGAATCATGAAGGATTGATAAAATTAAATGAACTACATGGAATAAGTAATCAGCAAACAATGCAAAATAAAGATTCTGAAGTTGTTCAAAAAATACAACAATTTTTAAAACAAACTTGGTCTGAAATAAATGCAACAGGTATGATTGATACAGATAATTTTCAAGTTGTTGCCCATAAACTTGATCAAATTGAAGCTTTATTAATATCAACAGGTAGTCAATATTTATCTCAAGACCAAATACAGCATTTTATACAAGAAATTGATATTCAAAGAGAACAACTTAAAATTAATTCTGCAATGATTGATGAAATTTTAGATGATAGTCATCTGACTCGTTAAGATAAATTATAGAAGAGTTTGACATTTAATAGAGCAAGAAGTTGATGATGATAAAAGTATTTTTATAGAAAAATGCACAATGATTGTGCAAAGTACTAGATATTTTCGACAAAAATGCACAATATTTTAAGAATATTGTGCATTTTTAGATTGCATAGACTTATGAGATTTAATAATTTAATTTACTAATTGGATTTTTCATTTATGAAAAGTCAAATGTGGTAGATTTATTTTTCTTTGTTTGATATGATTTATTTATGGAGGTATATATGAAAAAATATCGTTGTACAATTTGTGGTTATATTTATGATGATGAGAAAGAGAAGGTAAAGTTTGAAGATTTACCAGATGATTGGAAGTGTCCAGCTTGTGGTGCACCTAAGAGTTTATTTGAAGAGGTTAAAGAAGAAAAAGTTGAGGAGAAAATTGACGTTAATAGTTCTATGCTAGAAGAAGTAGATGATGATTTAAGAGAATTATCTAATTATGAGATATCTTTGATTTGTTCTAATTTGGCTCGTGGATGTGAAAAACAATATTTAGATGAAGAAAGTAATTTATTTAGAGAATTATCTAAACATTATGAGTCTTTAGAAGATAATAAATCTGGTAGTTTAGATGATGTTATAGATATGGTAGATGAGGATATTAATAGCTTTAGTAAGGCAATGGATGTGTTTACTAAATATGATGATAGAGGTGCTAAAAGAGTTATTAATTGGGCTAGTAAGAGTACTAATATTATGAAAGTAGTAATAGATACTTATAAAGAAAAGGGAATCGATTATATTAAAAATACAAAAATATGGGTTTGTGATATCTGTGGATTTGTTTATATAGGAGATAATCCTCCTAAAGTTTGTCCTGTTTGTAGGGTTCCTAGTCTTAAGATATTGGAGGTATGTTAGTATGAGTGCTAAAAGTGAAAGATATGCTTATAGAGATTTAAAAATATGTACTAAAGATTGTTTATGTCTTTTTGTATGTCCTACTGGAGCGACTGATAATGAAACAGGACAGATAGACTTTGATAAATGTATTGGTTGTGGAGCCTGTGCTGCATCTTGTCCATCTAAAGCGATTAGTATGTTGCCTAGAGTTTATCCAAAACAAAAAGAAAAAGATAAACAAGTAATTAGAGAATTATTTAGACTTGCAGATAGTAAGATAGAACAGATTAAGACTTTAAAATATCTTATGAATAGAGCTAGTAATGATGATGAAAAACGTTTATATAAAGCTTTAATTCATTCTAATAAAGTTATAGTAGAAGATATATTTAGAGAAGCAGGGTATATGTTACCTCAGTCATCTAATACTAATAAACTTTTAATTAGTCTTAAAGGTAAAGATGAAGAAGTAGATAAAATTATTAATAAATTATTAGATAAACTTGAAGTAAATGATTAGAGGGATGTTATGACAATAGAAGATGTTTATAGATATATGATTAGTGGTTATTTTGGAGTTATGGAGATGGATTCTTATAAGTTAAAAGAATACGTTTTAGCAGATATAAAACAATATATTAAAGACTATATGGAACAGAATCCTAGTAATAACTTTAATTTAGATGAAGAAATAGAGAATATTAAAGATAATGTGCCTGTTAAGACTAAGTTGCAAGATGCGTTACTTGTTTTAAATAAAATGGATAATGCACCAATGGATTTAATTTTAGATATTAAACATAGATTAAAGACTCTTAAAGATTAAAAATTATACTTAATGTATAGTTTTTTTCTTTTTTACTCATATTAATGTTGGGAGGAAAAAGATATGGAAAATATTAAAGTGTCAGTACCTAATATGATTAGCTGTAAAGATTTAGATTATCTAAGTGATATGTTTAATTGGAACTATGGTGCTTATAAGAGTAGTAGTAATGCTATTAATAGTGTAAGTGATAGTGAAATTAAAGATATGCTTAGTAAGGCTAGCAATGTATTTCAAGGTAATATTAGTAAAATATTAAATATCTTAAATGAAGGAGGTAACAATGAATAATAACCAGATTAGTAATCCTAAAGTAGAAGTGCCTACTGGTATCTCTTTAAATGATAAAGACTATATTTCTTCATTACTTAGTACTTTAAAACAGTTAGTTAAAGACTATGCTGTTATATTAACAGAAGTATCTAATGAAACATTATATAATGAATATAAAGAGATGTTTGATACTTATTCAGCTTTACAAAGAGAAGTTTATGAACTTATGTTTCGTAAGGGATGGTATGTATTAGAGAAGAGTGATGCTAATATAATATCTAATAAATATCAAACTTTAAATCAAGAATTTATGGATTTGAATGGATAAAGACTAAAAAAGTCTTTTTTTCTTTCTAGTTTGTGTTATACTAAGGTTGTAATTGTGTGTTGGGGGAAATATTATGAGTAATCAAGAATTAGAAAAAAATGTTAAGTTTGTTATGGCACATTTAGATGAAGTGTTAGATAGTGACGTTGATATGTTTGGTGAAATTATTAGTTATGATGTTCTTAGCAAAGTAGATGATAATTTACGTAAAGAAATTGTTAGTTTAGTTAATACTATTAACTATTATAAAAAAAGAAATGATTATAAAAATGTTTCTAAATATAAAGAAGCTTTAAAAGATGTTAAAGACATATTAGGAAGATTGAATAATTATAAAAAGAACTATGTTGAAAGATTAGAGTCAATACATGAAACATTTTCTCGTTCTAATATAGTAAGAAAGAAACCTGTAACTGTGTCTTTTCCTAAACCTAAAAATAATAAAGTTACAGATACGGATTTGTATACAGATTATAGTGAGTTATTGAAATTTAGTGAGCCAGTAGTTGGTGAATTGTTTGGAAGTTTTTTATATGATATTAGAACTAGTAAGTTTTTGGATGAATATTCATCTGGTTTACAATATGAACTTCCAATTGAAATAGAGAAACTTTTAAAAAGAACAGCTACTTTAAATCAAGAAGAATTAATAACTTTAAGTATTCTTGTTAAAGATGTTTCTCAAAATAAGATTAGGTCAATAGGTAAAGATTCTATCTATGCTTCAATTGAAAAAGATTTTTTGAGAAGAATAATTAAAATTTTTGAAAGATTAAAACCAATTAGCTATGAGGTAATAGATGAAGACACTAGTACTTATTATGATATTTTAGTGGAATTAATAGACAATGATGCTAATTATACTTATATAAGTAAACTTATGAAGGAGATACCTAATTTTGTAGAAGCTAGAAAAGATAATAAACATTTTGTGTTTCTATTATTAGATGAATTTATAAAAAATTATAAATTAAAATTAGTTAATCAAAGATTACCTTATGTAGAACCTGATTTTTATAAAGAATTACTTGGTTTGAATTTTTCTTTAAAGCCCAGTTTTAGTGAGCAGGAAAAACTTGATTTTAGTTTATTATTGGTAACTTTTAAAGATTATGTTATATCTAAAAACTATAATAATGTTGAAAAGGTGTTTAGTGATATAGACTTTATTGCTAACAGTATGGATAATATAGAAATAAAAGAAGAAAAAACAGATGATAAAGTTACTGAAGAACTATCTTCTCTTAAATATAGAATGGCAGATGTGTCTAATTCCTATTTAAAGAATAATTATAGTGTTTCTACTGCTTTTAAATTTAATAATATCTCTAATTATGCTTTTTCAGTTGATTATGGTAGTGATGATAATATTATTTTAAAAATTCATATTTTAGATACTGCTAGTTTTGTTAAAGATGATAGTTTAATCTATGAAGAAATGAAAAATAATGATGTAGAATTACCTAGATTTGAACTTAATTCTTTTTATCCTGCTATGACATTTATTTATACAATCTTTAATAATAAAATAAGCGATGTTAGAGTAACTTCTTCTATTGTTAATATAAGTGAAGAGTATTTTAATCAAGATTTAAGTAATTATATAGATAACCCTCATATTAAAGATTTATTTAGTGTATTTAAAAGAATGAAGGATTATAAAAATATTGATGTTATTAATTATAGTCAAGATGGTATTAAAGATTTTACTGATAGTATTTTAAATAAAGATATTACTAAGAGTTTTACTGATAATAATATGCCTTTTATATATAAAACTTATTTAGAAAATGGACAGGACTTAGTTAGAATTAATCATAATGCTGTTTGTGATAAATTAATTGATATTCCTAAGGGAGAAGCTCATAAAGTGTTTGATATCCTAGATGAAGTTTATGATTCTTATTATGTTCCTAATAATGGTAAATTGGAACTGGATAGTAGTAAATTCTTAGGGCTATATCTTTTAACTACTATTCATAAAATTCAAGATGGAGTTTATGATATCTCTAAAGTAGAGGAAGAACTTAGTGAATTATTAGTTACTTTAAATAATAAAGAAAAATATTTACCTAGTTCTGTTTTAAAGTGTAATGAGAGAAATGTTAAAAGAATGGTTAGAATTTATAAGAAAAATAATAAAAAAGATGTTGTTTAGTCAATATCTTTTTATTATAATTATCTTGGTAAGAATAGTAAAAAATCATTTTGAATGTTATATAATATATTTTAGAGGGGAATTTATGCTTGAATTAAAGAAAATAAACAAAAGTTACAAGACAGGGGACTTCGTACAACATGCTTTATCTGATGTTAGTTTAAAGTTTAGAAAAAGTGAGTTTGTCGCTATTTTAGGAAGCAGTGGTAGTGGTAAGACAACGCTTTTAAATATTCTTGGAGGTCTTGATAGATATGATAGCGGTGATTTAATCATCAATAATAAAAGTACTAAGCAGTTTAAAAGTGTAGAGTGGGACTACTATCGTAATAATTGTGTTGGTTTTATTTTTCAGTCTTATAACTTGATTAGTCATATTACTATTTTAGAAAATGTAGAGATGGCATTAATACTTAGTGGTTATAAAAAGAAAAATAGAAGAAAGAAAGCACTTGAAGCGTTAGATAAAGTTGGACTTAAAGATCATGCTCATAAGAAACCTAATCAGTTATCTGGGGGACAGATGCAGAGGGTTGCAATTGCAAGAGCACTTGTTAATGATCCTGAGATAATACTTGCAGATGAACCTACTGGGGCCTTAGATTCTGTTACTAGTGTACAGATAATGGACCTTATTAAGGAAATTGCTAAAGATAAATTAGTTATTATGGTTACTCATAATCCAGAGCTTGCAGAGGGTTATGCAACTCGTATTATTGAACTTAAAGATGGAGAGATTCTAAGTGATAGTAATCCTGTTAAAGATAAAGATAATTCTAAAGAGAAGTTAACTATTAAAAAGACTGTACTTGGTTATGGTTCTGCTTTGAAATTATCTTTTAATAATATTAAGACTAAGAAAGGTAGAACATTCTTAACATCTTTTGCAGCATCTATTGGTATTATTGGTATTGCTTTAATACTTTCATTATCTAATGGTTTTCAAATAAAGATAGATGAGTATGAAGAGGATACTTTATCACAGATGCCTATTACTATTAGTGTGCAGGCAATGGATGTTGATGAAGAAGCTATGCAAGAGATGATAGAAGGTAATAAGGAACATAAAGAGTATTCTAATAAGAAGATTATTTATCCTCGTGATAATAATCTAGAGACTATGATGCATATTAATAATTTAGATAGTGAATATATAGATTATATAGAGTCTATGGATAAAGATAATGTAAATGCTATTAGTTATGAATATGGCACTACTTTAAATGTTGTTACAAAAATGTCTGATGGTTCATATAAGACTGTTCCTACTAGTACTAATTATAGTATGTCTACTACATCAATGACAGGTGTTATGGGATGGAGTTTATATGCTGATAAAGTTAATGGTAAAAGTATGTTAGAAGATAATTATGATGTGTTAGCAGGTTCTATAGATAAAGATACTCCTGGTATTGTAATCGCTGTTAACTCTCGTAATGAACTTGATAGTAGTACATTAGAACAATTAGGGTTTGATGCAAGTGAAAATATATCTTTTGAAGATATTTTAGATAAAGAGTTTAAAGTTATTCCTAATGATGTTTATTATGATGAGATAAATAATTACTTTGTACCAGGTAAAGACTATGAAGAGATGTATAATAGTAAAGATGCTATTACTATAAAGATTAATGCTATTATAAGAGGTAAAGAAGATAAGAGTTCTTTAACTCAGTATGGAATTTATTATAATTCAGCTTTAGTAGATGAAGTTATTAATAAAAATAAAGACAGTGATATTGTTAATAGACAAAATAGTGTTGATTATAATGTCTTAACAGGACAGGCTTTTGATACTACAAACTCTACAGTTACAAAAGATAATATTTTAGGTGTATTAGGGGCAGATGTTATGCCATCTATTATTTATATCTATCCAAAAGATTTTGATACTAAAGATTATATTACTGATTATTTAGATAACTATAACGATGAGAAAGATGCTGATGAACAGGTTTTATATACTGATTATGCTTCTTTAATTAGTACGCTTTCTGGTAGTATTATGGATGCAGTTACTTATGTTTTGATAGCCTTTTCATCTATTTCATTAATTGTATCTTGTATAATGATTGCAATTATTACTTATATTTCTGTTCTTGAGAGAACTAAAGAAATTGGTATTTTAAGAGCATTAGGTGCAAGAGGTAAAGATATAACTCGGGTATTTAATGCAGAGACCTTTATTATCGGTGTATGTAGTGGTGTTTTAGGACTTGTTATTGCATATCTATTAACATTCCCTATAAACTCTTTAATAGAGAGTTTAGCAGATCTTCCTAATGTTGCTAATCTTAATCCGGTTCATGCAATTATACTTCTTTTGATTAGTGTAACTTTAACAGTATTAAGTGGATTTATTCCATCTAAGATGGCTAGTAAGAAAGATCCTGTAATAGCTCTTAGGACAGAATAAAAAAACTACTGAAGATTTTTGTACCGATACGAAAAAATCTTCAGTGAGACTATTGCAATGCTTTATTCTTTTGAGTTATAATAAAATTATAAAAGAAGGAGCTGGTTTTTATGAAACAGATAAAAAGAGATGTTTATTTAAATAGATTAATTAGTAGAAAAGAAAATGGTCTTATTAAAGTTGTTACAGGGATAAGAAGATGTGGGAAGTCATATTTATTAGATCCATTATTTGTCAATTATTTAAAATCTGTTGGTGTAAAAGATGATCATATAATTAAATTAGAACTTGATAAAGAACAAAATAGAAAATATTTAGATGCTAAAGTATTAGATAAATATATAAGAAGTAAAGTTATTGATAAAAAAATGTATTATATCATTTTAGATGAAATACAACTTGTAGATGGTTTTGAATATGTTTTAAATGGATTTTTATATGAGAGAAATATGGATGTTTATGTGACTGGTAGTAATTCTAAATTTTTATCGAGTGACATAATAACAGAGTTTAGGGGTAGAGGAGATCAAGTTAGTGTATTTCCACTTTCTTTTAGTGAATATTTATCTTGTTATGATGGAGATAAATATGAAGCTTGGGCAGATTATGTTACTTATGGAGGATTACCTCTTATACTTTCTAAAAAAACTGATGAAGAAAAGTCACAATATTTAAAAAATTTGTTTAAGGAAACTTATATTAAAGATATAGTAGATAGAAATAATATTTCAAGAGTTGATATACTTGACTCTATAGTAAATATGTTAGCATCATCTGTTGGATCTCTTACTAATCCTCAGAAAATTTATAATAGTTTTAAAAGTAATGGGGAAAAGGAACTTTCATTAAATACAATACACTTATATTTAAAGAATATAGAAGATGCATTTATTGTTAATAAATCTTTAAGATATGATATAAAGGGGAAAAAATACATTCAGACTCCTCAGAAGTATTATTTTACAGATGTTGGTTTAAGAAATGCAAGACTTAACTTTAGACAACAAGAAGAAAGCCATTTAATGGAAAACATTATTTATAATGAATTATTAGTTAGGGGATATAATGTTGATGTTGGTGTTGTGGAACAGAATGTTAAAAATAAAGATGGTAAAAGTGAGAAAAAACAATTAGAAGTTGATTTTGTATGTAATTTAGGTAATAAACGTTATTATATACAATCTTCTTTAAATTTAGAAACTAGAGAAAAGACTATTCAAGAAGAAAGATCTTTAATGAATATAGGAGATAATTTTAAAAAGATTATTGTTGTTAAAGATATGATTAAACCTTGGATTACTGAAGAAGGGATTTCTGTTGTTGGAATTATGGATTTCTTATTAAATCCTAATAGTTTGGATTTGTGATAGATTAATTTTTTAAACTTTGCTATAATAAATTAGTAAAGTTTTTTTGCCGGCTTAGCTTAGACAGGTAGAGCAACTCATTCGTAATGAGTAGGTCAAAGGTTCGAATCCTTTAGCCGGCACCAAATTGATATCAAGTTTGAATTTTTATGCTTTGTATTTAAATTTTGAAGGTTGTGATTTTATGATAAAACCTGTTATTGGAATAGTTGGTAAACCATCTATGGAAAGTGATATGTGGCATTATATGGAGATTTGTGATGACATTAGATATGCTCTTATAAAAAATGGGGCTTTAGCTGTAGGTATTCTTCCAACTGATAAAAAGAATTTTAAATATGATGATGATTCAGATAACTGTAGTTTATCTAGTGATGAAATACAGGATTTAGAAAATTTAATTGAAAAAATTGATGGTGTAATTTTACAGGGCGGTTTAGTTAGCAATAAATATGAGGAAGAAATTGCAAAGCTTTGTATAAAAAGAGATGTTCCTATTATAGGAATATGTGCTGGATTTAATAATTTAATAAGGGCATTAGGAGGAAAAGTACATCAGTCTGATAATGCATTTCATAATCAATTTGGTTCTAAAACTGCTCATGAAGTGAATATATCTGGGGATTCTAAACTTTTTAGTATTTTGAAAACAAAGAAATTATATGTTAATAGTATTCATAATTTGGTTGCAAAAGAGGAAGATATAAAAGAATATAAAATTGTTGCAAAGTGTCCAGTAGATAATACAGTAGAGGCGATAGAATTAGAAAAGAAAAGATTTGTAATGGGGATAAAATGGCATCCAGAATTAATGGATGATATGAATCCAATATTTGAAGAATTTGTTAAAGAATGTAGTAATAAGTATGAATGATAATTAATAAGAAGAAAAATAGTTAAATGGTAAAGAAATCACTTTTTTCCTTTAGATAAGCTTGGGGAGTGTTTATGAATAGAGAAATAGTATTGGAGACAAATAGAATTAATTTTACTAATGTTTCTTATGATTTAATAGATGAATATTTGAAATTATTTAATATCCAAATATTAAAAAGTACATTACCGCTGATCCTAATCCATATACTTATGATAATAGGTTTATGTATGTGAAAGAAGCATTAGAGACTGATACTTTGATTATATTGTCAATGTTTGATAAACAAAGTGGTCGTTTTATTGGAAATATAGATTTTGATAACATAACTTCAGATAATGCAGAGATTGGTATCATTATAAATCAAGAGTTTCAAAATAATCATTATGGATTGGAAGCACTTAAGAGATTTATAGAGTATGGTTTTGATGAGTTAAAATTAAAGGAAATTTATTTGGGTGTTTATTCTAATAATGATAAAGCCATTCATTTATATAAAAAGCTAGGTTTTATTACTTATAAAGTTGAAGAAAATGTTGCAATTATTAATGGTGAAAGTGTTGATACTATATACATGAAATTGCATAAATAATAATTTTTTATTTTTCTTCGGTTGAAAAAGAGTTGTCCTCATGTTATGATAATAAATGAAAGATAAGGGGACAAAGTGTGAAAGGCGGTGTTTTATGGATATTGTAATTAGTTTTTTTAGGGATACATTAGATGGCCCTTTTTATATCGTTTGGGTAGTGGTTTTAGTTATTCTTATCTTTGCTTGTATTGGTTATTTAGCTGAAAAAGGTATTAAGAATAAAAAAGAAAAAGAAAAATATGCTACTGTTGGTGATACTAATAATACAGAGGTTGTTCAAGAGGCTGTAGTTAGTGAATCTGTTAATACTACACAAGTTACTAGTACTCCTGTTACAACACCAGTTAGTGAGCCTGTTACTAATGCTTCAACAGTTGAAGAAGTTCCAACTAGTGATGTTGGTATTACTCAAAATAGTGTTGCTAATGAGTCAGGTGTTCAAGCTGCTAATAGTGGTATTAATACTATACCAACAGTTAGTGAGGTTACAACTGCACCAGCAGAGAATGTTAATACTACTGTTCCTCAAGTAGAAGAGGTTAATGCAACTGTAGTACAACCAGTAGAGGTAACACAACCTAATAATGTAGTTACACCTACTGTTGTGACTCCACAGATTCAAACTACTAATGTAGTTAATAGCCCATCTAATGAAGTTAATAATGTAGTGATTCCTACTATTAATCAAGATGGAAATAATAATACAGTTTAGAAACAGTTAGGAGAGATTTTATGGTTATTACTGTTACAAGTGTTTTGACAATTTTAAGGAAAATTGTCGATATATCGATTGTTTGGTTAATGTTTTATATAATTTTAAAAAATATTAGAAATAGTGTTAAACTTACTCTTTTATTTAAGGGAGTTATAATTATTATTATTCTTAAAATAGTTAGTGATTTGTGTGGCTTTACAACTGTAGGACTACTTTTAGAGTATGTTATTATGTATGGACCACTTGCTTTGATTGTCATATTTCAACCAGAGATTAGAAATATTCTTGAACAGCTTGGTAGAAATCAGTTATTAGGTCGTCATAAAGTACTTACTGTTGATGAAAGAGAACATTTAGTATATCAATTAACTCAAGCGATGGATTATTTAAGAAAAAATAAAATTGGTGCTTTAATCGTATTAGAGCGTGATATTAGTTTAGGTAATTATATAGATAAAGCTAAGAAGTTATATGCAGACTTATCAAGTGATTTATTAATTGCAATATTCTATGAAGGTAATCCTTTACATGATGGAGGAGTTATTATTCAAGGAAATAGAGTAACTTGTGCTGGGTCAGTATTCCCTACTAGTAGTAGTACTAAGATAAATAAAAGACTTGGTACTAGACATAGAGCTGCTCTTGGTATTGCTGAAGAGACTGATGCTATTGCTTTAGTAGTATCAGAAGAAACTGGAAGACTCTCAGTTGCTATTAAAGGAGAACTTTTCTATAATATGTCACTTGATGATGTTAGAATGATGTTAATAAATGAATTAAAGCCTAAGACTGTTAGTGAATACGATGAAGATGAAATAGAAGAGGAAGAGATATATGAAGAAGATAATTAGAGGTATTTTAAAATTTTTTCGTCATATAGGTGCATTTTTTGATAAGTGGTTAATTACTCCTATTACTAAATTATTTTTAAAAATTATAGACTTTTCTAAGAGTAATAGTAAAGGTTTAGAACGACTTATGGGAAAGAAACAGACCTTAATAGTTATAAGTCTAATCTTGGCTTTAGCAGTTTTCTTTATTATAGATAGTGAAGGTAATACTTTAGTAGATCAATATGCTGAAATACTATATGACCAAAAAGTAACTGCTACTTATAATGAAGAAGCTTATGTAGTAGAAGGGTTGCCTGATAGTGTAGATATAACTTTAGTTGGACAAAAAAGACATATCTTTTTAGCTAAACAATCTCCTAGTGGTGGAGTTACAGTTGATTTAACTGGTTTGAAACCTGGTCAACATAAAGTTACACTTAAATATACACAACAATTAAAATCAATAGATTATAGACTTGATCCATCTACAGTAACTGTTACTATATATGATAAAGTTAGTGCTACTAAATCACTTACTTATGATGTGTTACATAAAGATAATTTAGATACTAAACTAAATATAGATAGTGTAGAACTTGATAGAAGTGAAGTAATAGTTAAGGGTGCTGAATATAAACTTGATAAAGTTGCAACTGTTAGAGCTTTAGTAGATGTAGATGATTTCCCTACTCAAGAAGCAGGAGAAATAACTCTTGAAAATGTTCCACTTGTTGCATATGATGCTAATGGTAAGACTGTAGATGTAGAGATAGTTCCTAAGACTGTAACTGCTAAAGTAACTATTTCAAGTCCATCTAAAGAAGTACCTATTGAAATAGTTCCTAAAGGAGATCTTGCTTTTGGTAAAGCGATTAGATCACTTAGTAGTAATATAGATAGTGTTACTGTTTATGGTAGTGAAGAAGCTTTAGATAAGTTAGATTCATTAGAAGTAGAAGTTGATGTTACAGGTCTTGAAGATGATAAAGAATATACTGTTACACTTAAACGTCCTAATGGTATTACTGAGATAAGTGAGAAAACTATTACAGTTAATGTAACACTAGATGATTCTACAACAAGAGAAATAGATAATGTTTCTATTGCGACAGAAAATTTAGATTCTGCTTATAGAGTTCAAGCATTGTCTGAAGATGATAGTAGAGTTACAGTAGTTGTTACTGGTAGTAAATCTATTATTGATAGTATAGATTCATCTACTATATATGCTTATGTTGATTTAGATGGTTTAGGTGTAGGAGAGCATGAAGTAGAAGTTAAAGTTAGAGGAGACGATGTAAAACTTAATTACACACCTAAGACTAAGAAAGTTAAAGTTAGAATAACTGCTAATAATTAAAAGAGACTCAAATTTTGAATCTCTTTTTAATTATGATGGTCTAAACGATCAAATAGAATACTTATATCAATTAGACCTGCTATACCTATTATAATATAAACTAGTCTAGCAAGTAGTTCATCGCTACCTCCAAATAGAGATGCTACTAAATCTACTTCAAATAAACCTACTAATGCCCAGTTTATCGCTCCTATTATAATAAGCACTAAGCATATTTTTTTTAATGTTTCCATAATTCCTCCTCTTTTAAATTTATTACATTCATATAATGGACTAAATTCCTTTGTTTTATTCATGAATATTAACTTATTTTCTTTAATATAATTAATTAGAGAAAGATAGAGGTGATTTAGTTTTGAAAAAATTAAGCTTAGCTTTATTAGTTATAGTTTGTTTTTTAGTTACTGGATGTGGAAAAAATAGTGAGAGTGATATCTTGTCTGATTTAGATAAAAAAGTTAATGACTCTAAAGGATATGTTATGACTGCTACACTTGAAGTCTTAAATAATGATGATATATATAACTATGAAGTAGAAACTGCTTATAAAAAAGATGACTATTATAAAATAACACTTACTAATACTTCTAATAATCATGAGCAAATAATTTTAAAGAATGATGATGGAGTCTATGTTCTAACACCTAGTTTGAATAAGAGTTTTAAATTTCAAAGTGATTGGCCTTATAATAATTCTCAAGTTTATTTGTTACAGTCTATAATAAGTGATTTAGAAAATGATGATAAGAGAACTTTTAAAAAAGATGATAAGAACTATGTTTTTACTAGTAATGTAAATTATCCTAATAATAGAAATTTAACTAGTCAGAAAGTTACTTTTGATAATGATTTGAATCTAACTGAAGCGATTGTTTTAGATAGCGATGATGTTCCTAATATGACTTTAAAAGTAAAAGATATTGATTTTAGTCCTAGTTTTAAAAATAATTATTTTGATTTAGAAGAGATAATGAGTACTATTAATTTAGAAGAAGAGGCTGTAGAGACTAGTGCGATTGATGATATTATATATCCTTTGGTTCTTCCTGAAGGAACTAAGCTTACTAATGAAGAGAAGGTTAGTATGACAGATGGAGAGAGAGTTATTCTTACATTTAGTGGTGATAAACCTTTTATACTTGTAGAAGAGACTGTAAGTACGATGGATGAGTTTACTGTTATACCAACGATGGGAGAACCTGCTATGTTTATGGATAGTTTGGGGGTACTTTCTGATAATTCTATTAACTTTACAAGTGGTGGTATTAATTATTATTTAGTAAGTGATGTTATGAATCAAGATGAACTCTTGGAAGTAGCTAACTCTATAAATGTTTTACCTACTATGAAATAAGCACGAAAGTGTTTATTTTTTCTTTTGTTTATGATATCATTAGAGATGAAACGAAAGGTATTGATGTATATGAAAAAAGATTATTTAAATAATAAAAAGGGTTTACCTAGTGAAGTTAAGAAAACTATTATAATTATAGTAGTTGCAATAGTTTTGTTAGTCGGAATGTACTTTTTAACTACTGCAATACTTAGTAAAGATACTCCTGAAGAAAAGATTACAGAAAATGCTATTCAGTATGATGAAATATTAGCAGGTGAGTCATTTAATCAGGGTGATGGAGAGTATTATGTAATATATTATGATTCTAGTAATGAATACTCTACTATTAGTTCTTTAATAAGTTCTTATCAGTTAAATAATAGTGATACTAAGCTATATAGTGTTGATCTTTCTAATGGTATGAATAAGAAATATATTACTGATGGAGATATTGTTACAGATGATGCTAGTAGTTTGAGAGTTAAAGATACTACTTTACTAAAATTTAATGATGGAGAAGTTACAGAGACAATTACTGATACTAATGAAATTACAAGTTTTTTAAATAGTTAAAACTAGCCATAAAGACTAGTTTTTGTTTTTATTATTTTCTACATTAACATTGTTATTTGTTTTTTAGAAAGCCCTGTCGCTTTAACTATATCTTTTATAGGAATACCTATATTGAGAAGATTCTTAGCAATAGATTTTTTCTCATTACTAGCACCAGTTTTTATTCCTTGCTCAATTCCTTGTTCAATTCCTTGTTCAATTCCTTGTTCTCTAGCAATATTACTATGATATTCTATCTTTAAAGCTTCCTCTTCTTTTCTTCTTTTCTCAGGATCATATAGTCCTATATTATCAATGTTATCTGTTAGTTCATATAATCTTTTTGAAACTTCCATTAATTCATCGTCTCCTTCCGCTATTTTTTTAATTTCTAAATAATCATCTAACATTAATATAACTAATTCTTTGTCTAATTTAGTTAACTCTTCTCCATTAAGATACTTATTATAACTTTTCATCATATCTATATGTATCTTTTCACTTGTTTTAGTTTCTATTATATTATCATTATTTTTCATATAAAATTTAGATATGTTCTCTTTTCCTAGACATTCTTCAAAATTATCAAAGATATCAAAGTTAATCTGGATTACTTTTATTTTTTTACTATACTCTTCACCTTTACTTAATAATTCACCCTTTATTTTACAAAAGTAAGCATCGTTTCGCTCTATTAAACCATCCCAGTATCCACGATTACATTCTAGGTTAATAATATAGCCTGGTAATTTAAAGATAAAATCTGAGACTTTTTTTCTTTCTAGAGCATTCGCTATTTTATGTTCAACATTCTGTTCTTTAAAGTTTTTAATAATAAAATAATTATCAAGTCCAGTTAATTCAGATATTATATCTCCTAAATATAAAAGACAACCTCCCATAATGGCTTTAAAAACACCATCAAGAGTCGCTTCGTAGACAAAGTTATTAGATATCATATATTCTCTAATCTTTTCATTAGAGACATTCTTAGGAATATTTCTTTCCCTAATTTTTCTCATAAATTCCTCCTCTCTGCAATATTTATAGCATGCTCTAAAAATCATTGCAAAAAGGTAATTTTCAAAATTCACTGTTTAATCAAGGGCCAATTTAGTAAATTCACTAGATGAAAATACAAAATTCACCCTAAAAAACAACCTCAATTTATAAAATTCATATTTTTTTCAAAAATTTCATTTCTCTCCTTTCCCCATCTTTTATACATCGCCTCTTATATCAATAATGTATCATAATAGATAAGCTATGTCAATATGAAATGTAATATATTTGTACTCTCTTTTATAGTTTCTACATATAGTAGTGTAAAGATATAAAAATGAATTTATTTTCTCTTTAGATATTGTTTTATTTGTGATAAAATTAATATGTTAAGACTGTGGGGTGATACTAATGTTTAAAAGGAATAAGAATAGTAAAGATAAAGAAAATTTAGAAGAAGTAAAAGTAGAAGAAATAGATGATAGTAATGTTAGAGAAATAATAGTTGAAAGAAGAAGTGGGTTTAATTTTTCTGAAGTTATTATTATCATGATAATTGCTATTATGTTTGGTTTTCTTTTAGGTAATATAGTTAATTTTGTAGTGTTTAGTGACTCATCTTCTAGTGGTGATGAGTTAGATGAATTAGTTTCTACTTATGATAATATC
The DNA here is from genome assembly GCA_949291575.1 of uncultured bacterium. Lineage (GTDB taxonomy): Bacteria > Bacillota_I > Bacilli_A > RF39 > UBA660 > Onthousia. The sequence goes on from CASEWH010000084.1 coordinate 25,497, forward strand.
GTTAATAACTATTATGAAGATGTTGATAAAGAAGAACTTATAGATGCTGGAATACAAGGGATGATTAATTACTTAGATGATCCTTATGCTACATACTTTAGTGGAGATGCTAGTGATGACTTTAATGAAGAGTTAAGTGGTACTTACGAAGGTATTGGTATTGAAGTAATGCTTAAAGATGGGGTTGTTAGTGTAGGTAATGTTTTTGATAATAGTCCTGCTAATAAAGCTGGTGTTAAAGTTGGAGATATTGTTACTAAAGTAAATGATACTGATATTAATGGTAAGAGTTTAACTGAAGTAGTTAATATGATATCTGGTAATGATAGTGGTAAAAGTTCTAAATTGACTGTAACAAGAGATGGACAAGAACTTAGTTTTGAACTTAGTAAAGATACTATAGAGACTCCTGTTGTAGATAGTGAAATATATGAGAGTAATAATAAAAAAATAGGTTATATTAAAATAGAGATATTTAATAGTAATTCTTATAAACAATTTAATAAGATTTTAAAGAAGTTAGAGAAGAATAATATAGAAGGATTAGTTATTGATGTTAGAGATAATCCTGGTGGTTATTTATCTGAAGTTAAGAATATATTAAGTTTATTCTTAAATAAGAAACAAGTATTATATCAATTACAGACTAAAAATAAAACAGAGAAAGTTTATGGTACTAAGAAGAGTGTTGATAGAGATTATCCTGTTAGTGTAATTATTAATGATGAGAGTGCTAGTGCTTCAGAGATACTTGCTAGTGCTTTTAAAGAGAGTTATGGTTCTCATGTTGTGGGAATTAATTCTTATGGAAAAGGTACTGTACAATCTGCTAGTGATTTAAATAGTGGAGATACTATTAAATATACAGTACAAAAATGGTTAACTCCAGATGGTAATTGGGTTAATGATAAAGGTGTTGTTCCTACTGATAGAGTAGAGACTGTATTACAAGAAGGAGAAACCTTAACTTATGAGAATGATACTATGTTACAAACGGCGATAAGTGTAGTAAGTGAATAAAGTATATATTTAGTTATATACTTTTTCTTTTATCTAATAGGAAATTTATACTGAAAAATCGAAAAAATGTATTGACAAACATATTTTCTAGATAGTACACTTAAGTTACAAAAGTTAAGAGAGGTGTTCGGATTATGAAGATATATAAAGCATATAAATTTAGGTTATATCCAACAAATGACCAAAGTGGATTTATTAATAGAACTTTAGGATGTAAACGTTTTGTATATAATTATTATCTTAATTATTTAAAGGATAATAATGGTATAAATAGATTTGATTTACATAAAGATTTACCTAAATTAAAAGAAGAAAATGAATTTCTAAAAGAAGTAGATTCAACTGTATTATGTTCTGCTGTAGATGATTTATGTAAAGCTTTTAATGATTATTATGCTAAAAGAAAAGGTTATCCTAAATTTAAAAGTAAATTTAGTAAACAGTCATATAGAACTAGTTGTGTAAGAAGTAGATATAAAGAAAAAGAATATAGTAATATAGAAGTAGATTTATTAACTAGAAATATAAAATTACCTAAATTAGGTAAAGTAAATATAAGAGGATTTAGGGATAAAGATAAAATAGAAGGTAAGATAGTAAATGCTACTATATCAAAAGAAACAACAAATAAATATTATGTTAGTGTATTAGTAGAAGAAGATTTGTTAGTAGAAAAAGTAACACCTACCACTATAGTAGGAATAGATTTAGGAATAAAAGATTTAGTAGTAACAAGTGATGGTATTAAATATGGTAATGAGAAAGTATTAACAA
>CASEWH010000085.1 GCA_949291575.1 uncultured bacterium
AAAATATTATAATAATCTTGAGTTAAGTGAGTTTGAGAGGGCTATAACTTTACTAACTTTAACAAAAAGAGAAGATATAGAAAAGATTAGTGAAGGAGTTGAAGGATTAATGGAAGCGAAAGAAGAGATAAAAAAACTATCAGATAATTTAGGAATAATAGGTGTATATGATTATGAAAAACACAAAGAATGGGAATGGAAACAGAAAGCAAAAGAATATGTTAAAGATGATTTGGCACTAATAGATTCTTTAAGAGAAGAGAATGATTTAATTATGAAAAAAATAGAAGACGGTAAAAAGTTTATTGAAGAAGAAAAGAAATCTCTTGAGGAAGGTCAAAAGTCTCTTGAGGAAGGTCAAAAGTCTCTTGAAGATGATAAGAAGTCTTTTGAAGAGAAAAGTAAAGCTTTTGATGAACAACTTATTTTAACTGCTAAAAAACTATTAGATAATGGATTCTCTATTGATGAAGTTATGAATATTACTGGTTTGTCTAAAGTAAAAGTAGAAAGTTTAAAATAAGTGGTTGATAATAGTATATGAAATATGTTAATATATAGTTAACAAAAGAGATGTAAAGAGAGTTAGAATCAATTTTGTATTAAATAAAGATTTCTTGGGCGAGAAGTCTTTTTCTTTTCATTATTATTCTGTTGGTATATAATATAAGTAACAAGATTATTAGATATTTATATTTTATATTAGAAGGTGTTGATGTTTTTTGAAAAAATTAAGTGAATTATATAATATTGATGATGATAGATTGATTAAGAGTATTAAAATTAATTCTAAAGAAATAGAGCCTGGAGATATATTTGTGTGTACAATGGGTGTTACTGCTGATAGACATGATTTTATTGATGAAGCGATTAGTAATGGAGCGAGTGCTATTGTTGTTAGTCGTGATGTAGGAAAAAGAGGTGTACCTATTATAAAAGTAGATGATACTAATTTAGAACTTAGGAGACTTAGTGCGAAGTTTTATGATTATCCGAGTGAAAAAGCATATATTATAGGTGTTACTGGTACTAATGGTAAGACTACTGTAGCAGAGATTATTTATCAACTGATAGGAGAGTCTAGCTGTGCTTATATTGGTACTAATGGAAAAAAATATAAAGGAAAGAAAGAAAGTATTAGAAATACTTGTCCTGATGTAGATAGACTTTATATGTATTTTAAAGAGTTTATTGATAATGGTTGTGATACTATTTGTATGGAGGCGAGTAGTGAAGCTTTTTATAGGCATAGACTTGATGATATTAAATATGATATAGGAATAGTTACTAATATTACAGAAGATCATTTAAATATTCATAAAACAATAGAAAACTATGTAGACTGTAAGTGTCAGTTAGTTAGACAAGTTAAGGATGAAGGATATTCAATATTAAATAGTAGTGATAAATACTTTGATAAGTTTAAAAGAGAAGCGAATGGTAATATAGTTAGTTATGGTTATAAAGATACTGATACACTAAAGATAGAAGATTATACTTTAAAAAGAGATAAGACTATTATTAATTTTAAATATAATAATAAAGCTTATGAAGTTATCTCTCCATTACTTGGTAGTTTTAATGTAGATAATTTAGCATCTGCTATTCTTTGTTTATTATGTAAAGGTATTAGTTTTGATGAGATAATTAAAAGGGTTAGTAATATAAAACAAATAGAAGGTAGAATGGAGATAATGCCTTTTGTCTCTAAATATACAGTAATACTTGATTATGCTCATACTACTGATGCATTAGATAATATATTGACTTTTTTAGAGATGGTTAAAGAGACTAGAATTATTACAGTTACAGGTAGTGCTGGAGGAAGAGAATCTACTAAAAGACCTTCAATGGGAAAAGTAGTTTTAGAAAAGTCAGATTATGTTATTTTTACTATGGATGATCCTAGATATGAAGATCCTAATAAAATAATAGATGATTTAGTTAGTGGATCTGATAAAACTAATTATGAGAGGATTGTCGATAGGAAAAAAGCAATATACAAAGCTTTAGATATGGCAGAAGATAAAGATATAATATTAATAGCAGGTAAGGGTAGAGATGATTATATGGTTATAGATGATAAGTATCTTCCTTACTGTGATTATGATGTTATTAAGAGTTATTATGAACAGTAGTTTACACTTGTCTTTTTGTCAAGTGGTTGTCTTATAAGTGTCTATGTGTTAAGATATAAATGAACATAGAAAGCAGTGATATTTATGAAGAGAACCATTTATATTATTAATGCAATTTTATTTATGGGGTGTTGTTTACTTGTCAGTACAACTACACCTAATGTAAAAGATATAGATGTAAATAATAAAATTACTTATGTAAACAGTGATGCGATAAAAAAAGAAGAAGTTATAGAAGTTGCACCTGTAGAAGTAGTAGAAGAAGTGGTAGAAGAAGAACCTGTAGTAGTAGAGGAAGAAGTAGAAGAGGAAGTAATAGAAGAAGAGCCTAAGGAAGAGGTAGTTGTAGGTAAAGATGAGATAATAGAAGATAATACACCCATTGATACTAAACCAAATGAAGAGGTATATATTCCTTCTATTACGGTTGGTTCTACTTTTACAGGTACTATGAGTGGATATGGTGCAGATATTGGTAATTATACTGCTTCAGGTCATTATATAGGAGATAGTATTTATTATCCAGATTCTACTTATGGTGATATTAGAATATTAGCAGGTGATAGAGATATTCCTTTTGGTACTGTTATAGAAGTTAGTAATAGTAATGCAGGTAACTTTATAGGAATTGTTTTAGATACAGGACGTAATATTGGTTTTGATAGATTATATGATTTTGATGTATTGTTTGAAACTAGTAGAGAAGCATTAAACTATGGTGTTAGTAAGAATGTTACTTTTAAAATTTTAAGAGTGGGTTATTAATGAGACATTTAATTACTTTGATTGGACCAGATGGTTCTATAAAAACTAGTAGTGATGAAGATATTTCGATAGAAGAAAGAGATAACAACGAAAAGTATAGTCATAATGCTTTGTTTCTTTCGGATATTTATCATAGTGAATGGTGGAGTTAACATGGTGTGCCTTTAGAAAATGATGAAACTTTTACATCATCACTTGATAAAATTGTTTCATCTACAGATATAATTGCTATACTTGATACTAGTTATGTTACTAATGATTTGGCTAATCACAAGGCAATTCAAATAGCAAGTCCTGATATATCTAAAGTAACAGATTTACAAAAATTCAAGTTTAACTAGTCTTAGTGAAGAAATAGATGTTGATAGTTTGGAATCTAGCATTATTGATTGTATTAGAGATTATGAAAGTTATGATATTACTTCTTTTGATACAGTGAATGAGTATTACGAAGCATTGGGAATTAGTATTTCTAGTAAAATGCATAAATAAATGATGTCAATAACTTTTTTTGAGACATTTTCAAAAGTTATTGACAGTGGTTTAAAAGATGAATCTAAAACTATGATTGGTAATGCTTTATGGTATTTAGGTAGTCCGCCTCAGGAACTTAATAATACTAATAATTCTTATATTTATGAGAGAAGTGAGGAAGTATATAATATTCAGTATGAAAATCCTATTAATTGGGTTGGAAAAGTAGGCCTTATTTATGCTTCTGATTATGGTTATGCAACTAGTGGTGGTGAGTCTGTTATGCATAGTGAATGTTTGAATATGCTTATTTATGATTGGAGAACATATACTGAATGTTATGAAAATAATTGGCTTCATGATAATTATGTTTGGCATTGGACAATAACAGCGTCTAGTAAAGATTCTTATAGTGTTTTTAGAGTTTCTAAAAATGGTGAAGTTAATTTTCAAGTGGGTGCTTATGATTATATAGGAGTTTATCCAGTAATTTATTTAAAAAAAGATGTTAATATTATCTTTGGTAATGGTAGTAAAGAGAATCCTTATATTTTATATTTATGATTCTTTTACGTCAAATAATCTTCTTTTACTTTTATCATTTTGTTATTTGTAATAAAATAGATATTGTTAGAAAAGAGGATATTTATGAATGAAGTAATTATTGAAGAAATTAGTAAAGATTTAAATATTAGTAAAAAACAGGTTATGACTGTTTTAAAATTATTAGAAGAAGGTAATACTATTCCTTTTATTGCAAGATATCGTAAAGAAGCGACTGGAGCTTTAAATGAAGAGGTCATTAAGTCTATTGATGATGTTTATCAGTATCAAGTTAATTTAATGAAAAGAAAAGAAGATGTTATTAGATTAATTGATGAGAAAGGTCTTCTTACTGATGATTTGAAATCTTCTATTATGAAGTGTACTAAACTTGTTGAAGTAGATGATTTATATCGTCCTTATAAGGAGAAGAAAAAGACTAAGGCAACAGATGCTATTAATAATGGATTAGAGCCTCTTGCAAAGATTATTATGTCATGTCCAGTTAAGGGAGATATTGAACAAATTGCAAGTCGTTATCTTAATGATAAAGTTAAGAGTGTAGAAGAAGCAGTTATGGGAGCAAAGTATATAATTGCCGAATGGATTAGTGATAATGCTTATTATCGTAAATGGATTAGAAGTTATATCTTTAAAGAAGGGGTTATTGTTAGCAAGTTAAAGAAAAATGCTAATGATGAAAATAAGACTTATAGTAACTATTATGATTTTAAGGAAACAATTAAATATATTAAACCTCATCGAATATTGGCGATTAATAGAGGTGAGAAAGAAGGAGTCTTGTCTGTTAAATTAGATTATGATGTAGAGATAATAGTTAAATATTTAGAGGCAAAAGTCATTAAAAATAAAGAATCTTTCTGTTATCAGATAATAATGGATGCTATTAATGATAGTCTTAAACGTTTAATACTTCCTAGTGTAGATAGAGAGGTTCGTAGCGAACTTAAAGAAAAAGGGGAAATTCGAGCTATAGATAATTTTTCTACTAATGTAGAGAAACTTTTACTTACTCCTCCGTTAAAAGATAAAACTGTTTTAGGATTTGATCCTGCTTTTAGAACTGGTTGTAAGCTTGCTGTTTTAGATAAAACTGGTAAAGTTTTAGAAATAGCTGTAATTTATCCAACAGAACCTCATAATGATATAGAAGGTTCTAAGAAAAAAATCCTTGAACTAGTAGATAAATATAATATCGATGTAATTGCTATCGGTAATGGTACAGCATCTCGTGAAAGTGAAGCTTTTGTTGCAGATACTATTAAATCTGCTAATAGAGATGTATCCTATATAATAGTAAGTGAAGCTGGAGCATCAGTTTATTCAGCTAGTAAACTTGCAATAGAAGAGTTTCCTGATTTGACTGTTGAGAAAAGAAGTGCTGTTAGTATAGGTAGAAGAGTACAAGATGCATTATCTGAACTTGTTAAAATAGATCCTAAAAGTATAGGGGTTGGCCTTTATCAACATGATGTTCCTGTTAAGAAGTTAGATGAATCTTTAGACTTTGTTGTTAGTAAAGCAGTTAATGGAGTTGGTGTTAATATTAATACTGCTAGCCCTTCTATCCTAAAGTATGTATCTGGTTTAAATAAAAAAGTAATAGATAATATCATTTCTTTTAGAGAAAGTCATGGTAAATTTAAGAATAGAGATGAACTTCATAAAATTAAAGGAATATCTGATAAAGTTTATGAGCAGTCAGTTGGTTTCTTAAGAATATTTGATGGAGATAATCCTTTAGATAAAACATCTATTCATCCTGAGAGTTATGATAAGACTATTAAACTTTTAGATTATTTAGGATTTAGTATAAATGATTTAGGTAGTGAAGAACTTATTAATAAACTTAATTCTTTAGATGTAGAGAGTCTTAGTAAAGATATGGGTATTGATGAATATACTTTAAGTGATATTATAGAATCTTTAGAAAAACCTATGAGAGATTTACGTGATAATTATCCACAACCTATTCTTAGAAGTGATATTTTACATTTAGAAGACTTAAAAATTGGTGATAAATTACAAGGAACAGTACGTAATGTAGTTGATTTTGGTCTATTTATTGATATAGGTTTAAAAAATGATGGTCTTGCTCATATTTCAAAATTAACTAACGAATATATTAAAAATCCTAGTGATTTATTTAGTGTTGGTGATATTGTTGATTGTTATGTAGATGGTATTGATATAGATAAAAAGAAAGTAAGTTTAAGTTTATTAGAAAAATAGTATTTCATTACTATTTTTTTTGTGATATACTTTTTTTAGAATAGGTGATGGATATGTTAGGTAAGATTGGTAGTTTATTTAAGAAAAGTGAAAATGATTGGATGAAAGTTACTGTTAGTATAATAATATCAGCAGTTATGGTAATGTTTTTTTCAAAGACAGTTGTATCTTCTTATGCAATTCCTAATACTCTTCCTAATACTTTAACTTCAGGTATGGGTTCTAATTCAGAAAGAATAACTCTTTTTGAAGAATTAAATGGTAGTGAACAGTTAAATTTAGTACCATATTATGCTACTGATGGTAGTGGGATTAAATATACTGTTTATTGTCTTGATAAAGAAAAAGAATGGGCTAATGGATATACTATTACTAAAGATAGTGCTCCTTTGGATTCAGGATATGTTTATTTAATACAAAATGGTTATCCTGCTAAGAGTTTAACTGGTAATAATGCTTATGATGATTATTTAACCCAAATAGCGGTATGGTGGTATCAAGATTTAGCAGAGGGAACTAATAATTTAACTACTAATCAGAAAAATGTAATAGAACGTAGTGAATATTATAAATATATAGAACCATTAATTAATGGAGCGGTTAATGCTAAGAATAATCCAGTTACTATTAATCCTAGTTTTAGTATAAATAGTAGTAATTTTAAACTTAGTAGTGATAATAAATATTTAATTACAGATACAATTACAGTAAATTCTAATGTTACTTTTGATAATTATAGTGTAACAGTTAATAATAGTGCTGTGGATGTGTTGGATAGTAATAATAATCCAGTTACAGGAACTATTAATAGTGGTAGTGGTTTTAAATTAAGAGTTAATCTTGCTAATATAGATAGTCCTATAACAGTTAATATTAGTGTGACAGTTAATTATACAGAATATCAAGCATATAGTTATACACCTTCTAGTGATATTGTGCAGAATGCTTTACCTGCAGCATTAGTACCAACTTCTAAACAGAAAACTATTTCTAATAATGTTTCTATGCCTACTGGTAGTTTAACTATTAAAAAAGTAGATGGAAGTGATAATCCTTTAGCAGGTGCTACTATAGAAGTTAGACGTGTTATTAATGATGAAGTAATAGCTAATTTTGAAACAACAACTAGTGATTATACTATTTCTAACTTATTGCCTGGTGAATATAAGATTAATGAACTTTCAGCACCTAGTGGTTATAATATAAGTGAAGCTAGTAAAGATATTATTATTAATACAACTAACTTAAATCCTAGTGTAACTATTCGTAATACTAAAAATGATGTTAGAGTTAGAAAAATAGATAGTACTACTAATGAAGCTGTTGCAGGGGCTGTTTTAAGAATATTAGATAGTAATAATGAAGAGGTTTATAGATTTACTTCGACAACAGATTATGTTAGTATCCCTAATTTGAGTGAAGGTACTTATAAAATAGAGGAAGTATCTGCACCAGCTGGTTATGTTTTAAATACAGAAGAAAAAGAATTTACAGTAAATAGTAGTAATCCTAGTATTACTGTAGACTTTGAAAATGAACCTAATGAGATCATTATCGAAAAAAGAGATGCAAGTGATAATTCCTTTGTAAGTGGTGCAGGATTAAGATTAGTAAGAGTTTCTGATAATAGAACTATTGATGAATGGACTTCTAATAATAGTGGACATACTATTAGAGGGTTAGAACCAGGTGATTATAAAGTAATTGAAACTTCTGCACCAGATGGCTATACAATAAGTTCTAGTGAAGTTAATTTTACAGTTACTAATACGCAAACAGAACCTTTAACTGTTACATTCTATAATTCTAATAATCAAGTTAGTGTTGTTAAAAAAGATAGTGAAACTAATGAAATTGTAAGTGGAGCGACTTTACAAATTACAGATAGTTCTGACCAGGTAATAGATACATTTACTACTACAGATAGTTCTCATGTTTTGTCTAAGTTAGATCCAGGTACTTATTATGTTAAAGAGACAAAGGCACCTGATGGTTATGTTTTAGATGATAGTACTGTTAGTTTTGAGATTAATGATAATACTAATAATCTACAAGTAGAGTTTAAAAATAAGAAAAATGAAGTTAGACTTGCTAAAGTAGATAGTGATACAAATAATTATGTAGCAGGTGCTAGACTTAGACTTACTGATAGTGGTGGAGATGAGATTGAGACATTTACTAGTGGAAGTGAACCTCATGTAATTAGAGGTCTTGCTAGTGGTACATATTATTTAGAGGAGTTAGAAGCACCTGATGGTTATATCCGTAATACAGAAAGAGTGACTGTTACAATTAAAGATACTGATGATGTTGTTACTTATACTATTGCTAATAAAAAGACTGGTGTTAATATTTCTAAAGTTGATAGTGAGACTGGTGATATAATAAGTGGAGTAACTTTAGAGATTTTAGATAGTAATAAAGATACTATTAAAACTATTACTACTACTGATAGTCCTACTTCTTTAAATGATTTAGGAGCAGGTACATATTATGTTAGAGAAACAAGGGCTGCTAGGGGATATGTATTAGATAAATCTTTACATGAATTTACTATTAGTGAAGATAATCCAGATGTTAGTGTTGTTATTGAAAATGAACCTATAGTTCTTAGATTAGGTAAGATAGATGCTAATACAGGTGATTATATAAGTGGCGCTTTAATGAGATTAACAAGAGAAGATGGTACTATGGATCCAATAGAGTTTGTTAGTACTAATGATGCTTATGTTGTTTCAAGAATACCTGCTGGTATATATTCTCTTAGTGAGATTGAACCTCCAGAGGGATATATTAGTAGTAGTTCTAAAGTGGTATTTGAAGTGTTAGAAACAGGAGAAGTTCAAACTATGAATATTAGTAGTGATGTTATTACTGTTACTATTAATGGTAATAGAGTTGAAATTGATAGTAATGGTGTTAGTGGTTATAAGTTTGAACTTAAAGATAGTGAAGGAAATATAATCGAAGAAATTACTACTACAGAAGATGTCTATACTAGTGGTGAGTTAGCACTTGGTGATTATAGATTAGTTCAAACTGATGCTCCTTCTGGTGTTGTTGTTAATGGTGATACTTATTACTTTAGTATAACTGATTCTAATACTGTTAGTGTTGTTAACTTTGTTAATGATTTTACTAAAGTTATGGTTAGCAAAAAAGATATTACTAATAGTGAAGAAATAGCAGGAGCTCATTTAGTAATTAGAAATGATAATGAAGAAGCTGTGGCAGAGTGGACTTCTACAGATACTCCTCATTATATAGAGAAACTTCCTGTAGGACATTATAGTCTTACTGAGACTTTAGCACCATCTGGATATGTATTAAATCCTGCTACTGTAGAGTTTGATGTATTACCTAATGGAGAAATTCAAAGCGTAGTTATGATTAATTCAAAACCTATTGAAGTACCAAATACAGGAAGTAATGCTACATATATTTATTTAATAGGTGGATTGTTGATTATAATAGGTGGTACTTTGATGTATATTTCTTATAGAAATAAAAACAATAAAAAGTCAATAAAAAACATATAATATAATAGGTTCGGGTGTCAAATTTGACAAATATATAGATATTTGGTACAATTATATTGTTCTTATTTGAAGGAGGAACTATGAAAAAAGTTAGTAAGCTGAGTCTTACGTTGGCATCTATTGGTGTTTTTATGATAGGCTTAGCAGGAGTTTTACAGTATAAAGCTTTTCAAATAGAAGAGAATACTGTAGCTTATGAAACTGTGACAATGAATGATTTAAATGCAGGTAAAGTAGAAAAGGTTAATAATAAGAATGAAGAGAATACTGCAGATGAATCTAATAATAATACTGAAGTAGAAGAAAATACTACTGATACTGTAGAGGAAGTAGTAATTGAAGAAGAGCTTCAAGATGTTAAAACATATGAAGAAGTTAGCACTGTTCCAGTTGATCCTATAGTTTATGATGGATTAACAATGAATCAGTTAGCTGATAAGTTAAACAAATCTTTAAAGTCTAATATTTCAGGAAAAGGATATTTAATTGCTAGTTATTCACTACAACTTGGAATAGATCCTTATATGGCAACTGCTATTATTCTTCATGAGACTGGATGTAATGGTACTTGTAGTAGTTTAGTTCGTGAATGTAATAATGTTGGTGGTCAAAAAGGTGGACCAAGTTGTGGTGGTGGAGCATATAAAGCATATGCAACATTAGATGAAGGTATTATGGGTTATTTAGATAACTTATATCGTAATTATTATTCATATGGTTTAACTACTGTTGAAACAATTGGTCCAAAGTATGCTGCTAGTACTACTTGGGCTAGTCAGGTTAATAATTACATTGCTTTAATTAGAAGTAGATAAAGAGCTTAGGCTCTTTTTATTTGCTTTTTTTCTCATTTATTCATATAATTATTATATAAATAATAGTAGTAATGAGGTAGTAGTATGGTAATAAATGGAGTAGTTAATGACAATTTGGCAACTATGTCTTTTAATGAACATCATTATGTAGTAAAAAGAGTTACAATGAGTTTTCCTACATTATATTATTTAGGACTTGAACCTATCTTTGGTGATTATATTAAAGAAAATGATACTTTAGTAGTTGCTGGTAAACTTAGTAAGAGAGATATTTTGGAGAAAGAAGATACTATATATGGTGGTATTAAAATAACTAAAGATAAAGAATATATAAATGTAAGGGATATTAAAGATAATACTAAATATCTTAAAAATATAGATGTTAAAACAGGAGAGTGTTTTAGTAGACTTTATATAGATGGAGAAGTTAGAAGATTAGATAAAGGGTTATATAGTTATTTAAAAGATAATTCTATTGTTTTAGTAACTCCTAATTTAGATAAGAGTAGTTTTAATATTTTTGATTTGAAAGAAAGGTTAAATGAACTTTTTTCTATTATTGGCTTTGATGAAATAAAAAATAAGTTTAATGTTATATCAGTTAAGAGAAAAGATGATAGTAGTTCTTTTTTTGAAATGATTATTAATTTTGATAATATAGATTACATTAAAGCTTCATTTACTGTAGATGAAAATAATACTCTTAAGTTTAATCCTTATATTTACAGTGAATATTTTGCATCTAACTATATATTAAATAAAAATGAGAGTTTTATTTTCTCTTCTGCTTTTCCATATTATTTTTCAAAGAATGAGTTAATGTTATCTCTTAATAGTCTTAATAATAAAAGTGATAATTTTCAAAAAGTTTTTTCTAGAATTTATGTTGGAAGTGTGATTGGTAATAAAGATAGTGTAGGTTATAATAGTAGAAGAATTTAATTAATACATATATTGATTATATGTATTTTTTTGTCTTGTAATAGTTATCTTAATCATTTGTTTTTACTCATAGTATTTTATAGGAGGTTACTTACTATGAAATATAATACTAATGGTTTAAGTAATGATGAAGTTATTAAGTTAAGAGATAAGTATGGTACTAATGCTTTAGTAATGGTTAATAAAGATAGCTTTTTTAAACAGTTTATTAGAAGTTTGGGAGATCCTATTATTAAAATACTTTTAATCGCTTTAGGGATTAAAACAGTCTTTTTGATACAAAATTTTGATTGGTATGAGACTGTGGGTATAGTAATTGCCATATTTCTAGCATCTTTTATATCAACTATATCAGAGTATGGAAGTGAGAAAGCTTTTTTAAAGTTACAAAGTGAAGCGGAAGCGATTAAAGTTAAAGTTAGACGTGATGGGAAAACTTTACTTATAGATATAAATGATGTAGTAGTAGGAGATATTATATTATTAGAATCGGGTGATAGGATTGTTGCAGATGGTGTATTAATTAAAGGAGAAGTTAGTGTAGATGAGTCTTCTATTACTGGAGAGAGTAAGGAAGTATATAAGAGGCCTTTTATTAGTGGTCTTAACCCTAATGATAACAATGAACTATTAAGAGGTAGTGTTATATATCATGGGGTAGGAGAGATGGTTGTTACTAAAGTAGGGGTTAATACTTTTTATGGTAAGATATCTTTAGAGTTACAAGAGAAACAACCAGAGAGTCCTTTAAAGTTAAGACTTAGAGATCTTGCTAAAGTAATTAGTAGAATAGGTTATATTGGGGCATTTCTTGTCGCTTTTTCATATTTATTTTCTGTTCTTATTATAGATAATAACTTTGATATAAGTAGAATTGTGGTTACTTTATCTGATACTTCTTTACTATTTGCATATTTCCTTCAAGCTTTAACACTTGCGGTTACAATAATAGTAGTATCTGTTCCTGAAGGGTTACCTATGATGATAACATTGGTACTATCAAGTAATATGAAAAGAATGCTTAAAGATAATGTTTTAGTTAGAAAACTTATGGGAATAGAGACTGCAGGTAGTTTAAATATATTATTTACTGATAAAACAGGTACTCTTACTAAAGGAGAGTTAGAAGTAGTAGGAGTTATGTTTGGAAATTTAGATTATTATAAAGATAAGAATAGACTTAAGAATAGTATAACTTACTATAATGTTTTGAAAAGAGCGATTCTTTCTAATACTAATTGTGTTTATAGCGAGAAAAAGAATATGTGGATTGGGGGGAATGCTACTGATAAGGCAATTGTTAATTATTTAGGGGAGGATAATTA
>CASEWH010000086.1 GCA_949291575.1 uncultured bacterium
ATTTAAATTATAAGTCTTATTTTTAGGTGGAAAATCTCCACACTTATTCTACACTAACATGCATGTAAGCTGCTATAGGTTATTTATTGACAACCTTTATAATTTCATCTTCACTAATAGGACCTTGTCTTTGAATCTTTATATCATCTCCCGTAAGGTCAACAATCGTACTAGCTTCCCCAAAAGATACATTGCCTTCAACCATACCATCAAGAGTAGGGCATTCTATCTCTATCTCATCTAAACTTTTACATACATCCTTACCAGATTTATTAGCACTACTTAAAAATAAAGGACTACCAACTTCTTTAATTAATTCTTTTAAAAATGGAGTAGGAGCCATCCTAATAGCAAGTTCATCTGTTTCTCGTGCACCTGCATTATTAATATATGAGAGTACATCAGGCCTTTTATTTAAGACTAAAGTAATAGGACCAGGCATAAAAGCTTTAATTAACTTAAGAGAGGTTTCATCAAGGGTGGCAATACTTTTAATTTGTTCTATATCACTACACATAACAGGAAAAGACTTAGTAGAAGGACGATTTTTAACACTAACTAACTTCTCGTAAGCCTTACTTGAATTAATCCTAGCGCAGATTCCATAAACAGTATCAGTAGGAACACTAATAACACCATCATTTTTAAGAACATTTGCAACTTCTTCTATTTCACTTTGTTTATATCGTTTCATTACATTCACCTCTGTTTAGAAGATTTTATCATTAATTAAAAAGTCTTGCAATAAAATAAAACTAAAGCATCTTGACAATTGAATACATATTCAACTATAATGTTAATAGTTGAATGAATATTCAATCGTTAACATATAATATAAATAGGATGTGATAATATGTCTAGAAATGAATTTTCATGTGATTGTAATATTATTCATAAGGAAGCAGTGGATAAAGTATTAAATAAAATGCCTTCAGAAAATACTTTTAATCATCTAGCAGATTTATTTAAACTAATAGGTGATACGACAAGATGTAGAATCCTTTTTGCACTTGATCAAGATGAAATGTGTGTTTGTGACTTAGCCAATGTCTTAAATATGACTAAATCAAGTGTTTCTCATCAATTAGCAACCCTAAGAAGAAGTGGAATAGTTAAATGCAGAAGAAGTGGTAAAGAAGTATATTACACTTTAGATGATGACCATATTGTTAAACTATTTGAAATAGGACTAGAACATATTAATCATAAAGGATAGAAAGAAGGAAATAATATGAAAGATTATAAATATAAAATAGAAGGGTTAGATTGTGCTAACTGTGCCAACGAATTAGAAGAATCACTAAGAAAGATTGATTTAATAGAAAATGTCTCTATTAGTTTTATGATGGAAAGATTAAGTTTTAGTTGTAATAAAAATAATTTAAACGATGCCTTAAAACAAATTAAAAAGGTAATAAGAAAAGAAGAACCAGATGTAAGTATCGAGGAGGTTTAATATGACAAAAAAGATGAAGAAGAAACTAATTAGAATTATAATATCTTTTATCTTACTAGTATTGGCATTTATCCTTAAACTAGATAATGCTATCATTAACGATATTCTATTTATTATCTCCTACCTAATAGTAGGTTATGATATCATCTTAAAAGCTTTAAGAAACATTACAAGAGGAAAAGTCTTTGATGAAAACTTTTTAATGACTATTGCAACCATAGGAGCCTTTTTTATAGGTGAGTTTCCTGAAGCAGTTGCAGTTATGCTATTCTATCAAGTAGGAGAGCTATTCCAAAGTTATGCTGTTGATAAATCAAGAAAATCAGTTTCAGAATTAATGGATATAAGACCAGATTATGCAAATCTTTATCAAAATAAAAAGACAGAAAGAGTAGATCCTAATAAAGTTAAAGTCGGTGATATTATCTTGATAAAGCCAGGAGAAAAAATACCATTAGATGGTATAGTAATAGAAGGTAACTCTTTTCTTAATACTCTTGCTCTTACAGGAGAATCTATGCCAAAAAGTGTAACTGAGGGTGATGAAGTACTAAGTGGTTGTATTAATAATGAAGGAATACTAAAAGTTAAAGTAACTAAAAAGTTTGGTGAATCTACTGTTAGTAAAATCTTAGACTTAGTAGAAAATGCTAGTAGTAGAAAATCTAAATCAGAAAACTTTATCAGTAAATTTGCTAAATACTATACTCCTATAGTCGTAATAATCGCTATTCTTCTTGCCTTTATTCCACCTATAGTATTAGATTCTAACTTTAAAACTTGGATATATAGAGCCTTATCATTTTTAGTTGTATCTTGCCCTTGTGCCTTAGTAATATCAATACCTCTAAGTTTCTTTGGAGGAATTGGAGCATCATCTAAAATAGGAGTTTTAGTAAAGGGTAGTAACTATCTAGAAGCTCTTGCAAACACTGAAATAGTTGTTTGTGATAAAACTGGAACTCTAACAGAAGGAATCTTTAAAGTCCAAAAAGTTAATGCCACAGATTACTCAAAGGAAGATTTATTAAAATATACAAGTTATGCAGAGAACTATTCTAATCACCCGATTGGCTCATCTATTAAAGAAGCTTATGGTAAAGATATTAATGAAAAACTAATTACAAAAACTAAAGAACTTAAAGGTAAAGGAGTTATTGCAAAAGTAGATTCTAAAGAAGTTCTAGTAGGTAATGAGAAATTAATGGAAGAGTATAACATTGACTATAAAAAGAGTAATGACATAGGAACTGTTATTTATATCGCTATTGATAATAAATATGCAGGTTCTATCATTATCTCTGATAAAATTAAAGATGATGCCTATAAAGCAGTTAAAGAATTTAGAAAAAATAATGTTAAGAAAATAGTAATGTTAACAGGAGATAGAGAAGAGATAAGTAAGAAAGTTAGTAAAGAATTAAAACTAGATAAGTATTATGCTGAACTACTACCTCAAGATAAAGTTAAAAAAGCAGAGACTCTAATGAAAGAAAAAAGTATTGATGGTAAACTAGTATTTATAGGAGATGGTATTAATGATGCTCCTGTTCTTGCCTTATCAGATATAGGTGTAGCGATGGGAGGACTTGGAAGTGATGCTGCAATAGAAGCAGCAGATATCGTAATTATGACAGATGAACCATCTAAACTTGCAAATGCCATTAAAATAAGTAAAAAGACAATGCAAATAGTAAAAGAGAATATTGTATTCGCTATCACAGTTAAAATACTTGTATTATTACTAAGCGCCATCGGTATTGCTACTATGTGGGCAGCAGTATTCGCCGATGTTGGTGTCTCCGTTCTTGCTATTATTAATGCTTTAAGAATACTAAGAGTAAAAGAGGATTAATTATGAAAAAAATAGTTTTAAAAATAGGCGGAATGACTTGTAGTGCCTGTTCATCAGGACTAGAAAAATATCTTAATAAACAAGAAGGTATTACTAGTGCAACTGTTAATTTAGTCTTATCTATTGCTACTATTACCTATGAAAATATAACTGTTAAAGATATAGAAAGATTTATTAAAGAAGCAGGCTTTACTAGTTTAGGAGAGTTTAAAGGAATAGAAGATAAAGTTACTAAGAAAACTGATAAAATAAAACTAATAATCCTAGGATTACTTATTATCTTTATTATGTATATATCTATGGGAGATATGTTAAACTTACCAAGTATCCCTTATCTTAATCATAATCATCCTCTTATTTTATCCACAACCCTGTTGATAATTACTTTAGTGTATTTAATCTATGGACTAGACATTATCAAAAGTGGTATAAAGAATTTATTTCATAAAATGCCTAATATGGATACTTTAGTAATGTTTAGTGTTATCTTCAGTTTTCTCTATAGTCTTTATAGTTATATAAATATATTAAAAGGAAATAATACATACATCCATAATCTGTATTTTGAATCTACTTGTATGGTAATTTACTTTATTAAACTAGGTAGAGTATTAGAAGACTCTAGTAAAGATAAAACTAAAGATGCTATAAGAAAATTAGTCCAAATAACACCAAGTTATGCTATAGTTAAAAAGAATGATAAAGAGTTAAAAGTAACTATCGATGAAGTAGAAGTAGGGGATACATTAATTTGTAAAGCTGGAGAGAAAGTAGCGGTTGATGGTACTGTTACTAAAGGTAAAACCTATGTTAATGAAAGCTTTATCACAGGAGAAAGTGCCCCAGTACTAAAAGAAAAAGGTGCAACTGTTATCGCCGGTTCTATTAGTTATGATGGTGTTATTGAATATACTGCCAAGAAAATAGGAAGAGATTCTACCATCTCTGAAATAGTTAAACTAGTAGTAGAATCCACTAATACCAAAACTAAAATACAGCGTCTTGCCGACAAAGTAAGTGGCATCTTTGTTCCAGTTATCTTATTAATCGCTTTTCTAACATTTATAATCCAACTACTTATAGGACTACCTTTAGAAGAATCACTAATTCATATGGTAACAGTCTTAGTAGTCGCTTGTCCATGTGCCTTAGGACTTGCCGTACCCCTTGTTGTAGTTGTAAGTAATGGACTTTTTGCTAAGAAAGGATTATTTTTAAGAAATAGTGAAGTCTTAGAGAAAGCTAAAGATATTGATACTATTGTCTTTGATAAAACAGGAACCCTTACAAATGGAACTTTAAATATCTATAAGACATATAATTATTCTAATTATAAAGATAATGATTTAATTAATATTGTATCTAATATAGAAAAGAGTTCTTCTCATCCAATAAGTACTGCCTTTAAAGTTAAAAAGAAGTTAATTGTAACTGATTTTAAAACTTTAGATGGTAAAGGAATAAAAGCAAGTATTAATAACAAAGTTTATTATTTAGGAAATAACACTTTATTAAAAGATTTAAAAATAAAAGATAATCATAAAGAAGACTATAATAATTTAATAAATAATGGCTGTAGTATTATCTATGTAATAGAAGCAGGTATTGTTATTGGCCTAATAGGTGTTAAAGATACAGTTAGATCTAATATAAAAGATGTTATAACTAAGCTTAAATATAATAATATAGAAGTAATTATGTTAACAGGAGATAATGAAGTAACTGCAGAGATAATTGCAAAAGAGTTAGGTATAACTAAAGTAATATCCAATGTCTTACCAAAGAAAAAAGCTTCTGTTATTAAAGACTTAACTAACAAAGGTAATAAAGTAATAATGGTAGGAGATGGTATTAATGATGCTCCAGCTTTAGTAAATGCCACTATTGGTATAAGTGTTAATGATGGAACAGATGTTGCTATGGATTCAGCTGATGTCATCCTTATGAATAACGATATTTCTAATATTTTAGACCTAATTAAAATAAGTAAAAAAGCATATCTCATCATTAAAGAAAACTTATTCTGGGCTTTCTTTTATAACTTACTTATGATACCAATCGCAATTGGGTTATTAGAAAACTATGGAATAAGTATGAGTCCTATGTTTGCCTCTATTGCTATGACTATAAGTAGTTTAACTATAGTTATAAACTCCCTAAGACTTAGTAAGATGAATTTGTAATTGCAAATTATAAATTATATGTTAAACTAATAGGCAGAGGAGGTACATTATGGGAAAACTTACACAGGAAGAACTTAACATAATATTAGAAAATATTAATCATAATATGGCAGAATATGATAAAGATATAAAAAGGAAAATGGAACATTCAGACAAAGTAGAATTAGACATGTATAAAGTAAATCCTGCATTTTTGAATCAAGGAAATACTGATACAGCTAGTAATACACATGTTAGAGTAAAAAGAATAAAACATAGAAGTAGATATTAGTCTATTTCTTTTTTTTGTTATGAGTAAAATAAAACTGCTTGACATTAAGTTACTTTAGTGATACTGTTATATCAAATGAGGAGGTAACAAATATGAAAAGATTAAATTCATTCCTTTATACCAAAGGGAAATTTGGTAAAGGTTGTATAAGAAGTGTTGATACTAACAATGAATATTTATATTCTAAGGCAATGTATAAGACAAAAATAAAAAAAGAAGATCTTCCAGATGATTATATTGAATTTAGGAGTGGCACTATACGATATATGACAGGATATTTAAAAACAAGTGGAGTTGTTGATATAGACTATACATATTTTTTAGAAAATCATATATTTAAAGATGATTATTTATATATATCATATAAAGAAAAACTAAAGAAAGAAAAAACATCATATGGAAGAGAACGTATAGTTAATTATGATATCTGTATCTGTGATAATGATATTATACCTATTTTACTTGCTATAGAAAAGAATTCTAATATCAATATAGATAAAGTAAAAGAAAAGATTTATTATAAAGTATCTTGGTATAAAGAAAATTGTAAAGATGAATATACAAGAGAATTTGGTAATAGAGATATAGATATATTTGAAGAATATAAATAACTTAGTAATTAATTTTAACTAGGTTCTTTTTGTGTCTTAACAACACTCAACCAACTCTTTGTCTCATACCACCAGATAAACTTCTAGGAAACTTATCAATAAACTCACTTAATCCATAAGTATCAAGAAGCTTTAAGACATAAGCTTTATCTTCCATACTTACTTTACCTTTTAATTTAAGACCTAAAAGACAGTTATCTAAGATATTAAGCCAAGGAAATAAACTAT
The DNA here is from genome assembly GCA_949291575.1 of uncultured bacterium. Classification (GTDB taxonomy): domain Bacteria; phylum Bacillota_I; class Bacilli_A; order RF39; family UBA660; genus Onthousia. Next base: position 6,605 of record CASEWH010000086.1, read on the forward strand.
CTTTTTGAAGCATATAACCTAATTTTATATCATCTTTAGAAAACTTTATATCACCACTACTTTTTGTCTCTAAATTAGCAAGTATTGATAACAGTGTACTTTTACCACATCCACTAGGTCCTACTATTACAATAAACTCTCCCTCATTCACCTTTAGATTGATATCTTTAATCGCTTCTATTTCACCACTTTTATCTTGATAATTCTTAGATAAATGTGTAATTTCTAAAATATTACTTTTCATACATCAAGTCACTAAATGGAACTTTACTATCTAATTCTTTCGCATTAATCATAATATCTTGTAAGTGGTCAAATTCTTCTTCGGTAAACTCTGTATTATCAGGCCAAGCATCAATAGATCTATAACGCTCTACAATCTTTGTTAAATCATCAAGTGATGTATCAGGAAATTGATCTATTATCGCTTCTGCTACCTCTTTATCAGAACTATTATGAACAAAGTCAATTCCCTTTTGAATCGCTTTCTCAAAGTTATCGATTAGTTCTTTATTCTCATTTAAATAACTATCTCTAGCAAAGAAAGCAGTATAAGGAACAACACCACCAAGTTCACCTAAACTTGCAACAACATAACCATAACCTTCTTTTTCTAACTCTAAAGCATTAGGTTCAAACAAAGCGACAAAGTCACCTGTCCCTCCAATAAAGGCACTACTCATAGCAGAAAATGCTACAGAAGTATCAATATTAACATCCTTCTTAGGGTCAATTCCAGCATCGCTTAAAGCCCATTCAAGAGTCATCTCAGGCATACCACCTCATCGTTAGTTAAACTTATAATATATTTAATCTAAATACATAAAATTAAGTAGGTGGTTAAATTGAAAATTGTAAATATATTTAATGAAAATGGAAAGACATTACAACAAATAATAGAAGAGTTTTTAATAGACTATTATATGGAAAGTGAATATGAAAAGTAAAACATTTAATGTCGCTTTATATATTAGATTATCTCGTGAAGATGGTGACAACTTAGAAAGTGAAAGTATCACAAATCAAAGAGATTTATTACATCTATTTTTAGAGAAAACAGAAGAAAAATTAGTTTACATAGATGAATATGTTGATGACGGTTTTACTGGCTCTAATTTTGATAGACCTTCTTGGAAAAGATTAATGAGAGATATAGAAAATGGTAAGGTTAATACTATCATTACCAAAGATTTATCTCGTATGGGAAGAGATTATATCTCTATGGGGGAATATATCGAAAGAATATTCCCTGAGAAAGGTATAAGATATATTGCAATAAACGATGATATTGATACTCTCCATGAAACACCAGGTTTGGAGTTTTTACAATTTAAATTAATGTTTAATGACTACTATTTAAAAGATACATCTAAAAAGATTAGAAAAGTTTTGAAATCCAAAAAGGAAAGAGGAGAGTTCTTAGGCTTTAAAGCTCCTTATGGTTATCTAAAAGACCCTAGCGATAAGCATAAACTAATAGTCGATGAAAATATTAGACCTATTATTAAGAAAATATTTCTTTTAGCATACACCGGCAAAAGCCCAAGACAAATAGCAGATATCTTCTCAAAAGAGCATATCGAAACTCCTAGTGTTTATGCTAATCTAAATCGTGGTATAAATAATCCTACTTATAATATATGGTGCCCTAGGACAATTGAAGAAATGCTTACTAATGAAACATATATTGGTAATATGACTCAAGGAAGAAGAAGAAAAATAAATTATAAGTCCAAAAAAGAAATTAGAACCCCTAAGGAACAATGGATAATAAAAGAAAATACTCATGAAGCGATTATTGATAAAAAGGTATTTGATACAGTAGGAGAATTATTAAAGAAAAACAAAAATAAACCTACCGGCAATAATATTATGTTACTTTCTGGTTTTATGGTATGTAGGGAGTGTAATCATAAAATAGGAATAAATAAAAGTAGTGATGGTAAAAGATACTACACACATTGTTCTTATTATACAGCCCATTCTAAATATGGTTTATGTACTCCTCATAGCCTTAATTATAAAAAACTAGAAAATCTCGTTTTAGAGGAGATTAGAAAACTGTGTAAAGAGTATGTAGATAGTACTACTTTTAAAGAAAGGATAGAAGAAGCTAGAAAGAAAAATGATATTAAGGTTAAAAAACAAGTAGAAATTAGTATATTAGAAAAAAAGATTAGAACTAATAACTCCTATATAGACAAAGTATATGAAGATAAGTTAAATGGTAATATCGATATAGAGATGTTTAATCGTCTAACCGCTAGATATAAAGATGAAATAATCTCTTTTAAAAAAAGACTAGAATCTATTGAAAAAGAAAACATAAACAGTGATAAAGTAGATACTGATAAAGATATACTTGAAAAAATAAATGAATATCTATCCTTAGAAAAACCAAGTAGAGCCTTACTAGTAAACTTAATTGATAAAATACTTATAAGTGAAGATAAAACCATCAAAATTCACTATAAATTCAAACTATATTAATGAAAAATATAGATAAATATGGTAAAATATTAACAAGAGAGAAGGTGTTATCTTATGAAATGTATTTTAATGAATAAAAATACTGAAGTGTTAGTATGTGAGTATAATACTAATTTAAATGTATTTGATAAAATGTATGAGATTATTAATATTGATTATGCACCATTAATATTAAAAAATTACTATGAGGAAGATAAAGATACATTAGCATTATTAAGAAGATTAACTGAATGGTTTAAAGGAAGAGGTATCCCATCGTGGAGGGATAAAATAGATTTACTATTACAACGTCTTAACATTGAAACTGCTGAGGAATTATTAGATAAAGCTTTTGGTTTATCTTTATCGGATCAATACTGGATAAAACCTTATGATAGTAATTTGAAGTATGATGATATTAACTTTTTTGATAATGATTTTGATTATGCTGAGTTTTTAGAAGCTTCACTTTCACTTAATAGTAAGATAGTAAAAAAAGAAACTTCTCTTAAAACACCTAATAATACTACTGATGGTATGTTAAAAAAAGCTTGGATAATTGAAGATGGTACAAGATATTTACTTAAGTCTGGCTATAAAAATGAAATATTACAACCATTTAATGAAGTCCTAGCATCTATGATATGTGATAGACTAGATTTTAATCATGTCCCATATACTTTAGATGTATATAAAGATACCGTAGTATCTAAATGTCCTTGTTTTATAACTAAAGATACCGAACTTATTACAGCTTATCAAATAAGAAATGATATGAAAAGACATGATAATACAGATGACTATGAAGAATATATTAAAAAATTAGAGGAAAACGGTATTCCTAATGCTAGGGAAAAGATAGAAAATATGTATATCTTAGATTTTCTTATAATGAATGAAGATAGACACTTAAATAATTTTGGTATTATAAGAGATGTTAATACTCTAAAATGGTTAGATGTCGCACCTATATTTGATAATGGTATGGCATTAAATATTCAAAGTTATGATGATGAAGAATTAATCATATCAGGTATGGGTAGATTATTTTATGAGGTTAAGCCCTTTGATGAAATAATCAAAGTAGTTCATAATATTAAAAGAATAGATGTATCAAAACTATCAGATATACCAGAAGAATTTGATAAACTACTACATAAGTATCAAAGTATTACCAAAATGTCTGATAAAAGAATATATAGATTATGCGTTCTTTTAAATAGACAAATAAATAAACTAAAGAAAATAATTGAAGAAGCCTAAATTAAATAGGTTTCTTTTAATTCAAGGAAAAAAGCATTATAAGTTTAACATACGAAGACCTGCTCTACCACCAATAATAGTCTTACCAACTAAATCATCAAGTGTAAAATCTTTAATATCTTCTCTTGCTACAATAAATGAACCATCTTTTTGAGTTAATCTAGCGAAAGTCTTAAGATAATCCTTCTCACCACCATTATACACATAAATAGTCGCTTCACTTCCTGCAAAACCAATATCAGCATCCCCTGATAGAACAGCAGCACTTACTTTATCTGCTCCGTTTAATAAACTAAGTTCAATATCAATTCCAACACTATCAAAATAACCTTCTTCAATCGCTACATACATAGGTGCATAGAAAATAGAATGGGCAACCTCTGCAAGTCTAACAGTTTCTAAATCCTTACCATCATCATCCTTCTTATTAAAGTTAAATAACACAGCACAAGCTAAAGCAAAAATAACTAAAATAACAACGATATAAACAATTGTTTTTTTCAAACTAAAATCCTCCTTTCAGTTCAAAGTATTATATGTAACTATTTAAGATTCGCTACTAATCGATTTACGAGTTTTCGTAAACTTCTTAAAATCTCTTGTATTTATAAAAATAGTAATTATAATAAGATTATCTGGAGGTTATTTATGAATATACAAGTATTAAATGAACTTATGAGATTAAATGGTATCCCAAGTTATTTTCAACTATCAAAAGAGACCCATATACCTTATACAACTCTCTTAGATTTAGTAAGAGGAAAGGGAGAAAAACTCAGTAATGTTAAAACAATCGCTGACTTTTTAGGAGTTAAAATGTCTTATTTATTAGATGAACCTAGAAAAATAGTTACTATTAACGAAAGAAATAATGTTATTATAGAAAAAGAAAATGGTTATAACTCAGTACTATCTAATTTACTTTCTGATTAAAACTTGATAAAATAAAACTGGATGGTGATAACATGAGCTTTTTTAGCAAATTAAAAGATAAATTTATAAAAAAAGAAGAAAAAGAAGTTAAAGAAGAGAAAGAAAGCTTAGAAGTCTATGACAAAGGACTTACTAAAAGTAGAAATACTTTTTCATCTCGTCTTTTAGATTTAACGAACCGCTATAGTAAAGTAAATGAAGAATACTTTGAAGAATTAGAAGAAATTTTAATTATGGCCGATATTGGTGTTAATACTGTTATGAACTTCATGGAAAAGTTAAGAAAAAGAGTTAAAGATGAAAAGATAACAGACCCAGAATTTTTAAAAGAAGTAATAGTTGATGAATTATTTATTATCTATGTAAGTGGTGAAGTATTATCTACTAATTTAAAAAGAAATAAAACTAATCCAACCGTCTACTTATTTGTTGGAGTTAATGGAGTAGGTAAGACTACAACTATCGCTAAACTTGCTAGTAAAGAAAAAGAGAAAAATAGAAAAGTACTTTTAATAGCAGGAGATACCTTTAGAGCAGGAGCGACTAAACAATTAAAAGAGTGGTCTGAGCGAATAGGTGTAGACTTCTATGGTAAAAGTGAAGGAGTAGACCCTGCTAGTGTTATTTATGAAGGATTAGAGTATGCTATAAATAATGATATAGATACAGTTCTAATAGATACAGCAGGAAGACTTCAAAATAAAACTAATCTAATGATGGAACTAGAAAAGATTAATAGAGTTATTAAAAAACTAATAGATAGAGCACCTGATGAAACACTACTTGTAATAGATGCTACAACAGGACAAAATGGTATCAGCCAGGCAAAATCATTTAAAGAAATAACAGACCTTACAGGAATTATTCTAACTAAACTAGATGGAACTGCTAAAGGTGGAATAGTCCTAGCAATTAAAGAAGAAGTAAACTTACCAGTTAAATATATAGGACTAGGAGAAACTGCTAAAGACTTACAAGAGTTTGATATCGAAAAATATATTTATAGTCTATTTAAAGACTTCATGGAGGATGAAAATGAGTAAAAGTGTAACACAATTAAATCCAAAAGCTAAAAAACAGCAAGAAAAAAGTTTTAGTTATTTAAAAGTATTAATAATATTACAGTTTATTTTAACAATTGGTCTAATCATCTTTGGTATTATAACTATCTTTAACACAGACCTTTTATATATCTTTGAAATATTCCTAGGAATAACTCTTTTAGTTATGGGCTTAAATAACTTTCTAATCTATAAAAGAAGAAATTTAACTATTCTTTACATAATAATAGGACTAGGTTCAATCGTACTAGCCGTATTAAAATTATTAGGACTATAAAATGAAAGAATTAGTATATTACACCATGCTCTATGATATTTATGGTAGCCTTCTAACAGATAAACAAAAAGAATACTTTGAAGATTATTACTTTAAAAATTTATCTTTAAGTGAACTTGCTACTAAATATAATATCAGTAGAAATGCTATACATAAACAACTAAAAGAAACTATAAAAAGATTAGAAAATTATGAAGATAATTTAAGATTAGCTAAGAAAAATGAAATGTTAGAAACTATTATAGAAACAATAAGTGATGAAGAGATAAAACGTAAATTACAAGAAGTAATTTCTCTATAACTCTTGTCACTTTTTTAATTTAAAGGTATAATCAATCTATAAGGTAAAGGAGAGTTTATATGTTTGATAAGATAATATATATTAGTGATCAAGGTGCTAACATAAAATTAAAAGAAGATGCTGAAGTAGCAATTAACTTAATGAATTTACATTTAATCTTTGAAGATAAAGATAAAACAATATTAGGAGAAGTAGATGACTTAGAAGATGGTATTGTTAAAGCAAGATTCTTAGGAGAAATAGTTAATGGTAAATTAATTGGAGGAGTTTTAAGAAAACCATCATTAGATGCTAAAATAAGAGTAATTAAACAAGAAGAAATACCTCTAATTACAGGAGAAGATAAAGCAGGATATATGCCTTTTGGTGTAAGTCCCTATTATAATGATTTTCCAGTTTATTTAGATGTTAATAATTTCTTTAGTAATCACTTTGCCATATTTGGTAACAGTGGTAGTGGTAAAAGTTGTGGTATCTCCAGAATCATGCAAAACATGTTTGAAGATGAAAGATTATTCCCTTATAAATCAAATATCTTACTATTTGATTCATCTGGAGAGTATTACAATGCTTTTAAAGACTTAAATAAAATAAATCCTAATTACAACTATCGTTTCATTACTACCAATGAAGTTGAAGGTAAAGGAGAGCCTTTACGTCTACCAATTTTCTTACTTAATGAAAATGATTTAACTCTTCTTTTACAAGCGACAGAACACTCTCAATTACCAATTATTGAAAGAATGTTAAAACTAGCACGTATTTTTGCAAGTAGTGGAGTAGATGCTAATAAATATAAGAATCACTTAATTGCAAAAGCAATTATGACTATACTTTATACTAATCAAACTGCTCCTAATAAAAGAAATGATGTTTTCTCAATCCTTAATAGTTGTTCTACAGACCAATTTAATTTAGAAGCACCAGTTCAAGGAATAGGTTATGTTAGAAAGTTTAGAGAATGTTTCTTAATAGATAATCATGGACAATTTTCTGAAAGTGTTTTATTAACAGAGTATGTCTCTAGTTTTATAAATGATGAGTATGATAATTTTGAACCTCGTAAAGATTGTTATTATACTCTAGAAGATTTAGAGAAAGCATTAAACTTTACATTAATTAGTGAAGGATGGTTACGTAATGAAAATACTTATGGAGATTCAGTAACATTAAAAGTAAGACTTCATTCTCTAATTACTTCAAGTAATTCAAATTTCTTTAAATGGGAAAAAGGTACCTATATTTCACTTGAAAGTTACTTATCAGATTTAATGATTAGTAATGGTAAGAAATATCAATTAGTAAATATTAACTTAGATGATGTAGATGATGACTTTGCTAAAGTAATAACAAAGATTTATTCAAGACTTTTATTTGAGTTTACTAAAGGATTAAAGGCTAGAGCAAGTATACCATTCCATATCTTTGTAGAAGAAGCTCATAGATACATTCAAAATGATAGAGATAGATTTTTAATAGGTTATAATATCTTTGAACGTATCGCTAAGGAAGGACGTAAGTATGGACTTATCCTAGGATTAATTACCCAAAGGCCAGTAGAAATGTCTGATACCGTTATCTCACAGTGTTCTAATTTCTTAATCTTTAAGATGAACCATCCAACTGATGTAGAATATATTAAGAAAATGGTTCCTAATATTTCTGATGAAATAGTAGAAAAACAAAAGAGTCTACAATCAGGAACATGCCTTGGATTTGGTAGTGCCTTTAAGATACCTTTAATAGTTAAGTTAAAGATGCCTAATCCAATGCCAATGAGTGGTAACTGTGATGTTGTTAAGATTTGGGATGGACATAGTAATAATCAAGTACAAAATAATCAAGTAAACAATTTTCAAGAACAACCAACAAATAATGCTATTAATGGTGTTAATGCTGTTAATGCTATTAATCAAATAAATAATATTACAAGCAATATATCAAATGAAAGAGTAGAAAGTAATGTTCCAGTAAATGAATCACCTCTACAAGAACCTACTAATGTAGGAATACCAGAACTTAATCCAAGTGATTTAGAAATTCCAAGGCAAGATGTAACACCAATAAATAATATTTCAACAGATATACCAGGAATACCTAAAGAAGAGGAACATAAAACTACATTCAATATAGGAATAGAAGAATCTAATAACATTAGTAATCCTAGTTTAGATATTTTAAATAATAGAGAAACACAACCAACAATGACTAATAGTGTTATTCCAGAAATTAATATCAATAATAATGAAACTTTATAGAAGCACTTTATTGTAAAAGTGCTTTTTCTTTGTTATAATTTATACTAGAAAGAAGGGTTGATAATTATGAACTTTAAAGCATTATTAAAAAATGAACACTTATTATCAATCCTTCATAATGTTTTAATGAATGAAACTACTAAAAACCAAGTATCTAATGCGTCTATTAATGGAGAAAGTTATAGTTACAATAGATATTCTCTATTAATAACAATGGATATAGTAATTAAATATCAAATTATAATAAACAATGAAACTTATAATAATTATTTCTTAAATAAATTAGATACTATTACTAATAATTATACTAGTCATGAAGATTTAATCATTAAAGGTAACTCTTTATTAATAGAATTAGTATCTAACAGATTAAATCTAACTACAACTAAAACTGAAGATAAAAAACAAATACTTAAATATATCTATGATAAGTACATTGTTAATGGTTATTGTTTCCATAGTTTTCCTTCTATCTTTAAAGAAAAGATTGAAGAAGAAGGACTAACTCAGGATATAGACATTAAAGAGTTAAATGATTTGAAGAAAGTAGATTATATCTTTTCAAATCATAACTATAAAAATATTATATCAAGAAATTTAAAAGAAAAGAGTAGAGCGATATATATAACAGACTCACCTGCTATGGCCTATTACTATGCTTTTAGAAGCCCAGAATATATGGCTGAATTAACTTCTCTTAGTAAATATTATAATTATCTTAAAGACTATAATAAAGATGCCTTTTATGATAAAGATTATTATAAATGTAAAAGTAATTTAGCATCTCTTTGTTCACATGTTAATATGACTACTAAAGAAGAAACAACAGTCTTAAAAACTTTTGATAGAAGGTGGAAAGCCTTAAATTTATCTGAGTCACTTCCTTGCATTGCCTTTATAAAAAGAAGTGATTTAGCAAAGGACTCTCTATCTAATATTGAAGATATTATTAATAGTGTTGATATTATAGATTTAAATATCTTAGTATCTAAAATAACTGATAGTAAGTATCCTATTATTAGAAGATATAGTGATATTAATTCTCTTTATTTAACAGTTATTACAATGCCTAGTTATAGAGAAATAAAGAATAAGAAATTTATAACTAAAGAAGAACCTAAAGTAGTATTAAATACTAAGACTAGAGAAGATTATCAAGAAGAAAAAAGATTTAATTATAAATATGCTTTTAGTTATGGTAATGCCAATGTTGTCGCTTTAACAGGACTTCTTCTAATAACATTAGGTTTAACTTTAAGTATTATTATTAATGTATTAGGAGGTTAACATGAAAGATATAAGAATAGTATTTATGGGTACACCAGACTTTGCTGTCCCTATCTTTAAGGCTCTTGCCGAAAATTATAATGTAGTGGCAGTAGTAACTCAACCAGATAAAAGAGTAGGAAGAAAACAAATATTAACACCAACACCAGTAAAAGAAGCTAGTGCCCTATATAATATACCTGTATTACAACCAGTAAAAATAAGAGATGAATATGAGGAAGTATTAAAGTATGAACCAGATATGATAGTAACCTGTGCTTATGGACAAATACTACCTAAGGAATTACTTGATTATCCTAAATATAAATGTATCAATGTTCATGCTTCCCTTTTACCAAAACTAAGAGGAGGAGCACCTATTCATCATGCTATTATGGATGGCTATGAAAAGACTGGTATAACTATTATGTATATGAGTGTTTTAATGGATGCAGGAGATATTATTAGCGAGGTTGAAACTGCTATAACTAAAGAAGATACTCTAGGTTCATTACATGATAGATTAAGTGAAATGGGAAAAGATTTACTATTAGAAACATTACCTAATATAATTAGTGGTAATATTAATCCTATTAAACAAGATGAAGCTGAAGTTACTTATGGTTATAATATTACTAAAGAAGATGAAAAGATAGATTTCACTAAGACTAGTACTGAAGTAGATAATAAAGTTAGAGCCTTAAATCCTACCCCAGGTGCTTATACAACTTTAAACGGTAAGAGAATGAAGGTTTATAATGTAAGACTAAGTGATAGATATTATGCTAAAACAGAACCAGGAACTATCGTTGGCTTTGAAAAAGATGGTATTAGAGTAGTAACAGGAGATAAAGAAATAATACTAACAGATATCGCTTTAGAAGGTAAAAAAAGATGCTTAGTAAAAGACTTTTTAAATGGAGTAGATAAAAAAGAATTGTTAGGAGTAGTATTAAAGTGAAAGAAGAAAAGAAAAAGAAAGAAAATAAATATATAAAATTTATTAAAGATTTATATAATAGTAAAAGAGGAAGAGCTATTCTTTTCTTTGCTTTTTACTTTATCTTCTTCTTCTGTTTAATATCACTAATAAGAACAAATTATAGCAGTAATAATGATATTGATACTTCTAATGATAACAAAGTTAATACTGAATATAAACTAGATGGCATCGAAACTGGTAATTATCACTTTACAAGAGAAGAAAATATAAATGGTATCATAACAAATTTTACAGGAGACAAGAGTGATAATAAAACAGAAGGAGTAATGACTAGTAATAATACTTTTACTAATTACTTTATCTATGATAATATTAATTTAATAAAGACAACAGATAAATATGAAGTAACAAGTGAACTATATCACTTTAATAATATTACTGATGATAATAATATATCAAGAATTTTAGAAAGAGCTACTTTAATATCTAAAACAGAGTATGAAACAGGTAATATTTCTTATAATTATGAAATAACTACTAATACTATAGATTCTCTACTTAATAACACAAATATAGATATCGCTGATATTCCTAATAAAATAACCTTAGAAACAAATGAAGAAGATGAAGTAATTAAAGTTACTTATGATTTATCTAGTTATACTACTTATATTAACAAAACACCAAGTACTACAACTATAACTATTTATTATTCTAATTTTGGAGAAATAAAAGATCTAGAAATACCAGAAAGTTAAGGTAAAAAAATATGATAAGTTATAAATATAAAGATAATAATGAGTTTAATACTAACATGTATAAATTAATAAAGTGTTTTAAAGATAAGAACTTAAATTATAAATGGTTAATTACAGATATAGAAACTACTGACTATGATTTTTTGAATGAAGAATATATAATTATAACTCATCACGATTTAATAAAACTACTAGAAAAAAATAAAGATATTCAGTGGATATGGGCAGTATTTTCCGCTATACCATCTAAATATTGTGATGATGATATATTAAAATATAACTTACCATCTATAATAGATTCTAAAGATATTACCAATAACATAAAACATCCTCTAGCAGAAATAGAAATAGATTGTATAGATAGTTCTTATGATAAAATAATATTTAAAGATGAAAAGATAAAAGAATTATTTGATTTGAATAAAGGAGAAGTTTATGAAAAAAAATATTAAAAAGATTATCATTGGTATTGTAATAGTAGTTGCCATATTTTTAGGATTAATATTCTTTACAGCTTTTAAAGAATTACAAGAAGAAGATATTTTAAAACAAGAAATAATTAACTATAGTAATAAAGACTTAGCGACAGATAATTATTCAATTGAGGTTAAAACAACAGGAGATAGAGCCTATGTAGAAGAGGCAGTTAAAAAGTATTATAAGAGTCTATCAGACAGTGTTAAAGCGATAAATAGTTATCTAAATGATGAAGAATTAACTAATATACTAACAATTGAAAGTCTAAGAAATGATAGTCCTAATTACTTAAGAAGTCATACTCTTATAAGTAATACTAAAAGTAAAGTAACTAAAGAGTTAGAAAATATTAGTAGTCTTTGTGAAGAAGAAACTATTAAAAACTTAATAGATAAAGATAAACTTAATGATAGTGAATATTATTATGATTTTTACTTAGATCTTATGTATACAGAAAAAGATTTAGAAATGCTTAATAGTACTAAGGAAGAAATGGAGATTCTTTCTACTAAATTAAATGAATTTTTAGATAAAGTAAATGAAATATTAACATTCTTAGAAACTAATGCTAATTATATAGAATATACTGATACAGATATCTATATTAGTGATGATAATATCTTAAATGAATATAATAATTTACTTAATGAGTTAACAGATCTTGCTAATAATATGAATAATAGAGAAAGTGATATTTAATCATTTTCTTTTTACATAAGTAGGTAGGTTACTTGATTTCTTTTCATTATTTGGACTATAATATAGATAATTACAAAGGGGCATTATGGAAAGTAAAAATAAACTAAATAGAAATTTTATAAAATATGATGCTTTTGGGTAAAGAGAACATTAATTTTAATAATAGTGATTTAGCGAAAATGATGAAAAGTATTAACAAAATTTATATACCAAAATAAAGTAGAGTATTATATTATGTTATTAAAAAACTAGTAGAATAAAAAAGTATAAATAAAAGAATTAATTTGATATAGTATATATAAGGAGGATATAACAGATGAAAGATACAAATAAGGAATTACTAGAGCAATTAATGGAAAAAACAAAATTAGCAGCTCTTACACTTTTTGATGATGATATCGACCTAAGTTGTCTGATTGGAAGATTTTATGTATTGCTGGAAGACGTAGTTGAGGATAAACATTCTATAAAAATGGACCTATTTGAAGAGTGGTATAAATATTATAATGATTATTATAAAGAAAAGAAAGAATCTTTAGAGAAAGAAAGTACAAAAGAAGAAAAAGAAAGCAAAAGTGAAGCAGTAGCTAGTAGTCCAGATGAAATTAAAGAAAAAAATGAAGTTACTGTTAATAATGTTAATAATCAAGTAGATTATATTCCTGTGGATTGGCAAAGCTCTATTTATGGTGATGAGGGGGACTTTTCTGAATTTAGTAGTATGGGATATAATAAACGTTTGTATCGTGTTGATAATATAGGTAATGCTAAAAATAATGTTAAGATTTATTATGATGCGAATAATAAAGAAACACCTTACATATTAGAAGTACCTCTAAAACAAATTCAAAAAGGAATATCTAGAAAAGAACGTGGAGCTTCTTCATTAAATTATTTACGCTTTAGACTACCTAAATCTATGATAAATAGTAATTTATTACTTAGTATAGATAGTAAACTGCATTTATCAGATGGTAGTGATTTATATGATGCTCTTTATGCTGCAAATGAAAGTCATCGCGGCATAGATAATGAAATGAAACAAATTATGCTACCTTATTCTAATAGAGAAATAAAGAAACCATCAGAATATGATTTAGCTTTTTCTAAAATATTAAAAGAATATTTTTACGATGATGCTCAAGTTGTTGATGAATGGTATGCCAAGTTATTTAATTCGCTTGATGAAATAGGTTTTAGTGATGTTGAGTCAAATTTAATGATTAATGTAATAAAAAGTAATGATATACCAACTTTAGATGTCAAAGATGCAATATATTTAAGTAATATTTTAGAAGAAAGTAATATAAATTTTATGATAGGAATAAATGTTGAACCTCAGTCTAAAAATACATTCAGTTCTAAACAAATAGCTCGAGCAAATTATAATGTTTCAAAAGGGTTTGATGCAAAACAAGGCCACGATAGTCTTACCAGAGGTTATGGAGACTGTTCTTATCCTGTTTTTAATATTAATACTGGACCTAGTATAGACAATGCTTTAGTTTTAACATTAGAAAACGGCTTAAGTTCTAAAGAAAATATAGAAGCATTCTATCACCATATTCAAAATTATGATGTAAAAAAACTTATGGAAAAAGTAATTAAAGAAAGATTTTATGGTAATGAAAAAAAGATAAATGCAATTGAATATTGGTATAACAAATATTTAGAAGTAGAAAAGAAGATTACTAAATATCTAGAAGAGTTATATCAAGTTAAATATGGTATGAGTTTTGTAGGAGAAGAGAATAGTAAATCAAACACTTCAAAAGAAAGTGGTTTTACTCACCATTAATGATACTTATGTTATTAAATATCAAATGATATGCACATTTGATATTTTCTTTTTACATTTTCATACTTATCAGTTATAATATTAAAAGAAAAGAGAGTGATAAAATGTTTGAAAGCTTAGGAGATAGATTACAAAATGCTCTACATAAGATAAAAGGTTATGGTAAAATTACAGAAGATAATATCGGCGATATGATGAAAGAAATACGTCTAGCTTTGCTAGAAGCAGATGTAAATTATAAAGTAGTTAAAGAGTTTGTTAATAATGTTAAAGAAAAAGCTTTAGGAGAAGAAGTTAGAACTAGTATTAAACCAGGAGATTTATTTGTTAAGATAGTAAAAGATGAATTAACTGAATTACTAGGAGGAGACTCTGCACCACTTAATACAACAGGAAACCCTGCAATATTAATGTTAGTAGGACTTCAAGGAAGTGGTAAAACTACAACTATAGGAAAACTTTCTAATTATCTTCGTAAGAAAAAGAGTAAGAAACCTTTAATGGTCGCTTGTGATGTTTATCGTCCTGCAGCCATAGACCAGTTAAAACAACTTGGTAAAGAACTTAATATTGAAGTCTATAGTGAAGGTAAAGGAAATCCTGTAGAAATAAGTAAGAATGCTATTAATTATGCTAAAGAAAATGGTTATGATTATGTCCTAATCGATACTGCAGGACGTCTTCAAATAGATGAAGCCTTAATGGATGAATTAGAAAATATTACAGAAGCAGTGTCTCCTGAGGAGACTCTACTTGTAATAGATGCTATGATGGGACAAGATGCTATTAATGTTATTACAGGTTTTAATGATAAATTAAAACTAACAGGAGTAATACTTACTAAGTTAGATGGTGATACTAAAGGTGGTGTTGCCTTATCAGTAAGACATTTAACTAATGTACCTATCAAGTTCATTGGTGTAAGTGAAAAACTAGATGGACTAGATTCTTTTGATCCAGAACGTATGGCAGGAAGAATTCTTGGTATGGGAGATATAGTTTCTTTAGTTGAACAAGCAGAAGCTGTGCTTAATGAAAAAGAAGCTGAAAAGACTGCTAAAAGAATGCAACAAGGTAAGTTTGACCTTGAAGACTTTTTAAGTACATTAAAACAAATAAAGAAATTAGGACCTCTTGAAAATATCATAAAATTAATACCAGGTGCTAAGAAAATGGGACTAACTAATGTAAATATCCCTCCTAAACAAATGGCTCATATAGAAGCAATAATTCTTTCTATGACTAAAGAAGAAAGAAGGAATCCTTCTATTATTAAAGCATCACGTAAAACAAGAATCGCTAAAGGTTGTGGATTATCAGTATCAGAAGTAAATAAACTATTAACCCAATTTGAAAGTATGAAAAAAATGATGAAACAAATGAAAAATGGTAATTTTAAAATGCCATTTTAGGCAAATAATTTATACACAAATTTCCTAACTGAATATCTTAATACTAGAGGAGGAAAGTGTATGTTATTTAATAATCAAGATATTGATATGACATCTACTATCGATGGCAATAACAATGTTGTTGACCAAGATATGAATATTGATATCAATATGAATAGTAATACTATGGGAATGGGACAAAATATGGGAATGATGACTACTAACTCTCCAATTATGGAACCAGTACAACAACGTCAAATAAATAGAACCTTCGTTCATCAAGTTCCACATGTATGTCCAATCCATACAAGAATAGTTAATCATCACATTTTCAAACATACTTATTGCCCTAGATATACTTGTTGTGAAGAAAATGTATGCTGCAATATCGACCAAGGTTCATGTTGTAACTTCCGTTAAAAGCCAAGATAACCATCTTGGTTTTTTACACGGAAAAATAAATATCTAATTATGTCACAAATCTTGCAAAAAGTCCTCTATAATTATAATATTATAATAAAGGAGGAATATTATGTGTACCGCTGTAACATACAAAACAAAAGACTTTTATTTTGGACGTACTTTAGATTATGAAATCTCTTATAATGAAGAGGTAGTTATCACTCCAAGAAACTATCCATTTCATTTTATAGAAAAAGGTAATATAAATAATCATTATGCTATTATAGGAATGGCTACTGTTATTAGAAATTACCCATTATATTATGATGCTATTAATGAAAAAGGACTAGGAATAGCAGGATTAAACTTTGTAGGTAATACCGTATATAATGAAAAAACTTTAGGAAAAGATAACATCACTCAGTTTGAATTCATCCCTTGGATTTTAAGTAGGTGTAGTAGTGTTAAAGAAGCGAAAGAGTTAATTAAAAATATGAATTTTTTAAATGTCCCTTTTAGTAAAGATTTACCACTAGCAGAACTACACTGGCTTATATCAGATGATAAAGAGTCAATAACTGTAGAATCAGTAAAAGAAGGAATTAAGATATATGAAAATAAAGTAGGAGTCTTAACAAATAATCCTACCTTTGATAAGCAAATGTTCGCTCTAAATAATTATATGCACCTATCTAATAGAGAACCAGAATGTAAATTTAGTAAAGACTTTGAGTTAAAAAGATATAGTAGAGGAATGGGGGCTATAGGACTTCCTGGAGACTTATCAAGTCAATCTAGATTTATAAGAGCATCCTTTGTAAAACTTAATTCCATCTCTAAAGACACAGAAAAAGAAAGTGTCAGTCAATTTTTTCATATCTTAAACTCTGTTGATCAACAAAGAGGTTGTTGTGAAATAGAAAATGGAAAATACGAGATAACTCTTTACACCTCATGTTGTAATACAAATAAAGGTATTTATTACTATACAACTTATGATAATCATCAAATAACAGCAGTTGACATGTATAAAGAAAATTTAGATAGTAAATACCTTATTTCATATCCATTAGTAAAAGAAGAACAAATAAGAATACAAAACTGATAACCAAGATAACTACTTGCCATTTACATGTCACAAAGTGTCTAATTGTGTCATAATGCTTGTAAAATATTCTTTATAATTATAAGATAATAATAAGGAGTGTGATACAAGTGAATTATCCATCTATTGATAAATTACTAAATATTGTTAGTTCCAAATACGAATTAGTTCATATTGCCGCAAGACGTAGTAAAGAGATGACTAAAGATGAACACTATCAACTAGCTCTTAACCAATATAAATGTAGTAAAAATATAGGTAGAGCTTTAGAAGAAATTTTAGAGGGTAAATTAAAGGTAGTTGAAAAAAATAAGTAGGCACATATCATTAGGATATGTGTTTTACCTTGTTTAAATAATCAGTTTAATATGCTACAATAACTAGCAAGAGGGTGATTATATATGTTAAAAGACCTATGTTTTGAAATAATTGAAACTTGTCCTAACAACTGTCTTTTTTGTTCATCTTGTTCTTCTATTAATAAAGAAAAGTTAATAGACTATAAAAAGTTTAAAGAAGTAATAGATTATTTTATAAGTATAGGAGGAATAGAAGAAATATCTTTATCTGGAGGAGAACCATTATTACACCCTGAATTATTAAGAATGATTAGATATTGTAAATTAAATAATATTAAAACAGTATTATTTACTAGTGGCATAAAGAAACGTTTTAAAATGTCCGAATCTGATAGGGAACAGTTAGAATTCAATTTAAGAAAATCATATAAATCATATCTTAGTGAAGGCATGCCTAAAGATGAATATGAAAAATTAATAAGTAAACAAATGTCAATATATTTGAGTTATGATGAAAAAAAGTATGACCATCTTTCCACTTATGATTGTAAACTATTAAAAGAAAATGGTTTAGATAAAATTGTTTTTGACTTTGAGGCTTGGAATAGAAATATCTATGATAAGATTATGGGCACTAAAGATTTATTTGATTTAGTTACTCTTTCAATGATAAAAGCGAAAAGTTCTGGTCTAAATACAGATGCTCATTTCATTCCTACTAAAATTAATTATAAAGAATTAGAAGATATCATTGAAATGTTAAATGTAGCAGAATTTGATGAGTTAAGTATTTTAAACTTTGTTCCCCAAGGAAGAGGAAAAATTAATGAAGATTTACTTTCTTTATCAGAAAATGAATTTAAGGAATTTGTTGAAATATTTAATAGATGTAAAGATAAATTCAAAGGTAATTTAAGAGTAGGAATCCATTTACAAGGAGAAGATACTCATAAATGTACAGCAGGGTTAAGTAAACTAGTTATAAAGTATGATGGAACAGTTCTACCGTGTGCAGCTTTTAAAGAGTATGATTTAAAAACACTTAATAGTATTGGTATAAAGACACCAAATATTTATGAGAATTTAGAAGAAGTAGAACTACATAGTGGCACTAGAAAAAGACCTTTATGTAAACAGTTATATCATTTTAATAAAGTAATTAAATGAGGAGGTACTAATGAAAATAGAAAAGTTTAAGAAAAGACCTAACGGTTTATATACCATTTATTTAGATAATTTTAACTCTTATGACTTTTATGAAGAGATAATATTAAAATATGAATTACTAATAACAAAGACTATAGAAGAAGATGAACTTAATAAGATAATTGAAGATAATAAAAACTATGAGAGTTATTATGATGCTTTAAAGACTCTAAAAAGAACTATTAAAACTAAAGAAGAGATAAGAAAAAAACTAATAGAAAAAAAGTATAGTAAGGAAAGTATAGCTTTTGCTATCACCACTTTAGAAAAACAAGGTTATATTAATGATAAAAACTATGCTAAAAGTTATGTTCATAATAGCATTATTACAACTAATAAAGGTCCTAAAAAAATAGCTTTAGAGCTAGATAAAAAGGGAGTAGAGCCTAATGATTATAATGAAGCTTTAGAAGAGTATACGAACTTCTTAGAAAAAGAAAAAATAGAGAAATTAATCTCTAAAAAAATAAAATCTAATCATAATAAAAGTGCCAAAGTTTTAAAACAAAAATTACAAGTAGATTTAATTAATAATGGCTTTTCTAAAGATATAATAAAAGAAGTATTAAACTCTACTGATATAGAAGAAAACAATGATATTGCAAAAAAAGAATATGAAAAATATTATAACAAATTAAGTAAAAAATACTCTGGTAAAGAACTAGAGTATAAACTTAAACAAAAGATGTACAGTTTGGGCTTTGATATACCAAAAGAATAGAGATAATAAAATATTTTCTCTATTCTTTTATTTATGCAACAAGTTTTTTAACAATTTGTTCTTCTTTATGATTATTTCTTGTTTCTTTTATATAATTTTTACTTTCTTCTATAACTTTTCTACCTATTATTAGTAAATCATCTTTTTCAATTCCATAAGCTTTAAGCATAGTTACAAATAAAGGGGCAGACCAAGCTTCGCTTTCATCTTCCTTAACAATAGCTCTTTCAAATTCATAAGGTGTATTTATAGTTCTCTGTAAAGAAGGATATTTTACTAATAGACTAAGTTCTCTTATTTGTAAGATATCAAATAAATCACTAGTATTAGCTTTTCCATTTTCTTTAAGATGTTTATGTAAGACAGTAGTAGCTTTAATTACATGGTCATTACCTTCAATGCCATATTCATCATTAACCATCCTAACAAATGCTTTTGCACCTGTAATCATTCTTACACATTTAGTCCAAGCATAAAGAAGTTCTAAAGAAACATTACCTTCAATTGTTTCCTCAACTATTTTATTACGTAATCTCTTTTTTGTTTTATCATCACATGGTTCTTGTAATTTAATAAATTGTTCTTCTATTTCCTTTTTTATATTATCTCTCCAAATAAAGAAATCTTCAGTAGTCTTAATATCAGGAAATTTATTAAAATCTTTTTCTACTTGTTCATAAATAGGTATTAATCTTTCCTTAGTTTTTAGAGTTATATCTTTTCTCATTATTTCATCCCTTTCGTCTCTTGTGCTGCATATTATACCACAAAGTATCTATTTTGTCAAAAAAGAGAAGTAACCTAAAATGTGTACTTCTCTTAACTATTAAATTTTATTACTACTAACTAGCAGTGCTACTACTATTAACACTATCTATTAATTGTTGCATTAACTCATCATAATCTTTCTTTAAGCTATCATCATTAAACTTAATACCAGCTTCTTCTCTAATCTCTATTAAAGCATTATATCTAAGTGCTGCATCTTCATTTAACTTTTCTTCAGCTAATGTCTCTATTATATCTTCTCTAACTTTCTTTAGTTTAGGTTTACTTTTTTGATCAACTTTAAGTATTATATGATAACCAAAACTAGATTGAACAGGCTCTTCAGTATATTTACCTTCTTCAAGATCAATTGATGCATTTAAGAAAGCTTCATCCATATTATCATCTTTATTAAAGTAATCAATTAAACCACCATCACTAGCACTACCAGTATCATCAGAATATTCTTTAGCAAGTTCTTCAAAGTCAGCACCATCATCTAACTTTTTAATTAAATCTTCTGCTTCTTTCTTAGCTTTCTCTTCAGCTTCAGTTTGTTCTTCAGTAGACATATCATCAGTAGTTTCAGGTTTTATTAAGATATGTCTAACTTTAATATCACCAATAACTTCATCATTATAATATTTCTCTATCTCATCATCAGTAACACTATTCTTTACATGTTCTTCAATCGCTAAATTTCTCTTATATTCAAGTGATAACATATCTCTTAATTCATCTTCATCTTCAACACCTAAATATTGTTGAATGGCAGCATTAAATGCCTCATCATCATTATTGTATTGAGATTTCATTTGTTCAATTTGAGCATTAATAGTTTCTTCTTCAGTCTCATCAGTTTCATATTTCTCATCAAATAATTGATAATCAATCATATCAACTAAAACACTAATACCATACTTATCTCTTAAACTTTCATATAACTGATCTGCTGTAATCTTCCCTTCATCAGTTTTAACAACTGTATTATTATCTTTAAGTTCAGCATTATTTCCACAACCAGTAACAAGTAAGCATATTGCAAGAGCACTTGCTGTCACTTTAACTATTTTTTTCATTTAATTTCCTCCTTATCAATTCAATAAATATCATAGCATTATCTTACCTAACTTGCAAACAAAATAAAGCAAATTTATCACACTTTTTTAATATTTACCATAGAATAATGTGAACACTAGAAAAAAGGAGGATTAAGTTATGGGTAATTGTAATTCAAACAGCGCTATTATATTAGTATTATTTATCTTACTAGTTATTATAATAGGTGCTGTCTGCTAAGGTATAAAAAGGAGGTGTAAAAATGTCTTGTTCAAATAATCAAACAGTAACTACTAGCTGCTGTTCATCAAGACCAAGAAATAGTTTTCTAATTATAATTGTATTATATATCTTACTAGCTATCATCTTAGGTTCTTGCATGACTTATTAATTAAGAAGCTCTTTTTTAGAGTTTCTTTTTGTATTATATAAAGAAAATTGTTAATAATAATATAGAAAAGAGTGTGATACTATGTATTATTATTTAAACAATTTTCTTTTTTTCGCTATTTTAGGATTTATCTATGAGAATATATTACAGTTAATATTAACAGGAGATTTTACTAGTAATCCTTTCTATGGACCATGGATGCCTATTTATGGTTTTGGTGTAATTATTATGATTTTTCTAACAAGATTAATATTTAATAATTTAAAGATAAAAAAATGGCAAAAAATAATTATCTTATTTATAAGTGTTACAGTAATATTAACGATTATAGAACTAATAGGAGGATATTTAACAGAGTTTATTTTTCATAAAAGTTTTTGGGATTATACTGATATGAAATATAACTTTGGTAAATATATATCTTTCGAAGTAAGCCTAGTATGGGGAACAGCATGTCTAATATTCTTATATGTAGTAAAGCCTCTAACTGATAAGTTTATTAAAAAGATTCCTAAATTCATCTCTATTATTCTTTTAATTCTAATAATAATTGACTTTATTTTTAGTTTCTTCATAAAATAACTTGTAGTCGTAAAAAATAGAAAAATAAAAAGTTTTGCGGTTATAACCGTAAAACTTTAAGAAATAAGAAAAATATTAAATAGCAAAACTGAGTAAAAATTTCTACTCAGTTTTAAACTTATCATACACATCATCTAATTTACTAACACTATTTTCATCAAAAGTACATTTAAAACTATCACTATCATATCTTGGTATTAACTGAATATGATAATGTTTAACATCTTGTCCATAATAATTATTTTGACAAATAGTTAAGCCATCAA